>CAZSUK010000792.1:0-11596 GCA_964609355.1 uncultured Acidobacteriaceae bacterium | reverse complement strand
CCTACGCTTCCTCTCCGTTTCTATCTGGAGGTTGGGCTTATGGAAAGCTATTCCACGCAAGTCGCCGCTAATCGGCATATGCGGGACGCTCTAATGGCGAAGGGTTATGGGCTGAGGTACGCCGAGTTTGACGGAGGTCATTCTTTCCTGACCTGGAGCGGTGGCATGGCGAATGGCCTAGTGTTTCTGATGGGACAGAAGAATTAGCCGTTCTATTCGTATCTAAGCGCTATCACCGGATCGACGCGCATAGCTCGTCGAGAGGGTACATAAGAGGCCACGAGCCCGATCGCCAGAAACAATGTGGAAACACCCAGGAATGAAAGGCAATCGATCCCACTGAGTCCATAAAGCACTCCGCGAAGCAGGTAAGACGCCCCCACCGCAAGAGGCATTCCGACCAGCAAACCGGCGAACACAGGGCGCATGCCCTCAAGAAGCATGAGTCTCATAATGTCTCGCTTATGGGCGCCGAGAGCCATACGTATGCCCAGTTCGCGCGTGCGCAGCACGACAATGTAGCTTACGGTCCCGTATATGCCCATCGATGCGAGAAAAAGTCCCAGCGTGCCGACGGTGGTGGCGATGGCGGCTGAAACGCTCGCGGTCGCGAAGGATGGTGTCGTGCGCAGCAATTCGTCAAGCGTAGATGCGGTGGCAACGAGATTCGGATCGATTGAGGAAATCACCGATCCAATCGAGTTCATAAACTGAGTGGGGTCTGCATGCGTTCGAATGAGGATTGGATAATCCTGGATTCGGTTCTGCGGTAAGGGAATATAAACCTGCTCGGCATCGCTGCCGTCCATCAAGATGCCGCGCGTATCTCGTGCAATGCCAATGACCTGGTAAGCCGGCCCGTCGGGAAGTAGTTCGTCTTTGTCATGAAACTGCCCGTCGGTACCCAACCTGAGAGTCCAGCCGATGGGGTTTTGTCCCGGCCATAGAAGTTGGGCGGTCGTCTCGCTAAGAATCACGGCAGGCTCGGGCTGATCACCCTGCGAAAAACCGCGGCCGATGAGGAGTGGAATGCCGAGCGTCTGGAAATAGTTTGCCTGAATGTAAGTGTAGTAAAGAATGAGTTTTGTGTTTTCTGGTGAAGGCTTCTCTCCATTGAGCGAGACCGCTGCAGTATGAAGGCCATTGCCGAGCGGCGCCCAGGAGCTGGTGATGGTCGCCGCGCCGGGCAGAGTAGAGAGGCGAGTACGAAGTTCCCGGACGAGGGCAGCTTTGCCAACCGCGTTGTAATTTGGTCCTTCGGGGAACTGGAGATAGAGGCTCACGATTTGTTTGCCGTCGTAGCCGGTGTTCATTTCTAGAGCCCGAATCGAACTGCGCACCAGCATTGCACCGGCAATCATCAGCACCAGCGAGACGGTCACTTGCAAAGCCATGAGGAAGTCGCGCAATCGACGGCTACGAATGGGTGATGTTCCTGCCCCGGCTCTTGCTACGGATGAGAGAGCGGCGCCCGAGCTTTCGAGAGCCGGGGCCAGTCCGAACAACACGCCGGCGGCCAGCGAAAGTAAAAATGCGTATGCAAAAATTCCCATGTCGGGAGTCACGTGGTAAACGAGCGTACCGAGACTGGCGGGCAATTCACTCTGAGCTACCACGACCAACACCTGTAACATGGCCCAACTGACAAGAAGTGCGCTGAGGCCGGCGAGCAGCCCGAGCAGAGCGCTTTCGGTCAGCAACTGACGGATAATTCGCACCCGGGTGGCGCCGAGCGAAAGCCGCATGCTTAGTTCCTTCTGGCGGGATGCGGCACGAGCCAACTGTAGGCTGGCAACATTGGCACAGGCGATCACCAACACCATCCCAACCGCTGTCATGATCAGCAGGATCGCATACCTTAATCCGGCGTTTTGCTTGATGGGGATAGGAAACGGAGAGCCCGGCCCCAGAACCGCGGTCGCAATTTTTCCGAGATCGCTGTGCGGATCGTGCAGCGCCTTAAGGTGATCTGCGAGAAGTGTCATCTCCGTCTGCGCTTCGGTAATGCTCTTTCCCAGAGCCAGACGGCCGTAAATGTGCAAGCTGAGGTTTTCGCGGTCGCGCAGCCAATTGTCATCGGGGAAAACCAAAGGCTGGCTGCTTAGCGGAAGCCAGAAATCGGGTACGATCAAGCTGGTCCCCACGAAATTGTGAGGTGTGATCCCGGCAACGGTAAAGGCGGATCCATTCAGATGCACGATCTTGCCCAGTATTTTGGGATCGCCGGCAAATCTCTTCTGCCAATAGTTTTCGCTGATCAGAACGGTGGGCGATGAAGTATCTCCCTGAAACAGGCGGCCACGTACCGCCGTGACACCCAGAACGGAAAAGTAATTTTCCGAAACCAGCAGTGTGGAGGCCGTTTCGGCCGAGATGGCACGAGGTAGTATCCCGGATTTTTCCATCAGCGTGCCCGGCCCGGAATCCGGCTGACTTACGACCCCGCCGGTAACTGAGAGTCGCAGGCTTAGGGGAAAGCTACTTGCGATAAGGCCGCTGAGAGAATGGGATTGTTCCCGATAATTCTGGTAATCGGGATAGCTGAAAAGCGGCTGCAGATAGCCCGGGCGAAGATGGAGCGCGATGTTAACCATCTCGCCGGAGTCGGCTCCATCGAGAGGTCGCAGGAAAAAGGCCTTATATGCGGTGAAGGCTGCGGTGTTGATGCCAATCCCTATCGCCAGCGCAAAAACGGCGACGGCCGTGAATCCGGCATTGCGACACAAAATGCGGGCTCCGTACCGTAGATCCTGGAGAATAGTTTGAGGCAGGATCATCAGATCAATTTCGCTCATCCGCTCCCGCCAGAGAGTCGGGTTGCCGAATCGTCGCAGCGCGTCGCTTCGCGCCTCTTCGGGCGACATGCCGGCAGCCAGGTTGTCTTCAATTCGCATCTCGGTGTGCGAACGAAGCTCGGCTTCGATTTCCCGCTGCAGTTTATGGGCGCGGAAAAGATTTGATAGGCGCCGAAGAATTGCCATGAAGCCCGTCCTCAGGTGACGTTAGTGTGCGCGATCTCTTTGGCTAATTGCTCGATCTGTGTGTCTACCCCTATGCCTCTATGTATCAGAGGGTAGGCCTAGAAGTAGAGGGATGTCAAGATTTGTCAGGACAAAACCGGAACATCGCGCTTGCCAAGGTGTTGACGGAGAGCAATCCACCACTGGTCCAGGTCCAACGGATCGACAAAGAGTATGTAAGCCGTGAGGATATCCCATTCGAACATGGGGAGATTGAACGCGTATTCAATGCTCAAGTGGAACAGCAGGCCCAACAGCAGAAGCGGATAGCGAAATCGCCGCGACCAGATCAGCACACCGAGCGAAAACTCCAGGGCAAGGGCAAACCAACTGCCTACTCTCAGCATTGCGGTAGATTGGATCCACCCTGGCAGGGGGAACCGCGCGATCGAATGCAAATGGATCACGTAATAGAGCGCGGTCCCATTCAGCCATGTGTGCCCCTTCAGTTTCCAAAAGAATGACGTCAGGTACAAAAGCGCCAGCTCGATTTGGATCATTCGTTGTGCCCAGGGGGCCCGCGGCTTAAGTTGGGGATCTTGCGCTCCTCTGCGGATTGCAATCAGGCGGTCCAATGAGAAGGCCGCTCCCGCCGGCGCAAACATGAGGAAAAACCCGGCGCACCGTAGGAAGGTATCGCCGCCATGAAGTATGAAGAGATTCCTCTGGTCTATCGAATTGAGACAGAGAAAGACGGCAACGCTCATTACCCGGGTCCACAAACCCGCTGTAAGCAGCAGCGCACAACCGAGAAAGACCCAGAAAAATGCTGCGATCCAGCGATCATCCTGCGGCATGACCGTAAACAGGTTGAGTCGAATCCCGGGTTCCACCACCTGCATGGTCTGGAGCGTAACCCAGCCATGAACGCCATACCAATTCAGCCAGTCGGCGTGCAGCAGCAGAATCTTGGCGGAAACACAGATGCCCCAGAAAATTCGGAATAGAGCGATGGGAACAGGGGATTGCGGGGTGAAGAAGAAATGGTCCCAGGCCTCACGCAACTTTCGTAGCGTCATTTAAGGTCGCCAGGCTGAAGATAGTCGTCGTAGAAAACATTCGGTCTGGGAGTTGGTTCGTGCGAATCGTCCACACCCGGACGGATTTCGGACTGAAACTGAATCAGCATGATCTTGTCCGGAGGATCGGACGGATTGTTCAACGATCTCGCAAGGTGCCGTGCAACATCAGGCCACAGAAGAGCATATTGCGTTTGCGGCAGGACTTCCAAAAACTTCCGATATCTCTCTTTTTCATACCGCTCGCCAAGCCCGAGTTCTTCCATCCTGGGAAAAGACCAAACTCGCATATGGTGATCCCGAGTGACGATGACACTCTTGACATAAGAATTGACCCTCTCAGGATCTGGGCCAAACATGTCCCATGTTTGATACAGGCCGGTCCACCGCATGTAAGGCCGAACCAGTTCTTTGACACTGCTGGTAATGGGAAGATTCCAGGGCAGGGCCACGCAGGTGATGGCAACCAGATGAAACAGGATGAAGATATTGATCGCAGCGCGACGAACGGGTTTGGCGTCGCGATTCTCCGCTTCTGACCTGGTGTCCGGAGGGGGCTTCCGACCCTTGGCCTGCCCAGGAATACGTTTCTTGCGCGCGCTTGGTTTCGCCGCTTTCCTCATTCTTCTTCAGTATGGAACACGGCCCTGATATCCACAAATCAAGGACGGCCGGCTAAGGAAAAGATCATTCATCGCGTAGCAACTGAGCGGGGTCGACGGCCAAGGCCCGGTGAGCGGGAATCCAGGTGGCGATCATACCGACCAGCATCATGGTCACAACCGCCCCGATCAGGACGAGAGGATCGCGCGGAGTGGCCTGATACACCAGGCGGGCAAGCAGGCTGCTGGCAAGAACACCCAACAGCAGGCCAAGCATCGAACCGCAGAGCAGCAGAACCAGCGGACGGCCCAGCGCCGCACGCAGGAGTTGCCGCCTCTGTGAGCCTAGCGCCAGGCGAATGCCAAGTTCCTTTAGCCGCTTCGAAACCGAATAAGCAGCCATGCCGAAGACGCCGGTGACGGCGAGCATGGCTGCCAGCAGGCCCATCACGCCTAGCGCCGCGGTGGCCACACGGGCCGGAAACAGCACGAAAGCGAGAGCCTGGGGCCAGTTGCTGATGGTGAAGGGCAGGCTGGGATCGACGCTCGCCAGCACCAGGTTGAGTGCGGCCGCGGTCTCTGACGGCGTCAACTGCGATCGGACCACGAAGGTGGTATCGCCTGCATTCATCTGTGCCACGGGATAGAACATGGCGGCGGCGGGAGCTTCGGTCAGCGATTCGTACTTGCCATCTTCGACCACCCCAACCACCTCGTAGAGGGACTTATCAGCTCCGAGGAAATGCCGGCCCACCGCATCAACCTTGCCGAACATTCTTTGCGCGAAGGTTTGGTTTACCAGCACAACTTTGGGTTTGGTCTGGTCGTCGTGCCAGGTGAAATCACGGCCCGCGAGCAGCCGCGTTCCGGCAGCCTGAAGATAGCCAGGAGAAATGGAAAAGTAGTAAGCAGCCATCGCACTGTTGGAGGGACGCAAATCGGCTGAGCCTTCGCGCCAGACCGGTGTTGAGCTGCCACCTGAGCCTAGCGGCGGCTCGTCGATAGTTCCTACAAAGTTTACTCCCGGAATGCGCCCGGCTTGCTCGATCATGCGCCGCTGCATGGGCAAGGCAGATTCATCGGTGTAACCGGCCATGTGCATGTCGGTCGAGGCCAACACCGCGCCTTGTGGCGCAAAACCGACGGGCGCGTGGAGCGAGCGCTGCATACCACGCAACGAAACCAGCGAGGCGGTTACCAGCAGCGCGCAGAGAGCAATCTGCACGCAGAGCAGCAGATCGCGCAGCGTGAGGCGGTGGGGCAGACTGGGGACCGCGGCTCCGCTCTTCATTGCCTGCATGGTGTTTGTCTGCCAGATCTGTCGTGCCGGCAGCAGTCCCGGCAGCAGGCCGCTCACCATCGACAGCAGCAGAGCGATTGCATACACTCGGGCATCTGCGGCGACCGTCAGGTGGATGGGAAACTCCGCGAACGGCTGCCAGCGACTCAGCGAGTCCAGCAGAGCGGAGGCAACAAGGGTGCCCATGAGGGCGGCAGCCACTGACACCAGGAGAGCCTCTGTGAGTACCTGGCGAAGGATACGCAAACGAGTGGAACCGATGGAGAGCCGGATGGCGAGTTCACGGGCGCGGTCGGCCGCACGCGCGGCAAAAATTCCGGCCAGGTTGGTGCAGGCGGCCGCCAGCACTAACAATGCCAGCAGCATGATCCCCCTGAGAAACGGACGTGCTGCGCCCAGCATGTCGCCCATGAGCCCGGGCTTAATCAGCCGCGCGGAGAGTGCGTCATCGTAGGCTGGATATTCTTTGGCCAGTTGATGGGCCACGGAATTCAAGTCATCGACCGCCAGCTTGGGAGTCACCCCGGGCCGGAGTGCGCCGAGGACGCTGATGCCGTGGTTGAACCGTTTGTCTAGATAGCTAAACCCGTTGACCTGTTCTTCATTCACCATAGGGACCCAGAAATCAGGCCGGATAAACAGTTCAGTGCCATAAAAGCCCTGGGCTGCTACCCCAATGATGGTAAAGGGGTGCTTATTAAGGTTTACGGTTGTGCCCACCACATGAGGGTCGGCTTGGAAGCGCGCGCGCCAGAAGGCATCGCTGAGCACGATGTATGGCGCGGAGTTGGGGCCATGTTCGTCGCTCTCATGAAGAACCCGGCCCAACTGCGGCTGCACCTTAAGCATGTCAAAGTAGTTGCCCGAAATCTCATACATCCAACGCTTTTCCGCGGTTGCGCCGGTGCTGAAGGCGAGCATGTTCAGCCGATAGGCAAGCAGGTCGCGAAAACCCTTGTTGCGCGCCCGGTAGTCTACATAATCGGGATAGGATTGCGATCTGTAGCCCTCGGGCTGTTGCACCACTTGAAAGAGGGTGTCTGCTCCAGCGACGTTGAGCGGGCGAAGAAGAAGTGCGTTGAGAACTCCAAACACAACCACGTTGGCGGCGACGCCCAGGGCGAGCGTCAGGATAGCGGTAAGTGCAAAGCCGGGCGAGCGGCGCAACTGGCGCACTCCGTAGCGAAGGTCGCGCGCAAAACTTTCCACATGGAGAACAGTATTGGCGGCCGTTACTCGCTCACTGGTCACGGTGACGTTGCCGAAGCGGAGCAGCGCGTCGCGGCGGGCCTTCTCGGGCGACATGCCGGCGGCGATGTTGTCTTCGATCCTCATCTCGGTGTGCGATCGAAGTTCCGCCTCAATTTCCCGTCGCAGTTTATGGCCGCGGAAAAGATTTGCTATGCGTCGAAGCAATGCCATGGGTCTTCCTCACGGGTACTTGACTGGCTAGTTTACCCCTACACATCTTAGTGTCCGAGCGTAGGCCTAGAAGTAGGGGGGTGTCAAGCACGGACCGGCTCGAGGAAGAAACCGCAGATCTCTCCACTGCGCTCCCCCGGATTTCCTACTTCGCGCTGCTGGCGACGAGCACGTGTGCGGCTCTCCGTAAAGAGAGCATGCAGAGCATCAGAGCCACGGGTCCCCACAGGAAATCCGGGGGAGCGCAGTGGAGAGATCTGCGGTTCAGCGGCTCTTTCTTGGAAATGTTTTCCCGGCAGATAAGCACAGATCTTTGCTGAATCCGGAAAGCTGTTGTGAGCCTTTTCTATCTATTAATGCGCGCTACGCCGCCCTAATCTCGACTCAGCAGTGAGAACGGGCATCGCTGGAGGAAAACGGAATGAGGTTGATTCTGGGATTTGTGCTCGCGTTCGCTATCGGAGCGGTCTGCGGTTTGGCCAGGATTCCGTCTCCGGCGCCGAACGCGCTTCTTGGCTCGCTGCTGGTGGTTGCAATGAGCGTGGGTTACATCGCAGCAGAGCGCGCGCTCGCGCGACCCATTCATTTTTTTCCTGAGTCTGCCCATGCAGTTCAGAGATCAATCAATGGAGCAAAGTCATGGAGGTAATAGAATTCGAAGATTTTCCTGCGGGAACGATTGACTGGAACTGAATATGAAGAGCTCAACCGAGTCCGCTCTGAAGGCACTACGGCCTCCGGCCGCCACTTGCGCGCGGATGATGATGTTGGCCATGGCGATCCTGCTAAGCGTCGGTCATGTGCTCGCCCAGACTCCCGATCCCCAGCCACCGGGTCAGCTGAGCGATCCCGCTCGGCCGCCGTTGAACCCGTTTCCCGCTGAGCAGGACTGGAGCTTCCTCTCTCATCCTGCGCTGCATCCGGATTTCTTCGATCCGGCGAAATACATTCGCCTGGGCGACGGTCCACAGAGGTATATCTCTTTTGGGCTGGAGTATCGCACAGAGTATGAAAGCTACGACAACTGGATGTTCGGCGCAGGACCTCAGGATCATAACGGTTACGTCCTGAGCCGCGTGATGCCACATTTCGATCTCCATGCCGGGAGCGATTTCCGGCTGTTCTCGGAATTCCAGTTCGACTACGTGGCAGGGAGAGCGGGTGGTCCGAGACCGGGAGTGGATGAGGATCCCGGAGACATCCACCAGACATTTCTCGAGATAGGTCCGCACGTCAGTCGCAAAGATGGCAGTAGTTTGCGGCTGGGCCAGCAGGAGGTGGTGCTTGGTTCGGGACGTCTTTTCGACAACAACGAAGGCCCGAATGTAAAGCTCAGCTTCGATGGCGTGCGCTGGATCACCCAAACCTCGAAGCTCCGTTGGGATGTTTTCGCGTTGAAGCCAGTGGAGGATAACCACGATTTCTTCGACGATGCTCCCAATTCCCAACAAACAACCTGGGGTAGCTATCTCACGGTTCAGGCGCCGATATTGTCGCGAGGAATGGCTGATCTCTACTACCTGGGACTTGCGACGAAAACGGCCACTTATAATCGGGGGTCCGCGACAGAGCTTCGCCACACTATGGGCATAAGAGCCTTCCGGCCACCATCAAAGGGCCTGGATTACAACTGGGAAGCCAACTATCAGTGGGGATCGTTTGGCCGCGATTCGATTGCCGCGTGGAGCGTTTCCACGGAGACGGGATACACTCTCGACCAGGTTCGATTTCATCCTCGCCCAATGCTGCGAGCCGATGTGTACAGCGGTGACGGGAACCCTGTTGGAAGCAACCTAGGCACGTTTAACTCCTATTTCCCTCGCGGCGCGTACTTCACGGCCAAAGTCGTTCCGTTCCTTGGCCCGCAAAATCTGATTGACCTTCATCCCATGATGCAGTTTCAGCTGCGCCGGAATATAACCGGAGAGGTTTCATGGAATTGGTATTGGCGCGAATCGGTCCATGACGGCGTATATGCTTTTGGCAGCGGCGCCCTCCTGGATCCCGCGAGCAGCTCGACAGAGAAATATCTGGGGAACCAAGGTGACATGGAGATTCGCTGGTCGCCCGCACCGCATCTGATTGCCGCATTCAACCTGGCGGGATTTCAGCCAGGCGGTTTCTTCAACCATGTCGTGAATAACCGTCCTCCGATTGCGGCGAATGCCGGTCTGACCTTCAGATTCTGATCTTCGAAACGCCCTGCCTGACTCGCTAGAATGAGAAGACAGCGAGATCCGAAAGGGCAGGAACCATGGCGGACGAAGTAGCCGAACTCCAGTTATTCGTCGAAATCGTGCGGGCTGGAAACCTTTCCGCCGCTGCGCGGGCGCTCAACTCCTCACCGGCAGCGATGAGCCGTGGACTAACGGCTCTTGAGTCCCGTCTGGGTGTGCGTCTGGTCACCCGAACCTCCAGATCGTTCGAACTAACCGAAGAGGGACAGCTTTTCTACGAGCGGTGCGCACGCATCGTCGCTGATATTGCTGATGCAGAAGCCGAGGCTTCCTCAAAAGGGGCGACTATCAGGGGAATGCTTCGGCTCGGCGCGCCGATGGAGATTGGCAGACGGCTGGTCGCTCCGCTCATTACAGAGTTCAGAGAAAAGTTTCCGGATGTTCAGGTTCACCTTGTGTTGTCCGATGCCGGTCTGGATGTGATTGATGACGGCCTCGATGTGGCACTTCGAGTCGGCCTCCCGTCAGACTCCAGTGTGATCGCCAGAAAGGTTCTGACGGCAAAGGCTATCACCTGCGCTTCCCCCTCCTATTTCAAAGAGCTCGGTACTCCAGCGAAGCCGGGCGATCTGTTGCAGCACGATTGCATCCGGCTGGTGCGCGGCAGGCGTGTGATGGACGCGTGGGTTTTTCAGGAGCAGGGGAGGCGCTTCGAGGTCGTGGTGAACGGGACGCTCACAACGACGAGTGGAGAAGTGGTTCACGACTGGGTGCGCGCAGGCAAGGGCATTGCGCGGAAAGCTGACTGGGATCTGCAGGCCGAACTCCGCGAAGGATCGATTGTGCCTTGCCTCAGCGATTACTGGTGCGAAGAAATCGACCTCTTCGCAATCTGCGCAAACCGCCGTCATCTCTCACCCCGTATTCGCGCATTCCTCAAATTCATTGTTGCCAGGCTTCCTGAAGCCGTTACAGCAACCGATCACGTTCCGAGAAAACTCCGCGTACGTTAACCCGACCTGGCTTTGCCAATAACACAAAGCTGCTGTGCGATCAAAGGCAGCTTCCCGGTCACTTACGACGACTCTAATGGAGTGGGTAGGAGATGAGGACGGACTCCTCAAGCTTCCACTTGGGCAGAAATAACTCAATAGAGGAGACTCAACAGTCATGGAACGATATAGCTTAATCGCAGCTCGCACCCTCATTTCGATCATTTTTCTTTTGAATGGACTGAACATCATCGGCCAGACTTTTGCGGCCCACGAGATGGCCGCGCATGGTGTTCCCGTCAGCCTCATTCCGGCACTGATTCTGGGAGCGCGTACTCTGCAACTCATCGCGGGAACAGGCTTGGCATTCGGAATCTATCCCCGTATATCTTCTCTTGCCTTGCTGCTGTTCCTGATACCAGCGACCCTCATGGCGCATGCATTCTGGCAGGTGGCGGGCACATCACAGTATATGGTTCAGATGATCAACTTCTTCAAGAATGTGTGCATGGCTGGCGGATTGGTTTTTATCGCCGCTCAAAAAGATCAACCTGTTCTACGTGTAAGCAAGACTCGATTGACTCATATGCACACGGCTGTTGTTGATCAGCTGGGTTGAGCTGTTTCGAGAGAGCGTACCCGGATTTCCTACTGCGCAGTCCTCGCAATGACCAAGGGTGGAACTCTCTGTTGCGAGAGCCACATGCAATTCAGCGATGCAATCAAAAAGGAAATCCGGGGGAGCGAAGCCGAGGACTCCGCCGTTCTTTCACACTGGACCAGATTGGGGTTGACTCAATTCGTTCTCAAAGGCGAATAAAAATCGACAAGATTTCCGTCCGGATCGCGGAAATAAATAGAGCGCGTTCCCCATGGCTGGGTCGTCGGAGGTTTGACCCAGGTTTGCACGCTACTGCGGAGCCGACGATATTCCTGATCAGCGTCCGCAACTTGAAATTCAAGAACCAGGCTATGATTTGCCGCCGCCTGGGATGAGCCTGGGATGTACTTCTCTTGCGCCGCAAAGGAGAAGATCGCCAGCACGCTAGCGCCTGTAGTGAACT
>CAZSUK010000791.1:0-18332 GCA_964609355.1 uncultured Acidobacteriaceae bacterium | reverse complement strand
GATCGCTGCCACATGGACGCGGTCTCCATCCTTAACCGCGAAGGACGCAATCTGTGCCAAAGTAGTCTGCGGCGTGTCAGTGGCAGAAGACTCCAGGCTTACCGTCTCGCGTTGCTTGTTGGGATCAATACGATCAATGGTGATGTGGTTGAGCGCGGCGGCGACGGTGACTCCGCCGGCGTTATCGAGCACATCCTTCAGCGTTGCGTTTCCCTTGAGTTCATAAATTGCCGGGCGCTTTACCATGCCGAAGATGGCCACTTGCGGGCCGGATGGCGGAATGAGCAGCGTATCGCCGGCCTGTAGGCGCTCGTCATCCATACGCTCGCCGCGAAGGAAGAAGTCATAGAGATCCACCTCGCGGACCAGCTGTTGCCCACGGTAGTGGCGCACGATGCGAAGCGAGCCAACGGCGGTGGGACCACCCGCCTCATAGATGGCGTTGAGGGGCGTCGAGAGTGAGCTGACGTCATACGCACCGGGACGCTGTACGTCGCCCACCACGTAGATGCGCACGGTGCGCAGCCGTCCAATGGTCACATCGACCTGGGCATTGTGGTACTGCTGCTTAAGGGCGCTTTCAATGTTTGTCCGGGCCTGCTGAAGGGTGAGCCCGGCTACCACCAAAGAGCCCGCTTCAGGGAGCGCGATTTTACCTTCGCGGTCGATGACGCGGGTAAAGTTTTGCGAGATACCTCCCCAAAGATTAATGGTGAGGCCATCGCCGGCCCCGAGTACATAGTCGGGACCGATAGGAAGATCGGTGGGTGTGGTGCGGTTTGCCAAACCGCCGCCAGTCAGAGGATCGCGATTGGTAAAGACCTCTGAACCGAAACGTTTGAGCTTCACGCTATCCGGAGGCACCTGCGTGTACAGATCACGTAGCGAGCGCAGATTGTATGGCGTTGGCAGATGCAGGGATTCAGGCTCGTCGGTAACGCTCTGTGTCTTATTCTCAGTCTTGCTTGGCGGGCGCCCTGTTGCTGGGGTCATTCCTTTTGCGCGTGCTGCGGAAGCGACGTCATCGGGCAAGGCTTGCGTGCCGATGGCGGAAGCTGATCCGCTTTGGGCACGATCGCTAGCCGAGAGGCTGAGCTTGTCGAGTGGCGAACTAGCCGACTGGGATTGTTGATTGTCATCTTCATAAGGCGCACGGGCAAGCAAGCGATCCATTTCGTCCGCCGAAACGTAACCGCGAGCGCGCAGCCACATCGTTATGCTGGCACGCAACGCAGGATTGGTCTGGATCTGGCTGAAGAGCATCTCGTCCGTGATGGAGTCGGCTTCAATCGTGGTCCCCTGCAGTTGCAATTGATCGGCCACCACCTGCTTGAGCTCCGGGACCAACTCCGGCTTCTGTTGCAAAATCGAAGTGATCTGCATTGCCGTCAGAGAGCCGTGCGGGTTGAGCTGCTCTGATGTAGAGGAGGAGGTCGTGGAGTCGGTGTCTGCAGAGCTTGTCTCTGTCGACGGGGACAAAGGAGAAGAAGCAGGCGGCGGAGCTTGCTGTGCGAAGGCGTTGCTGCACAACCCAAGAAGGGCCACAACCGCCAATAATCTGTCTTTAAATCGTGTTGTCGTTCTGTTCTTCATGGACATCGTTCAGTCAATAACCAGATCGGGATTAAGTTCTCGCAAAGCCGCGCGCCGCCGTCTCCAGCGCGACGCTGCGATCAGGTAGTGCAATCCTTCGACTACGTGGAAACGAAGGCGAAAGAGAACAAAGCGCGCCTGGTGAAATTCGCCACGGACTCGCTTCCACACGTTGTCCTGGGCGTTGGTACTTAAGACCCGTGGAGCACGATGCAAGGGAAGCAGGGTGCTGCGCCTGGTTTGTTTCCAGGCATGGTCGTTACCCCTCAACTCTTCCTCAAGAAGGAGGTAGAGTTTCGTGCCAGGAAAGTCTGCCAGGATCGATTGTCTTCCGTACTGGTCGGCCCAAAGCCTGACGCCGGCAGGTAAACGGTGTGAAGTCCACTCCTCAAGCTGAGGGGGAGCGTCCCAGCCAAAGATCCGCGATGACAGCAGAGTTGTCAGGCCGATGGCGATCGATGTGTGGCGGTGCGTGCCCGCATGGGCGCGCACCTCATTCCAGAAGGACTGATCGTGATTGCGAGTGTTCACGTGGCGCTGATACTCGAGCAGCCAGGACAGGCGTGTGCACGGACTGCAAAGGTGTTTGAAGACGTGCAGGGCCTGGGCGATAAATTGATCAGCGGGCGTCAGGGCGGGAAAGGTAAGGCCCCCCCAGGAATGAGTGCCAAGCCTTTCCAGACGCCGGTCGCGAAAGGGTAAATGCGGCGGAGCTACCGAGGATGCGAAGTGCAGTTCGACCGAGCGCTGCGGTCTCGCTTTGTAATGATCCTTGACCTTCACCATCTCTGACGATCCGGCTTTGAACTCCCAAACATCGGGAGTTGCTGCCACCAGCTCATATCCGGTTTTACTGAGAAGCTCCCGGTGCAAACTCAGTTGAGCGCCATCAACCAAAAAATCAAAGTCGAGCTGGCAGCGCAGTTCAGGCCGGGGGCACGATTCAGGGGAAAGAGTGAATCCCTTGAGATTTGCATACAACAAATCCGCCGCCTGAAACGACTGGTTCAGCGAGGCCCACTCCGCAAACATGGCAGAGCTTCGTTCCCGGTTGTCCGCGAGATTGCCGCGCAGCCGTGACAACGTTGTCGCGGGCAGAACGGTCTCGAGGTGCAGAGACTCAAGCTGGTCGAGGAAGTAGAGCGCCATCCCGCTGGCGTCCAGCCAGTGGTAGGACTGTTTCCATTCATGTGGCCTGATTGCCCAAAGACGACGCAACGACGCTTCGGCCGGATCACTGAATGCCGCGACCACAGCCTCCACCACGTTCCTACTTGCGCGTTGCCGCCATTTCATAATCGTCTCCGGTTCTTCTTAGTGGCTGTACATCTCGGGTTCGCCAAGGCTACCCGCGGGCGGCAAATGACGCAGGTAGTGGACGATTGACCAAATTTCTTCATCACTTAGGGTCCCTTTGGAAGCGGGCATCCCCGAAGGCGCTAACCCGTTGTCGACAATCCATTTCAACTGTCCATCGCTGTATTCCTGCGTTTGCCGCGAAGTCAACGACGGAATAGGCGGAGACATACGATCGGCAAATGGAACGCCGGTAAGCTGGCCATCCAGTCCGTGACAAGCGACACAATAATGACCAAAGGCTTCCTTTCCCTCCGCCAGTGTTTCTTTGTTAAAAGGCAAAGGGTTCTTCTGCGATCTGTTTCCTACAGTGATGTCGTGCTCAGCAGCAATCACGACCGTGCGCTCCAGGGAACTCGGCTGGCTTACCTTGCAGCCGCCCAGCAACAGGGACAAGCTCAGCAAGCAGAAGTAGGGTTGCCGGCGCATGCTTACTCCGTAACGTGCACGATCAACTTCATTGATCCGTGCCCGGCTCCGCAAAAGACCGCGCATTGTGCAGTAAAAGTGCCGGTCTCGGTAGGAGTGAACTCCACCTGGCTGGTCTGGCCTTTGTTGGCTTTGACAACCTGATTGAATTCCTCGAGTTTCAAACCGTGTTGGACGTCCTTGCTGGTTAATGCCAGGATTACGGGCTCTCCCTTCTTGATCGTGATCTCAGCGGGGGTGAACTCAAAACGTTTCGCAACAATCTCGATGCGGCGGGGCTGGTCCTGGGCATGCGACAACCGCCAGGCAAAGGGAACGGCGAGCAGCGCAAGGATCAAAATGCGTACTATTGAATTGAATTTCATCAGCTTTTCTTTTCTCCTCTAGTTATGGAGCCAAATATTTCAAAATGTCGCGTTCGTCCTGGGGACTAAGCAGAGCCCGTACCCGCATGTGGCGGAGCACGGTACCGGTGATCCGGGGGTTGAGTTGTTCGGGCGGATTGTGGCAACGGCCGCAGTTCGCCTGAAACGCACGCTCTCCTGGATTCGTAACAGCCGTTGCATGTTGGGCCGGTTTAGAAGTAGCCTGCGTGTTCGCCTGGGGAGTTTTGACCGATTGCGCCCAGGCAAGCCAGCTTCCCAGCGAAAAGACGAGAAGAGGCAATGGCAGGTGTCTCCAGGTTGAGCGGTGATTGTTCATTGGTGACCTCGCCACATGGGAAAGAGGAAACGGTACGTCAGCGATACGTCCCAGATATTCGCGTTGCCGGTGGCAGAAAACTTCCGCGAATAGCTGGTATTGAGGCGCACTTCGTGTGGGAAGTGGTAATCGAGGCCGAAATCAGCCTGTTGGGTATTGGCCGCGGGCAGACCATCGCCTGGGCCTGGGCTATTGCGGAAAGTTTGCTGCATCCGGAACACGGGCTCTAGCCGGCCGAACAGGCTATCAGGCCCTTTCCATTGCGAAAGCCGATACGCAGTCTCGATCCAGTAGCCTTCCGCGTGCTGTCCGTGTGCATATTCGGAGCGCACTTCTAAAGGAAACCGATACGGTTGCCACCAGAAATGGACTCCGGTTGAATTGTTGTGTGTTCCCTGCAGAAATCGTCCATAGGATGTTCCTATTTCGACCCGCTTGGTTGGGAAATACACGTCGAAACGATAGCCGGCCGCGCGCCCAGCTTGAAACTGGGGAACGTCACTGGAGGCAGAAAAATAGCCAATGTAGTCGATGTGGTAAAGCGGCTTGGCGAGCAGCACACCCCTCACCATGCCCCCGTTACTCGAACCAGTAGTGCGCGTACCAATGGGAAAGATAAGTGGGGCGTCCTGGAACTTCGGGATCCAGATGGCGGTAAGACGCTCGTTGTAGGTACCGAACGGGGTGAGAAAGCGGCCGCCGGTAATGGTTATTTTTTCGGATGCCAGGAAATCGAGCTGTAGATATTGGGTCGTTCGAAGGAAGGTACCCTGCCACGGTCCGCTGGTGCCGTTTTTCGGTTCATAGAAACCACGTAGATCGAATCGAGATTCCGCCAGAAAATGCTTGCCCAACGGGGCAACGACCACGGGGGCAGCCACCGTTTGAAAGAAATTGACTCCGGTGTTTGTGCTATCCAGGAAGCCCAGGGCGCCGGAAACGATGGGAACGTTCTGTGCGGATGAGAATTGCGCGGAAAGCAACAGCAGACAACCGGCTGCACGGAAGACTAGTGTTAATCGCGAGAACCTCGTTTGCTTTACCTGGGTGGTGATGATCGATCGCATAGGGGGGCTTTCTTGTCTTTCATCCCCAACGTAACAATCAGCGCTCCGGCACGTGTCAGTGCTCTGTCATCACAATGTCAATGGATTGTAAGGGACCCTCAGCCCGTTTCGCGGCCGGCTGCGGAGTGAGAGCGTAGCACTGTTAATCCATCATGAATCATGGAGATAAGTACCTCAGGGCTAACGAGCCTGCGTCAGAAGTCGGTGGATGGCCCAGGTCTCGCTTTTGAGACCTGGGTGTTTCGGCTAGGACTAATTGCGAGGAGAACCCCAGTTCTCAAAAGCGAGACCTGGACCACTCACTTAACATCTGGAGGTGACTGTGGTAGCGGCTCTTGCACAATTCGATTTGGATCGGTCTAATTAAGGCGCTCATGAAATGGCAGAAGAAATACGTTGCGCTGATGGCCTTCGCGCTTCTCGGCTGCTGCGGCGCACAGACTACCCAGCCCCAGGTTCCAGTTGCCAAACCTGAACCGGCGTCGCCCCTTCCTCTCAGCCAACTACAACAGATGATCGAGAAAGGAGACGCGGCCGGTGCACTCAAAGAGCTGGACACGCTCGCCGCTGAGAACCCCGTCCCGGCCGGCGTCAAGCTTGCGCAAGGCAAAGCCCTGTATGCCTTGAATCGCCTGGTCGATGCCGAAGCCGCTTTCGCCGCGGCGGTGGCTCAAGACCCGCATGATGCCGAAGCCGCGCAGATGGACGGCCTGACCCTGTTCCGCCTGGGCAGACCTAACGACGCGATTCCCAAGCTCACCGGAGCCCAGGCTTGGACCGCCCAGACGCGTTTCGACCCGAGTTACGTGCTCGCGTTGTGCTATCTTGATACGCGCCGTTTCGATGATGCCCGCCACGCCTTCGCCACGCAGTATGCCTTTCCGCCTGATTCAGCATCCGCCTACCTGCTCGCCGCACGTTTGATGTTCCGCCGGGAGTACATACCGATCGCCCAGCAGTACGCCCAAAAAGCAATTGAGATTAACCCGCAACTACCCCTCGCGCACTCACTGCTGGGAGAAATCGCTCTAGCCGGAAATCACATGGATGTCGCCATCGCCGAGTTTGAAAAAGAGCGCGCTACCAATCCGCTGGAAGGTGGTATCTACGACCGGCTGGGGGACGCCTATTCCCGCGCGGGCGAATACCAGAAGGCGCTGCAGGCGCTGCAGCAGGCAGTCATCCTGGAGCCCAATGTGACGGCTCCCTTCATTCTGCTGGGCAAAGTTTTGCTGCGCGAACAGTCCCCATCCAGCGCCTTGATGTACCTGGAAAGGGCGGAGGCGATGGATCCCGGCAACTTTATGACCCACAGCCTGCTCGGCCAGGCGTATCGTGCGCTGGGCCGCAAAGAGGACGCCGCAAGAGAGAACCATACCGCGGAAACAATTCAGGCAGCCAGCGAACCTAAGCTGGAGAAGCTGCAGTAGGCAGAGCGATGACGTGCGTCCGCCATCTCGTCTGGCCGCTCACCTTGTGTATTGCAATAGCAGTAGGACAAACGCACGGCTCCATGCCGATGGCGAACGAGAATCCCGCATGGGTCACCCCCGTTCCCATGCCTATCGAAGGACCGGTATACCAGGCCGAAAGCACCAAGGCCATGGCCACACTGCTGAAGAAAATTTATAGCGAAACCGACTTCAGGTTCGATGCCACCAAGCAGGCACAGCGTGCACAGTACTATCAGTCTCTGCTGCGTAATAATCTCAACTTCCGCGACGAGGCAACGGTGCGCCAGCAACTAGCCATCGAGCTTCTGGGAGCGGGCTATAGCGAAGCCGCGATTGATGATTTGGAAACCTTGCGCAGCCACAGTACGGGGCGGCTGCCTGCGGATAACGATAAGCAACTCGGCGAGTGGCTCGGCCTGGCTTACTTGCGCCTGGGCGAGCAACAGAACTGCATGCAGAACCACGGACAGAAGTCCTGCATCTTTCCTATTCGGGCAGGCGGCGTGCACCACATCACGCGGGGAGCAGAAGGCGCGGTTCGCGAGTTCGCGGCGCTTCTCGATAAATATCCTAACGACGAAGAGTCGCGCTGGCTGCTCAACGTCGCTTATATGCAGCTCGGCCAATATCCGCAAAGTGTTCCTGTGAAATGGCTCGTCCCCGAGCGCTTGTTCGATTCCGAATATGATATTGGCGAGTTCGTCGACCGGGCGACCGGCGCCGGTCTCGACCTCACCAGTCACGCCGGCGGAGCTATCATGGAAGACTTCGACGGCGACGGGCTGCTCGACATCGTGGTCAGTTCTTCCGGGCCGCTCGATCAGATGCATCTCTTCCGCAACAACGGGGTCAAGGACGGTCAACTCTCCTTTACGGACATCACCGCGCAGGCCGGTCTGCTGGGTGAGACCGGAGGGCTCAACCTGGTGCTCACTGATTACAACAATGATGGGCGTCCAGACATTCTGGTTCTGCGCGGCGGCTGGTGGGGCAAGCAGGGGAAGTACCCCATGTCACTGCTGCGAAACAACGGGACAAAAAACGGTCAGGTCACCTTCGACGATGTGACGGAACAGGCCGGACTCATGTCGCTCCATCCCACGCAAACCGCGGCCTGGGCCGACTTTGATAACGACGGCTGGCTCGATCTGTTCGTGGCCCACGAGTCGAAGCCCGACGATCCCAACCCATCACAGCTGTTTCACAACAACCACGACGGCACCTTCACCGAGATAGCTGGGCCGAGCGGTTTGACCGACTTCGGCTTCGTAAAAGGGGTAGCCTGGGGCGACTTTAATAATGACGGCCGCCCCGATTTATACATCTCCATCAAGGGCGGTGCTAATCATCTTTTTCGCAATGATGGTCCACTACGCACAGGAGCGTCCGCATCCAGCGGATGGAAGTTCACCGATGTGGCTCATGCGGCCGGTGTCGACCACCAACAGAACAGTTTTGCTACATGGTTCTTTGATTACGATAACGACGGTTGGCCGGATATTTTTGTCGGCGGCTACTCCTTCGGTGGCCCCCAGGACGTTGGGTCCTTCGAGATCGGCCACCCCTATCACGCAGAAACTCCGCGCCTTTATCGTAACAAGCACGATGGCACTTTTGAGGACGTCAGCACCAAGGTACGTCTGGACCGTGCCATCCTTCCCATGGGTGCTAACTTCGGCGACCTGGACAACGATGGCTGGCTCGATATCTACCTGGGAACGGGGGAAAGCTCCTACCAGGCGCTGTTACCGAACCGCATGTTCCGCAATGACCGCGGGGTCGTTTTTCAGGATGTAACGACTTCCGGTGGTTTCGGCAACCTGCAGAAGGGCCATGGAGTGGCTTTTGGAGACCTGGAAAACAACGGAAACGAAGACGTATTTGAAGAGATGGGAGGAGCTTACCCCGGGGACACGTATCAGAGCATCCTCTACCACAACCCGGGCCATGGAAATCATTGGCTCACGGTCGCACTCGAGGGCGTGGAGACAAACCGTGCCGCCTTCGGGGCACGCATCTGTCTCACGGTTGCGGCGGCCCACGGTCAACGTCACATCTATCGCACCGTAGGCTATGTCTCAAGCTTCGGGGGCAACCCACTCCGTCAACACATCGGCATCGGAGCGGCGCAGAAGGTCGAGAAACTTGAGGTCATGTGGCCGACCTCACACTTGTCGCAAACTTTCACGAACATCGCCGCCGACCAGAGCGTGTCATTGCGTGAAGGCGACAAAACTCTCCAAACCTCTGCTTACTTGCGAAGCCCGCGATAGAGGTCAGTGACAATGGGCGGGATGAGCGATTTGACAAATTTTCTGACCCCTAAACTTGCCTTCACTCTATTGACGCCGGGGCGTTGCTGAAATGCTACTTCGTGCTTGTGGGTCAATTCGGGGTCTTCTTCCGGACGACCGTTCGAGTAATAGTAAGTCGCAATGGACTTCCGGTTGCGATCAGGCGGGCACGCCAAGGGTACCGGGTGACCATGGAACGACACGCTTGTCGTGCTGAAGATGGCGCAGCGGTTGAAAAGGGGCAGGATTTTCTTCTCCGCCCGCTTTACCTCGCGATCCCATAATTCGAAATGGCCTCCATATTCCTCTTTCCAATCCTTGTTCAGATAGATCAGAACATTGATGCGGCGGTCCAGGCGAAGTCCGTTGTGATAACTGAAGTCGGCGTGCACTTCCAAAAGTCCTCCGGGCCTGATCTGGTGCAGGCCTCCGCCAACATAGTGTGGGTCGGGCAAGACACTTTGAATCCCCGTCAGCGTCTCAAGAAATTTGAGCATAGGGCGTGTATTGAGGAAGTAGAGAACATCCCGGATCGATTGAGGCAGTTTCTCCACTGCATCGAAGGCCAGTTTTTTGTGTTGATTAACATCCTTGTACGAGTGCCAAGCTACTTCTTTAGGCTCAGGAAAGTCGCGGAGCGCAGCTTCGGCCACCTCGACGGGGAGGAAATTATCAAAATAAATGTGTGGGTAAGGCTGGTTGGCCTTGTATTCCTCCGCTTTGGCTTGAGCGAGGGTCTCAAGCTTTTGCGTAAATTGGTCGCTGAGCAAAGCGTTCATTACACTGGTGTCGCTGGGGGTGATTGCCTGGACCGTCGGGGGCATCGGTTAAAACTCCGTGATTGTCAATTTGCGCCCGTTTGCGCTGTAAGTTCATAGATTAAACCTATTTACGGGCTACGTCATGCCCGAGCGCCCAGGCGCGAGCAAGAGTGGTAAAAGAAAGGTGGCTATGGAAACGACGAAAGATCAGATCGCATCACTGACCGCAGGAAAGATGAAGCTGAAGATCTACCCCAGCAAGAGAGCTGCCGGCGAGGCAGCCGCCCTGGCTGTCGTTGAGGAGATGCGGAGGTTGGCCGCGCTTCATAACCAGTTTGGCGTTATTTTCGCAACCGGGGCCGCCCAATTCGATACGCTGGAGTTTTTAACCTCGACCCCCGCATTGCCCTGGAAAAAAGTGCGAGGTTTTCACCTCGACGAATATGTCGGCCTGGACGAGAAGCATCCAGCCTCCTTTCGCAATTTTCTGCGTCAGCGGTTGACACAACGCGTCGACATGGGAGCTTTTTTCGAAATGGACGGGACCGCCAAGGATCTTGAAGCGGTATGCCGGAACTACGTCAAGGAACTGCACGTTGCTGAGCCACAACTCTGTTTGCTCGGGATTGGCGAGAACGGTCACCTGGCATTTAATGAGCCGGCCGAGGCCGACTTCAATGATCCGTTGGAGATGAAGATCGTCACCCTGGACATGATGTGCCGCCAACAGCAAGCGGCGGAAGGTTGGTTCCCAAGCTGGGAGCAGGCACCGGAAAGAGCGCTCACGTTAACGATCCCGACTGTGTTCCGTGTACCAAAGTTGATTGCCTCTGTTCCTGGGCCGCGAAAGGCGAAGGTAATCCGGGCCACGGTTCATGACCCGATTTCTACTGCGTGCCCATCGACTCTTCTCCGCACACATCCTGACGTGACTGTTTACCTGGACACGGACTCTGCTGCTGAGCTGACGGGCAGCTCTTAGCCGCGCAAGGATCGAAGGATGCTACGGATTTGCCACAACGTAGCTGCCAACGCGGCCAGGCCGGCGGTCCACACTACGAATGCAATATGCACCACCCAAGCCGGCGCAACCCCGACCCGGCGTAAGACAAAGGGCAGAAAATTCCAAGTGGTGATGTGCACGTAGTCCCAGGGATCCTCCGTCATGGCGTGGTTGTTCAGACCCCAGGCATCCATCTTGCCCAGAGAGAACGCGACGATGTTTCTGACACGCAAGAGAATCACAAACGTGGGATGACCGAGAGTTTCCATCTGATAGATTTCCAGCGGTAACCAGAAGCCCAGCGATACTAATTGGACGAAGGTGGCTATCGCCAGAAGCGCCAATCCGATTATCCAAAGCGGCTTTCCCAATTGTTCGCGATGGCGCAGCAACAGAGGAACCGCGAGCAGCGAAGCCAACTCGACGGTAGTCGAGACATAGCGATCGCCCCAGGCGAAGTCTCCACTCCACACTGTGTAGCGCGCATAAAAGCTCATGTAAGCCAACAGCAGAGGGCAACTCATGATGGCGTACGCTTTCACGGCGGGAGTGAACCGCTTCCAGGCAACGATGCACAGAAGGATCATGAGCACAATCAAAGGATCGAAGAGAAAGATCGACTTCTCGGGAGTGAAGAGCGCCCCGAAAAAGCCCACGTGCCAGGGGGTCTCGAAAGGATAGTTGGGAGGGAGCGAAGGATTGCGCATCCTGGTTTCGCGACCGATGACGGTGATGTAGGTATTGAAGAAAGACCCGAAGCGGTGGAACTGGTAGAGGCGATCGATCAATGCGAAGAAGAAATACACCGGCAGCGCCGTCGCTACGTATGCTTTCGCGCGCTGCCAAAGCGCTCGGCCCCGAATACCTTCGAACCATAGGACGAGCGACAGAAAGAGCGCGCCAGCGAGGAGATCCAAACCGGTCGGAAGCCGAGTCAGCAAATTGAGGCCAAATGCGGCCGAGCCAATCAACAGGGCCCGACGGCTGCCCGTCCGCAACCACTCGTATTGAAAGCAAAAGCCCGTGAGGGACAGAAGGCAGATGTAATTGTTCTCCATCATGTTCTGCGTGTAATGGAGATGCGTGGTGGCCACCAGGAAAGCCAGAACGCCCAGCACCGACTGCGTCACGCTGAAATTCAATTGCCGCAGGAAACGGAAACAAACCAGCGACGTTAACACCGTCAGCAGGATGTTGATGGTGTAGCTGACAATGATGTCGCGCACGCTGGGATCGGTGTCGTCATATTCGGCAAAGATGGGCAGGCGTGCAACATAGGTGCCCACCACATCCGGCGGCAACAAGATCAGAGACTGGCCCATGCTGTACCAGCTCTGCAATTTTCCCCCGCGCCCGTGGACGCCAAATTCGGGGAATTCGTTGGGAAACACCTCGGGCTGCCCGGTCCACCATGCGTGGGCCGTCTGCAGACGATGGGTGGTGTCGGCGGAGCCCAGCTCACCCGATTGCACCACGAAGGCGATCAGGCCGCCGGCCAGAGCAAGGAGAAAAAGCGGATCACGGAACCAGCGGCGAAGATTCAATACAGTCATTATGGCTTAATGCGGCTGCTTGCCCGCGAGATCGGTAATCATCACCACATCAGAACTCTTCTGCAGTTGTAAGACAGCCAGCTTGGTGGCCGAGGGCGACCAGGCGAACCCGGTTTGAGTCTGGTGCGTTGGGTCGGTCAGTAGATGGGTTGGAGAGCCGTCGATCGGCTGATACTCAAGCGTGTTGTTGCCCTTGGAGACAACCGTCAGAACAGCGGCTTTTCCATCGGCAGCAAATCCCGGGAAGGTACCCTGCAGGTTGCTCACATCCCAGGGAAGCTGATGCAACATCTGGTGGGTAGAGAGGTCCCAGATCTGGAGAAAGTAACCTAGGTTTTGGTTAAACAATGCCAAGACAAGCCTGGTGTCGCGCGTGAGCGACGGGCTACCGAAACTGAACAGTTCAATTTCTTGACGGGGATTCCCACCCGCCAGCGGCAAAGACCATATGCTGAGTTTCGGATCATTTGTTTTGGGCCGGATGGTGAAATACACCCTCTGGCTATCCGGCGTGCAATAGGGGGAGCGTGCGATGCCCACAGTAGTGAGCTGGGTAATCCCAGTCCCATCCGCATCCATGCGGAACAGGCGCGACTCGCCTCCGCCCTTGGGAATGGCGATAAACAAAACATGACCATCCGGGCAGGTGTTGATAAATGAGCCGATATCCAGATCGCCGGTCTCGATGGGGGTGAGATTTCCCGTTGCGCGTTCCAGTTTGCTGATGCCTGTACCCCTGGTAATCAGCCAGACGTGATCCTCATCGGCCCACGCCAATGAGGTTGGGGTCACGCGCAACGGTGTACTCGAGATCATGGACCCGCCGTCCCCTTTGTAATAAGCGATACTCGAGTCGACATTGGTGAGCACTGTCGCCAGGGTCTTTCCATCGGCGGAGATCGCCAGTTGGCTATAGGCATTCACATCGTTGGTAACGGTATGGAAGGCGCCATCCGCAATCGTAACCACGCCGAGTTGCCCGCGATCGGAGTGTGCCTTCCTGTACAAGACCAGAAGATGCTTGCCGTCGGGCAGCCACGCCAGGTCGGTGTAGCCTCCGTAGTTGAGGTCGTAGAGGATATCCTTCGGCTGCGCGATGGTCATCGTCTTTCTCGAGGCGATCTCGAGGATCTTAAGCGCCGTAGCGCCAGGCCCGGATATTTCGATCCAGGCAATTTGGCTGCCCAGCGGCGACCAGACCGGAGCTTGCGCCTGATCAGTCGAGGTGTAGAGTAACTGGTCGTCGCCGCCATCCTTATCTGCGCTGTGAATCTCAGAAAAGTGCTCCTTGCGGTCCGGCGTCCATCGCAGGTAGACAAAGCGGCTGCCGTCCGGCGACGGGCTTGCCGCGCTGTCCACATCGTGGATGAGCTGACGTGGCGTACCCCCAAAGACCGGCATCACAAAGAGCGAATGCAAAGCGGCGTTGTCGGGTGTTCCCCGGGTGAAGTAGAGATAGTTAGCGTCCGGAGAGAAATTCAAGCCCACATATTCGTTGCCAAAGGCAGTCAGAATCTGCGTGTCGGTGTTGGTAGCAATGTTGCGCACCCAAAGGGTTCGCTGGCCGGCGTCGTTCTTCACTTCGGCGAGGAATTTGCCGTCACCCGACATGGCAATTCTTTCCAGCGTTCCAGTGTTCGTAATCTGGCTCAGAGACACAGCGGTGAAAGGGACCGGGCGGGGCCAAAGACGCCAGGCGGCATAGCCTGCGGCCGCGAGCAATGCAAGCACGATCAGGGTCACGGGCAGAGCGTACGATCTCTTCGCCACGGGACCTGCGACGGCTACCGCCGGCTGCGGGACGGACCCGGAAGCTGGAGATGCGGAGCCGGAAGCTGGGCCTGGACTGGCCGGAGGTACCGGCGGCACGCTGCCGCTGCCTGCCCTGCTCGGCGTCGGTCCCGGTCCCGGCCGCGATCCTGCCCCGCTGGCACCAATCGCGCGCGCGGTAGATCCGCCGCTGCTCTTGCGCTGCAATCGCTTGAGATCGGCGCGCAATTCGGCGGCCGATTGCAGACGCAGCTCACGATCTTTATCCAGCGTCTTGTTGAGAGTCTCCTCGAAGTCAGGCGGCAGTTCGGAGTTGAGGGAAACAGGCGCCGTCGGGGCATAGTTCAAAATGCGATCGAACGTGACCGCGGTGGTCGCTCCACTAAATGGATGTTGTCCAGTGGCCAGCTCATAGAGCACGACTCCGAGGGAAAAGACATCGCTGCGTGCATCGAGCGTTTCGCCTCGGGCTTGTTCGGGAGACATATAGGCGATGGTCCCAACCGCTGAGCCTGGACTGGTCAGCAGATCGTGAGGCTCCGCCAGGGTGGCGTTCCCGTTGTCGCGCGGCACTGCGTAGCCCTCTTCGATCTTGGCCAGGCCGAAGTCGAGAATCTTTACCTGACCGGAGGGCGACAGGAAGATGTTTCCCGGTTTGATGTCGCGGTGGAGAATGCCTTTTCGATGCGCCGCATCCAGCGCGTCCGATACCTGCACTCCGAAGTCGAGCAGCCTGAGGTAAGGCATGGACCGGCGATAGTGCAGCTTATCCAGGCTCTCCCCTTCCAGCAGCTCCATCACGATGAAAGGCTGATCACCGCTTTCGTTCAGCTCGTAGATCGTGCAGATGCCGGGATGGTTCAACGAGGAGGCTGTGCGGGCCTCGCGCCAGAAACGCTCCAACGCCGCTGGATCCTGGCGAGTGGCCTCGGGCAGTAGCTTGATGGCCACCAGGCGGCCCAGCTTCTGGTCTTCGGCCTCGTAGACCACGCCCATACCGCCCTGGCCCAAGCGGCGAACGATCCTATAGTGCCCCCGTAGCGTACCGGCGGTCAGTTCTTGCATCCCACCATCATGCAGCGCAGGGGGCAATGCGGCAAGCAAGAAACGCCTTAAAGCCCTGCTGCTTATTTCTCCAGAACGACAGGCCAGTTCAAGATCACCATCATGGACTGGCTGTGGGTTGTTTCCATTTGCGTATTGATCAGAAAGCGCTGCCCATCCCGGGTCACGTCATACATCACCAACTCCGAAC
The DNA here is from genome assembly GCA_964609355.1 of uncultured Acidobacteriaceae bacterium. Taxonomy (GTDB): domain Bacteria; phylum Acidobacteriota; class Terriglobia; order Terriglobales; family Acidobacteriaceae; genus PALSA-350. Next base: position 3,095 of record CAZSUK010000791.1, on the reverse strand, counting down.
CAGCGACCTGCTCGCGAGCATGGGCTTGAAATAAAGGCTGCGGAGTGCCAGCATCGAAGCGCGCTCCAGTGGTAACGGGGGAAGCCATCATCTTGCCGTCCGGTGCAAGATAAAACAGCTCCTTGCCATCACGTCGCCAACGCGGTTGGGTTCCTCCATCGTTGGAGACTTGCCATTTCCCTTGCAGATCAGGAAACGAGGTTACGTAGATCTCCCATCGACCGTTTTCATTCGAGGTGTACGCCATCCAATTCCCGTCGGGTGAGAACTGGGCGTTTTTCCTGGTTTCGGTCGCGGTGAACAATGGGATGGTCTTCAAACCCGGCCATTCCGCAACCCAGGGACGGGTGGCTTCCGCGTCCCGGTCATAGAGAAAATGCTTGGCGTCGGGAGACCAGCTGGTCAGATACTCGTCCGCATTGTCGCTTGGGTCCAGCGGCAATAACTTTTCTTCCTCGCTTCCGTCCGCGTTTTTTAGGTAGAGCCGAAACGGGCCGGCGCGCGTGGATGAAAAGATGATTTTCTTACCGTCCGGGCTCCATACCGGCTCAGCGTCAATTCCCCGATCGAACGTTAGACGCTGGAAACTGCCGCGTTCGAAATCGTAGGTCCAGACGTCAGAGTTCTGGGTCTCCTGGTCGGTTTTGTCGAATGCAACCGCCTTGCCGTTGGGAGCAAGCGCGATATTGGCATAAGCGTCCGGTTTGCCGACTGATCCAGTTTCGTTTCCCTGGCGATCGCGCCATACCAACCTGGAAAGCAAAGCGTCATTGCCCCGCTGCACCACCAGTACGTCTCCATTGGACGCGGCGTAATCGTCGCGCAGGATGCGCGGCAAGGACGATACGCCCTTCAGTACTGGAACCGCTTCGCCCGAGAGTTTCAGCGTGTTGATATCGAACTTTTGTGCAAACAAGGTCTTGTCGCGGCAGAAAAGAAGATATCCGGGCGCGGCGTATGCCGGGTTGCCGGTCGCTTTGGTAAGGAACTTGGTGTCGGAGGATTCCAAGCTGCCGACGAAAATTGCGTCGGAATCCGGTTGCCCAGAGAGGGTGGCCACCAGGTAGAGGAAGTGCTTGCCGTCAGGCAAGAACATCGGCCAACGATGAGTGTCGACTGCATGGCTTGCACCGGGTCTGGTTATCGCGGTTGGAGTGCCGCCCTCGGCGGGGACTCGATACAATCCACCACTCAGGTGCCCGCTGGGACTGAATACGATCACTCCATTTCGGTTCCAGGTGCCGCCACGAGCTGCGGGTGCATCGCAGATCACCTGGACCGGACCACCCCCTATGTCCAACCTCTTCAGCTTTCCTTCAGCAAAAAAGGCGATAGCCTTGCCGTCCGGAGACCAGAAGGGAAAGCTCGCTCCTTCTGTCTCGGCCAACTCTCGCGGCCTCTGACCGCCAATATCGTAGAGCCAGAGAGTCTTGTTCTTTGCTGATTCTGAGAGACCGACGGCGGCGACGGTGCGCCCGTCGGGCGCCAACGCCAGATCGTGGAGAGTGAACGGCACCGCTGCTAAGAAATAGCTCTCTCGCCGGGTCGTGCTCCGGCTGTGCCAAGTGAAAATTGCGGCCAGCAGACCAGCCCCCAGAACCACCCCGCACAGCATCCACAAGAACCATGCTCTCGATTTCGTTGGCGGCTGCGCCGCATAGGCAGGTTGATCTCCGGCCTCACCGATCCATTCCAGCTCGAATGAAACGTCTCGTGCTGTTTGCCATCGCTGCTCGGGATCCTTGGCCAGGCAGCGGCCGATCAAGCGGTTCAGACTGGGCGACATGAGAGGAGCGACGGCGGTGATTGGCTCCGGCTCTTTGTTGATGACCGCGGACACGATGCTTAGCTGGCTATTTCCCTGGAAGGCTCTTCGCCCGGTTACCATCTCGTAAAGCACGGCGCCTAGTGAAAAGATGTCGCTACGGGCGTCCAGGTCCATGCCGCTTGCCTGCTCCGGCGACATGTAGGGGAGGGTTCCCACCAGGGCTCCTGGCTCGTTTAGTGATGAGGGCAGCACGGCCGCGCTTACCGTAGCGTCGGTCGCAGCTGCCATACTCGCCCTGGCCAGACCAAAGTCCAGCAGCTTAGCCCCGGACTCGGTCAGCATGATGTTTCCCGGTTTCAAATCGCGATGCAGTATTCCTTTTCGATGGGCCTTATCCAGTCCTCGCGCGATCTGTGCGCCATACTCGCAAACTTGCTTGAGCGGCAGCGGACCGTTGCGGAGGCGATCCTGCAGCGTCTCACCCTGCAGGAGTTCCATGACGATGAAATCGACGCCATCCTGGTGGCCCACATCGTAGAGGGTGCAAATGTTTGCATCGTTCAGCGCAGAGATGGCCCTGGCTTCCAGTTCCAGGCGCTGGATGGCCTCGGGATTCGAAGACAGGTGCTGAGGCAAAATCTTGATGGCGACGTCTCGTCCCAGGCGCAGGTCTTTGGCTCGATAGACCTCGCCCATTCCACCGGAGCCCAGTCGCGACTGAACTTCGTAACGACCGAGTTTTGTGCCTACAGGAAGCGCCATCAGTTTCCTACCATTCCGCGCAGCCCCGGTCCCACAACTTATACACTCTATCCCAACGGTTTTTATGATTGCCGCGCTTGAAACCAACCGGCTCGTTTTGCGGCCTGTGCAGCTTGCAGACGCCGAACAGACCCAGTTCCTCCTGCCGCAATGGGAGATGGTCAAATTCATGGGTGCCCGGATTCCGTGGCCCTATCCTGCAGATGGAGCCTTTACCTACTATCGCGATGTCGCAATTCCTGGAATGGAACAAGGGAAAGAATGGCACTGGACGTTGCGCTTGCGGCAAGCCCCCGAGGAACATATCGGAGCCATTTCGCTGATTGCCAAAGATGGGTACGCTGCGCGCGGGTTTTGGTTGGGACTTCCCTGGCAAGGCCGCGGCCTGATGACGGAGGCAGTGGTGGCCGTGAACGACTATTGCTTTGATGTTCTCGGTTTTAGCGCCTTGCGTGCACCAAAGGCGGTCGTCAACCTTTCGTCACGGCGGATTTCGGAGAAGACCGGGATGCGCGTTATCGCGATGGAGGAGCGTGACTACGTCTCCGGTAGATTGCTGAGTGAG
>CAZSUK010000790.1:0-5434 GCA_964609355.1 uncultured Acidobacteriaceae bacterium | reverse complement strand
ACCCGGGGATCACGCCGGCAGAGCACGGTTCGCTCCCCGCCACCGTCTACCAGTATGAGCGACTGCGGACTGGTGCCTCCGGAAACGGTGACGAGTTGCGCCTCCACGCCAGCGGCGGCAAATGCTTCGCGATGCAAGGTCGCGGGGCTGTCGTCTCCCAGAATGCCGACGTAGCGAGTCGACATCCCCCAGTGCTGGCACGCCACGACGGCAGTTGCGACCTGGCCGCCAGGTAATATCCGCGCGGAGTCGTATTCGACTTTGGAACCGCGTGCCGGATAATTCGTAAGTGCAATGAGCGTGTCGGTCGCATTCAGGCCAACACCCACCAGATCCACCTTGGGCGATTTCGTCATCATGCCAGTGTAGCCTTCCGGACGACCCAGCGGCGGTTTTGCAGAAAAGTCCGAAAAGTGCGCAAAAAGCGAAAAAAGGGGGCTTCGTCCAAAATCCTTCGCGCACCTGGCCTGCTTCGTCTTCCAACAGAGGTCCGTCGACAACGATTTTTTTCTGGCCGCGAGCGAACACCTCGCGGCAGGACAGATCAAGGTCGGATTTTCGTGGGAGCTGCCGGTATAGCGGGGCAGGCCTGTTTCGGCCAAGGCAAAGACCACCCGGCCAATCCCGGTCCAATAGATCGAGCCGGCATAGCGTGGTCATCCTTTTCCCCATCCCGAGATTGTTGGATCACTGAGGGGAATTATTGTTGTTCTTCCTTCCCGTCTCGTTTAGTAATTGGCAATGATTTTCAGAAGATTTTGTCTTTTGGGCTTGTGGCTAAGCCCGTGGTTGGCTTTCGCTCAGGCTCCGGCCAAGCTGGTAGTAAGGAATGCATACATTCTGACGATGGCGCAGGGCCAGCGCGAGCCGGTAAAAGGCTATCTTGTGGTGGGCGATGATGGACGTTTGTCGGCTGTAGCGGCGGGCGATCCGCCGGCCGAGCTGCGGTCGAATGAGAGCCTGGATGCCGGTGGGCACTGGGTTATCCCTGGCTTTATCTCCGCCCACAGCCACCTCTGGCAAAGCGCGTTTCGCGGTTTGGGCTCAGACCAGACGCTGTTGGGATGGATCGACGCGCTCTACAAGCCGGCCGTCAAAGCAAGCCCGGACGATATGTACTGGTTCACGCTGGATGGCGCGCTCGACCACCTGCAGCATGGCATCACGGCGGCTTATAACTTCAACTTCGAGGCACGAAACCGGGCCCGCAACGCTGCGACTGCCGACGAGTATGACCAAAAAGGCTTCCGCGCGGAGATGGACTCCGGCATCCGGTTTGTGCACAGCATGTCAGTGGGCAAGGCTACCGCGCTGGGCGTGCAGCCGAGTTATGGCGCGGAGCAGGCACGTGTACCGTTGAAGGCCTTTTTAGACTGGACGGCTACGCAGCCGAAGTCGTCCAACTTTCTTGCCGTGATGATCAGCGGCGGCACAGCATTCAACAATACCTATCAACAGACATTGATGGAAAAGCAGCTGGGCGACGAGTTCCATTTGGGCAATGAGAGTCACTATCTCGAACCGCCGGAGACGCAGTACGAGCAGCAGAGCAAATTCCGATGGTTTATGGATAGCGGGCTGCTTTCGAAGCAATTGATCTTCGGACATTTCATTCATACCAACAGCTTCATCCTGGCGGAGAGCGGGAAAGCGGGTGCGGCCATGAGCTGGAATCCGCTGTCGAATGGACGGCTGGCTTCAGGAGTGGCCGATATCCCCGCCTGCCTGAAGGCCGGCATCCGGGTGGGCATGGGCGTCGACGGCGAAGCCAGCGCGGATGTGGCGGACCCCTTTGAAAACATGCGTACCGGGCTCTATGCAATCCGCGACAAGTATGAAGACGCGAAGATCATGAGCCCCTACGACGTGCTGCGCCTCCACACTATGGGCAGCGCGGATGTGCTCGGTGTACCGGACCGGCTGGGCAGCCTGGAGCCGGGAAAATTTGCCGACTTCCTGGTGATCGATCCGACGCGCTTCCGGACCGTTTTCGATCCTTATGCTTCGCTGGTGTTCGTTGCCGGAGAGCGCGACCTGGAACGCGTCTACGTGGGCGGTGATTTGCTGGTGCAGAATGGAGCGCTCCTCAAACAGGACATTTCTAAAGTAAGAGCGGAAGTGAACCAGCGGGTCGGCGCTTTGCGTTAAAGGTCCGGTTGCAGGAGATTCGCGTTTCAATTCGTGGCACGGTATGCGAAAATCGGGCTCCGATCCAAACCCCGAGTTTCTACAAGGCAAGCCTCATGTCTGAAAAAGTTGACGCGTGTCCCCTTACCCTTGACGTCACCCATGCAGGCAGCACTGTGGTGGTGAAGCTAAACGGCAGGCTGGTGTCGGGCGTCAACGATATTCTTTACACCCGGGTCAAAGCGCTGATGCCGGACACGAAGCGAATCGTGCTCGACCTCACGCATCTTACCCGAGTAGACAGCATGGGTCTGGGCACGTTGGTGCGTCTGGCGGTTTCTGCCCGGTCGGCTGGCTGCAGTTTGGAACTCGTCAATCTTGGTAAGCAGGTTCGCCAGCTGCTTGGGATGACGAACCTTTTGTCAGTCTTCGCTATTATCGGCGAACACGGCATCAAGATGGGCTGAACCGCTGGAAGAGCTCGCCGAAGAAGTTCTGTATTGCCCTCGCCGAACGGGAATCGGAAAGGGCATGGTAGGCGACGCCTGGGATTTGGGTCTCACCCCGATGGGTGAACCCGTGCATGGCTCCTCCGTACATGATCAATTGCCAGTCGACGCGAGCAAGTTTCATCTCTTCGATGAAGGCATTCACCTGCTCCATGGAGATGTGGGGGTCTAACGCGCCGTGGCAGATGAGTATTCTCGCCTTGACGGAATTCGGCTGGCTCTTACGGGGCGTATCCAGGGTCCCGTGGACGCTGACGGCTCCCATGAGATCGAACCCACTCCTGGCCAGCTCAAGGACAGCCATTCCGCCGAAGCAGTAGCCTATGGCGGCAAGGCGGTCATCCACCTGGGGGTGCTGTCGCAATACGTCGATTCCGGTGGATGCGCGCCCACATAGCTTCGCCGTGTCGCTACGCAGCTCCGTGATGCGGGACATAACGCGCTGCCTGTTCCCCGCCACTCCATGGCCGTACATATCGCAGGCGAATGCAACGTAGCCAAGGTTGGCGAACCGCCTTGCCTGCTCTTTGGCGTGGTCATCCAGCCCTGCACCTCCGTGGATAACCAGGATTCCTGGCCGCTTTTCGATGGACGTGTCATCCCAGGCAAACATGCCGGTCAGGGTCTGGTCGTCGTGGTTGTAATCAACTGCTCGTGTTTGGATGGGCAAAATGTTTCCTCCTAGGGGGATTTGGTTGGCGACTCTCTATCCGAGGTTTGGGATGATAGAAACATGAATCCCCGTTAGTTATTATAACACATTTACGGGTACAAATCAAGCAAGGCTCGACCCGGCGAGCGGTTCCCAAGATTTGAAGAAGTGGGGGAGCGTGCGAGGATGTGGGGCGACTGAGGCGTTGGTCCTGCCCGCAGGATGGCCGCAGTAGGGATAGAAGATTGGGCTAGAAAATTGGCAAAGGTCTCCACTCACCTCTCATAACGAGAGATTTGCGAGGTAGAGATTTGAGTGTGCACTTGGTTTCCGCCTCCTTCTCTGGGTGTCGCTTTACGGATGGCGTAGCCTGTGCCCCGTGGGCCCACCTACGGCCAGGATTACGGGGCCTATCCTGCGCCGATCAATCTGGATCGATTGTGTAAGAGACGTCGCTTGTGGCTTGGATTCTGGCTGCGAGGTCTGAGCAGGACTGCTGATACCAGTCGCCGCTGTAGCTGCGCAGGTTAATAACGCCGCCAGGATGATCCTTGCAGTAGGCCTTGCCTGAACTCTCTGTCTCTCCAGGAGTCGGTCCGGATTTTGTTGGTTTGGGGTCAATGGAATCACCTTCTTCCTTGCGCCGTTGCGCGTTGGTTTCAGATTTATTTGGGTATAAGAGGTGGCAGTTTTGAAGCAAGTCCAGCAAGTTGCAATTCAGCCAGCCGAGCCATTCTTATCCGATCGGCTGCTAGTTGAAGAGCATCACTCGAAATTGTGCACTTGGCTAGTGGCTTCTAGTAATTGAGATGCGGTACTTTCGTAATCGAGGCGTGGGTACCAAGCCTGCCTGGGGGCTTGGGCCCGAGGGTTTGTTAGCGTGCATTAAGCCGTCGCTGATCGACGGAAAGCAGGTGAACTCCTCGGGAGAAATTTGCCAGTAAGAGATGAACCTCTGGCCGGGATTCGTCTTCTTTTATGATGGCCGGGCCATAGACGCTCTGAGCATCCATGGCGGGTAAAAGTATGAATCCGAAACTTGTCATCCTCACCGGCGCATCAGGTTCTGGGAAAACAGCTATAGCTCGCGAGATAGAAGCAAACCATCCTGAGATCGCCGTTTTCCGGTTCGACAGCATTGGCGTTCCTTCCCCTGAGATTATGGCAACTTATGGCCGCGGCTACCAACCCGGAGGAGCGTGGCAAAGGACGATGACTCTGCGGTGGTTTGAACGGATCGCATCGGTTCTCAAGTCTGGCCAACGCGTGCTGTTCGAAGGGCAGATGAGGATCGCTTTCTTGCAGGAGGCGCTCGATGCTCAAGGGATTACAGGCGCGCGGATCATCTGCGTCGAGTGTGACGACGCGACCAGAACAGCTCGACTTACGCATGATCGTCGTCAGCCAGAGCTGGCCAACGAGAGCATGATGGGATGGAGCCGCTACCTGCATCAGGAAACCATCGCCGCCGGATATGAAATCCTCGACACGACAGCTCTTTCGCTGACCGAGAGCATCCAACACGTCCTCGCGACCCTGGAACGAACAACGAACTGAGAGCGCTAGCGCAGCGCTCTTCTACGCTCTCAGTTCGAGGATGAACGCGTCGTAAAACTCCTGCAGGTATGCATGTCTTTGGGCCGCCATTCGACGTCCAGCCACGGTATTAAAGCCTGTTGCCAAAGTTAAGAGTTTCTTCGGGAAATGATCGAGCGCATAGCTTGTATCGTCCAAAGCCCGGTCTTTACCCGCGGGATCAGCCGGATGATAGAGCCTGGAACCCAGTCGACCTGCGGTGTAGAAGCAGCGAGCGACGCCTACCAGCCCAATCGCATCGAGCCGATCGGCATCCTGGAGGATTCTGGCCTCCGGAGTGGTGGGCACCAGCCCCGCAGAGTAGCTATGACATAACACCGCATCTGTGACGACTTCTATGTCGGGAGTTGCCCAGTCCAACTTCCTGAGAACTTCACCGGCCCTCTCGGCGGATAGCCGGGAGGCCTGGTCACGGAGTGGCGAGCCTTTCTCTACGTGGACGCAATCGTGCAACAACACTGCGGCTGCAAGCAGTTGCACGTTTGCGGCCTCCTCCTCCGCGAGCAGGAGCGCGTTCTGCCAGACCCGTTTTATGTGGCTCAGGTCATGC
>CAZSUK010000789.1:0-3540 GCA_964609355.1 uncultured Acidobacteriaceae bacterium | reverse complement strand
TGAGCAAGCCACGCTGATAGCTTCCGGTAAAGTCTTTTGCCAGGCCCATCCCCAAAGGGCCCAAAAATCCACCCAGGATTCCGACTGTATTCATAGTCGCGATCCCGGCGGCCGCGGATTTGCCATGCAGGAAGCTGATTGCAAGGGCAAGCAGCGGCCCCTGCAGAGCGAAGTAGCTGATAGATGCCATCGCCAGTGCAGGAACCACGACGAAAGGCGCTACCGACAAACCAGCGATCAGATAGCCACCGGTAATCAGCAGAAAGGGGATGGCGACATGCAGGTAGCGTTCCTTCGTACGGTCCGAGTGCACGGCGTTGAGGATCATTGCGGGAGCTCCGAGCAGATTCATCATGGCCACCAGAAAACCCACCTTGCCAATGCTCAGGCCGGTGAGTCCCTGCACAATCGCGGGAGCGGAAAAGGTGTAAGCGTAACTGGTGCCAAGCATGCAAAGAAAAACCAGGCTAATCTGCCACACGCGACGATCGAGCAGGGTGCGTCCGATATTATTGCTGTGCCCATCGACCGGACCGCTGGGGAGCACTTGATGGAGAATCCACTGGCGTTCCTCGTCCGTAAGCCACTTCGCTTCTGCCGGGCCGGAGGGCAGGTAGACGAGCAGGACGATACTCAGCACGATGGCCGGCAAACCTTCAATGAGAAACAGCCATTGCCAACCGGCGAGACCCGCCGTGCCCTGCAGGCCGAGAAGTAGCCCTGCGATCGCCCCCATCAGCACGGTGCTAACGGGATAGGCGACGTAGAAGCGGCTGACGGCACGCGCCCGCATATGCTGGGGGAACCACTGTCCAAGATAGAAGATGACACCCGGGAAGAAGCCCGCCTCCGCCATTCCTAACAGGAACCGCATGACGTAGAACTGCACCGGAGTCTTGACGAACATCATGCCCATCGCCAGGAGTCCCCAGGTGAACATGATGCGAGCAAACCAGCGGCGTGCGCCTACGCGGTAAAGCAGCAGGTTCGAGGGCACCTCACAGGCGGCATAGCTTACGAAGAAGAGGCCGGCGCCGAAGCCATAGATGGACGCGCTGAAGTGCAGATCGCGGTTCATCTGTAAGGAGGCAAAGCTGATGTTTACCCGGTCCATGTAGGCGATGCCGTAACCGAGGGCGAACAGCGGGATCAGCCGCAAACTGGCCTTGCGCAAAGCTGCGTGTCCGACCGCATGGTCCAAAGGCAGAGGCTGAGCGACGGACATGCCGCAGGATAACATTCTTGCTTTTGGGCCCTCAGTGAGACCGTAGAATGAACCGCGAGAGGTCAATGAATGGAAGAAGGCCTGGCGGACCCCAGACTCTCCGGGGAGTGGTTTGCCCTTGCCTGGTCGCGAGAGGTCGCGCCCGGCACGCTTGTGGCGCGCAGGCTTCTGGGTTGCGACGTTGTGCTGTGGCGCTCGTCTGAGAGGATTCATTGCTGGCGCGATTTATGTGTCCACCGCGGCGCAAAGCTTTCGCTGGGTAGATTGTGCGGCGACCGCCTGGTGTGTCCCTATCATGCGTGGGAATACAACTCCAGCGGCCAGTGTGTGCTGATCCCTGCCAACCCCAACCAACCTCCTCCCTCCAAGGCGCGTGCGCAAACCTATCTGGCTCGCGAAAAATTCGGAATGATCTGGGTCTGCCTGGGAGATCCGCTGGACGACGTTCCACAATTTCCTTACGGGGATGACCCGGCCTTCCGCCTGATGCTTGCCGGTCCGTATTTCTTTCATGCCCAGGGACCCCGGGTGATCGAAAACTTCCTCGACGTAGGCCACCTCGGTTTTGTGCATGCGGGACTGCTGGGGGATCCGCAGCATGGTGAGATAGAAGATTACGAAGCAGGGATCGGGCCCGATGGGCCTGAGGCGCATGAAATTCGCATCTGGCAACCAGATCCGGACGGCACAGGCAAGGGCGCGCTGGTCACCTATCATTACTGGGCCTCTGCTCCCCTCACGGTGGGCCTCGAAAAGGTACACGGCCCGCAGCGCTTCGGAATCCTGGCGCAGGTAGCACCGGTTGACGCAGGCACTTGTGAATCGCGGCTGGTGATCGCGATGGACTACGCCCACGAGGTTCCCGAGGAAGAGATCATCCGCTTCCAGGACCAGGTCACCGCGCAGGATAAGGTTGTGGTCGAGTCACAGCGGCCTGAGCTGCTGCCCCTCGACCTGCAATCGGAATTACACTTGCGCTCAGACCGCATGGCGATTGCCTATCGCAAGTGGCTGCGGGAGATTGGCTTGCGATATGGAACAGCCTGAGTGGTTCAGCGCTGGAGACATTGATGGATTCTTCGGACTGTTCTTCAGCGGCTTTCCTGATCTTCTGCTGATCGTAGGCCTGGCGCCTGTCTGCGGTTTTCCTTTAAGCTTCGTCGCCAGCCGGATTCTTCCCGGCGCGGCGATTTCCATCCTGGCGGGAAATTTCTTCTATGCCTTTCAGGCTCGCCGCCTGGCGCGCAGAGAAGGCCGCAGCGATGTCACTGCCATCCCGTTCGGCGTCAATACGCCTACCATCTTTGCTTATGTGTTCCTCATCATGGGTCCTGTGTATGTCAGGACCCATGATGCAACTATGGCCTGGCATGCCGGTGTGTTCGCCAGCCTGGTCAGCGGCATGGTGCAAACCGCGGGCTCATTCGTAACCAATTGGCTTCGCCGCAACACGCCGCGGGCTGCGCTCCTCTCTCCACTCGCGGGATTGGCCCTGGCCTACCTGTGCCTGGGTTTCGTGTTCGGCGTCTTTCAAGAGCCGGCCGTCGCGCTCTTGCCGATGCTGGTGCTGTTCAACCTGTACGGCTCGCAGCTGAAGCTTCCCTATCGTCTGCCGCCGGGCCTGCTGGCCATCGGCATTGGCGCGATCCTGGTAGCGGTGCTGCGCCGCCTGCATATCTATACCGTTGCTGTGCCTGCGGTGCCGGAAGTGAGACTATACCTGCCTCACGCCGTGAACATCTTCACGCTCTTCAAAGAACAAAGTTATTGGCCGTTCCTGGCGATCATTGTGCCCCTGGCCGCGCTCGACACGCTGGCATCGCTGATGATTTTGGAAAGTGTCAAAGTTGCCGGCGATGACTACGCGACCAGACCGTCTCTGTTGATGAATGGGCTGGGCACGATCGCTGCAGCCTGCCTGGGCAGTCCCTTCCCTACCACGCTTTACCTTGGCCATGCAGCCCATAAGGCCAATGGCGCCCGCTCGGGCTATTCCCTCCTGAATGGGCTGGTGACCTTGGCGCTTTGTACGACTGGGGTTCTGCCGATCGTTCTTCGTTTCGTCCCGCTGGAGGTAGCCGCGCCGGTCATCATCTGGTTCGGATTGATTACTGTGGGACAGGCGGTCACTGAGGTACCTGCGAACCAGGCGATCGCCGTCGTCATGGGACTGATTCCGGCGCTCTCGCAATGGGCGACCAGCATTGCGGATACGATCGCGCGCAAAGCAGGCAGCAGCTTGATGGAAATTGCGCTCCGTATGGGCGGCGACCTGGCCATGGGCGGCTTGATTGCGCTCGGTCAGGGCTCGCTGT
>CAZSUK010000788.1:0-8630 GCA_964609355.1 uncultured Acidobacteriaceae bacterium | reverse complement strand
CGTCCCAGGCGGAAGACCACGCCCCGCTCATATTCCCTCAAAATCTTTACGGAATTGATGAGATAGATAGCAATTATGAAAATGAGAAACAGGCCGGGGATGCCAATACCCATCATGGTGGGGGCCTCGCTCTCTCCAGATTGTACAGGAGCGGGTTTCAGGCTCGTTTCAACGAACCAGTGAAGACACCACGCTCTCTGCACAGTTGCAGCTTCTACTCTGTTCTTCTAACCCCTTTTCAGGAGAGAGGTTGCGGTTGAGAAGGCGGCGAGTCTTTATACACTGCGCGGCAACTCGAAAAGCAGCCAATCAGGCCAAACAGGCTACCGAAAAATTTGAGACCGGGCAGGTACTGCGGGGGCTAAAGCCCGGCATATTCTCAACGTTTGCGGCCCGACTAAAGTCGTGCCCTGATACAAAACAGAGTTCTTTCGCAGCCTCTCAATCCGAACCTAGATTTTCTCGACGGCAGAAGCTGAGTTGCCTACGAAACCCGCTCCACCAAGAGTGTAAGATCGCGCAGCCCGCGCACCCGAACCTGTTCTCCCAGCGCTGCCGGGCTGGCTGATTCGGCTTGCCACAGTTCTCCGTTGACCATCACCTGTCCCAGGGGCGCAAGCGGCTGCGTGACCACCGCAATCAGGCCAATCATCGCATCCCCTCCCATGCGCACTTTACTTCGTCGCGCGCGCAAAGCCAGCCGCAAGAGAAAAGCCGTGATCAGCCCGAAAGCCAACCCCGCGCTCAGCGCGGTGGCCAAATTCACCCGCATCTCAGGTATGGGGCCATCCACCAGCGTCAAAGACCCAATCACCAGAGAAGCGATTCCGGCGGTAGCCAGTGCCCCGTGGCTGGGAAAGTGAGCTTCCAAAAGCAACAACACGAAGGCGGCTAACAGAAGCATCACCGAGGTGTAACGCAGCGGCAGCAGATTCAGGCCGAAGAGCGCAAGCAGAACCATGATGGTCCCAAGCGTTCCCGGGACGATGGTGCCCGGCGTATTGAACTCCAGGTAGATCAGCAGTCCGCCCACCACCAGTACCAGAACCGCGAGATTCGGGTTGGTGAGGCGGTCCAGAATCTCCTCGCGCAGAGTGGGATCGACTCGAATCAGCTGCGCGCCGCGAGTGTGCAACACCACCTTGGAACCATCAAAGCGGGTGATCGTACGCCCATCCACGATGTTCAGCAGGCTGGCGTCATCGGGCGCGATCAGATCGATCAGCTTAAGTTGCAGCGCTTCTGTATCGCTGTAAGACTTCGAAGAGCGAACCGCGTCTTCCGCTGCTTGCACGTTGCGCCCGCGCCGCGCGACATAGGCACGCAGAAAAGCAGCCGTGTCATTTTCCAGCTTTTGCTTCATGGTGTCGTCGAGCTTGACTCCCTCAACCACCGGATGCGCTGCCCCGGCGTTGCTGCCTGGAGCCATCGCCGCCACATCGGCCGCTTGCAGAAGGAAGAACCCCGCTGATCCGGCCCTGCTTCCCGACGGAGCAACATAGGCAATTACCGGGACTGGTGAAGCCATGACCCTGCTTACCATCTGGCGCATGGATTCGAGCAGCCCGCCAGGGGTATTGATCTCGATCAGGACAGCGTCCGCATGCTGCGCCGCAGCTGCGTCCAGGCCGCGGCCCATATAGCCGGCGCTGACGGGTTGAATAGTATCGTCGAGGTGGATCAGGATCACACGCGGCTGGTCTGCATGACCGGCCAGCGTCAAGCAGCAGGTCAGAAGCAGGGCACCCAGCAGGCGTTTCACGGAACCGCTTGACCCTTGCTCTCGAGCTGTTGTTTCAGCCCGCGCGCGATGGAATTCTGCGGCTCAAGTTTGAGCGCGTTGCTTACGTCGGCAGCCGCATCGGATTTCTGGTTGGCCAGCAAATCAAGCCGGCCCAACACCAGGTACGCGGTCTCGTTAGGCGCCGCTTTGAGTGACTCATCGGCCTGCAGGCGCGCCTCTTTCGTGTCGCCCTCACTCTCCCTCACCAGCGCCAGGCCGGCGTGGGCTTCGGGATCATTGCTCTCGACTTCGATCGCTGCTTGAAACTCGCGCTCCGCCTCCAGAATCAATCCCTGGTTGAAAAAGCGCATGCCCGCCTGGGTCAGCGCGTCTGCGTGCTTTTGCGGTGGCAGGGTGGACAGGCGCTGCTCATCCATTTGCTCGATGGCCAGTGCAGCCTGACGGAAAGAGGCTTGGTTGAAGGTCCGCTTGATCCGCTCCAAGGGAGTATTCTCTGCCGCCTCTGTAGGATCGAACGCCGCGTTGACACGAGTGTTGGCCCCGGCGCTGGTGGTCGCGGGGTGCGGCTCGGCGTGAAGAGTCGCCTGAAACGCCTGCGCTTCCGTATCCTGGGGCCGCAGTCTCAGGGTCTGCGCGATGGCTCGCTGGGCTCCTGCCACATCTTTCTTGCGGTTCAAGGCCAATGCGAGGTTGAACTGGTAATCCGCGTCGTTGGGGTCGGCGGAGACCGCCTGTTGGAAAAAAGAAGTAGCATCCAGTCCCCGGCGGGCCGCCGCGACCCCCTGGTTGTTGACCACCTCCGGCAACGGCAGCTGCTTGTTCACGAAGGCAAACGCGTCTTCGGCTTTGACATAGGTGCCCAGGTAGAAAAAAGCCAGACCGCGATCGAAGTCGGCTTCGAGTGCGTTCGCGTCGTTGCGGGGGAGCCGTCCCAGTGTGGTGGCCGCCAGATCGAACTGCTGGTTGGCAAAATAGGCCTTGCCCAGGGCCATGAGCGCCGGCGAGAAGCTGGGATCAAGCCGCACCGATTCCTTCAAGTGCCGGATCTGTTCCGCAGGATCGGATTCCACCAACCCTCGAATGTAATTCTCGAAGGCATCCACCCGCAGTCCTGCCCCCGCCGCAACAAAGGTGCTTCGAGAAACCGCAAACTGCGGATCAATCTGCTTAGCCAGTCCCCAGGCCAGACTGTTGAATACGTCGATCAGGTGCGTGATATCCGCCTCCTCCTGGAGAGGAGCCGACAAGTGCAGAGCATCTACCTTGAGTACCTGGGCCTTGACCTGGAAGCGTGAACCGCTGGTCGAAAATGACCCGACAATCACATAGTCGGCATCCAGAGTCTGGGCCAGGCGGATGGCACTCGCGCGGGAAGGCTGGAAGGTAGAAGGCAGCCCTAAATGATCGAGTGCATACAGTCGATCGTCGCGGCTGATGGGCATAAAGCCGGCCGACCCGAGACGGAGATTCAGAATTTCCGGGGCCGCTTCGCTAATCCAATCCAGGTTCGGCTGGTCGGCCTGGTTGTTGAAGGGAAGCACCAGCAGCAAACGGCCTTGCACTGGTGCGGGGTCTTGCGCCATCAGCCCGCAGGGCAGAAAGAGCGCCAATATCAGCAGCAGCGCGCGTATGAGTGGCCGGGGGAGCACCCCCTAAGTATAGTTCTGGTGGCCAGGGTTCAGGGGAGTATCGTTCCCGGCTACGCAGGGGGGTCAGCGCACCCCGGATTCCCTGTGGAGACCCGTGGCTTTGATGATCTGCATGCGGCTCTCTTCACGGAGAGCCGCACACGTGGTTGTTGCTTGCAGCGCGAGGTAGGAAATCCGGGGGAAGCCGGCGAGCTGGGGACGATTGAAGTGCATCACCGCCGCCCACTCGCCTTGCCGCTCATCGCGCCAGACGATCCTTCCGTCCAGAAGATGAGCGATCGCGCCCGGATCCAGATCACGGTGAAAGTCGAAAAACCGGGCGTCCATCGCCTCATTCCGCCGTCCCAGATCCATCCAAAGGTGCGGAGGGTCGTATTTAGTGGAAAAGGTAAAGCCGACGCTGAAGTCCTCGGCGGAGCCCGCCGCCTTTTGTATCTCCGGCAAAGAGAAATTCGGCACCGTGACGACCGCCATCGGCTTCTTTACATAGCCCAACTCGGGTTTGCTGAGTTCGTCACTGCCCGGCCACGCAGTCAGGACGGTGCTGCCCGGGAAACGGGTCACGATCTGCCGGATTGCCTGTTGATGCAGCCGGATCACGTCCGCATAGTTCAAATTGTCTTCAGGGGCGAACTTGTAGGGTGGGTTAACGAAAAGTCCGATCAGAAAAGCAGCTGCGCAAAGCAGAACCAAACCCCACCAGTAGGACACACGACGATAAAAAGTGGAGACGCACAACAGCAGGACCAGCGGATAGAGCGGCAGCAGATAGCGGGTCAGCAAAGCGCCGCCAAGCACGGAAAAGAACAGGATGTTCGCCCCCATGACAACGTAAACGATTGCCTGGCTGGCGGCCGAGATACGAGGCCGCATGCTTCCGTCCCATTCCCGCAAGGGCATCAGCAGCATGGCCCCCAGCATGCACAACACGGGCACAAACATGTTCATATGGGCGGTCAGCTGCAGCAGGCGATGCGCCAGGGCCAGCAGGACGCGCAATGGCGAAAGCGTAGAAGTCGCGTTGTAACGCAAGAATTCCGGGTTGCCAAAGAGGAAACCGGTGCGGTGGCGATAGTAGGCGTACCAGGCCAACAGCGGGACCACGGGCAAGAGCAGCAGCAGCGCCATACGGAGAGGCGCGCTTCGATTGGGCGGGCTTGCGCGCAGGGAAAGGTAGACTTCCCACAGGGCGATCGCCAGGGGTGTAACAATGGCTGTTTCTTTTGCCAGAACAGCCACGGCGAAGCAGGCCGCGGCGGCCCACAGGGCCGGCGGCCGGCGCCGGCCCGGAAAGATAAAGACCAGTCCCCAGAGGGTGGCGGCGGCGGCAAACATGTCCGCATGCGCCAGCGTACTTTGGGCAAACCACACCGGATAGATTGCCGTGAGCATTGTGGTCGCAGCCGCCACTCGTTGTTTGCCATTGAGCAAAACACCCAGCCGATACACGGCGAGCAGAGCAATCGCGGTGACCAGGCACATGGCAGTGCGGGTAACTGCCGGCGTAAATCCCGACTTCCACCACAACGCCAGGTAGAGGGAGGGAAGTGGAGGATGGGCATTGGCCAGGGTGGTCGACGGAATCACATCCCCGGTGCGAAAGAAGTCGTAAGCTGCGGGGATATAGTACCCGGCCTCATCCCAGTAGTAGGGCAGGCGAAGCAGGGTCAGGTGCGATAGGTAGACGCCCACGAACAGCAGCGGGAAGATGAGCCTGAGCGGCAGCGGGCGGTCGAACTGTGTCGGCTGTTCGGGAAGTTCGGCCACGAGTCTCCGAAACTGCTTTTAGTGGACTGGGCCTTGGGGCATCACGGGGGGCCGTGGTTCGAGCGAGATGGGGCCAAATGTGTGCTCATATTGCAGCAGGTTCTGTTCCAACAAACCGCACAATGCCTTGGCCTGTTGCGGGCTGAGATACACGGTTTGAAAGGCGTTGATAGTAATTTCCTCTGCCGTTTCCTGGTAGGCGGTGCCGAAAGTGAGGCGGAAATCCCACACGCTCTTTTGCACCTGAACGCTGTTGGCATAGCCCTCGCGGTACTCGGGCATCCGCTTCAAAATGACGTTCGGTTGAGAAGTCTCTTGGCTCATGGGCTATAGAGTAGTCGATTTCGTCCGGTGCAGAAAAAGAAACCGCGTGATCGCCTGATCTCAAAGAAAAACATTTCCAAGTAAGAGCATCTACACAGAGATCTCTCCACTGCGCTGCGCTCCGGTCGAGATGACAAAGGGAAGGGCGGCGCTTCCAGTGAGAGAAGTTAAGGGAGGAATGAACACGCTTTGGGGCACTTTCCCCGCCACCAATCGACGGGTGCTCCATCCTTCGCCCTCCCCTTTGTCATCTCGACCGGAGCGCAGCGCAGTGGAGAGATCTGCGGTTTTTCGCCTCAACCCTGATAGCGGCGGAAAATAAGCGAGGCGTTCGTTCCCCCGAACCCGAACGAGTTGGTCATCGCGTATTCCATCGAGGTAGGCACCCCTTTATCCCTCACCAGGGGAAAGCAGCAAGCCTCATCGACATCCTGCAGATTGGTCATCGGCGGAGCGACCTGGTCCCTCAGTGCCAGCACCGTGATCCCGGCCTCAAGACTGCCGGCGCCACCCAACAGATGCCCGGTCATCGACTTGGTCGAACTCACCAGCAGGCTTTTCGCCGATTCGCCAAAAGTCTCGCAAATGGCCCTGGCCTCAGCTCGATCACCCAGGGGAGTGGACGTAGCATGCGCGTTCAGATACTTAACGTCACCTGGCTCGACGCCGGCATCGTTGAGCGCCAACTGCATCACTCGGCGCACACCGCGGCCATCCTCAGGAGGAGCGTTGGTGTGGTAGGCATCGCTATTCGCAGCGTAGCCAACGAGCTCGGAGAGAATGGTAGCGCCACGCTTGACCGCATGCTCGTATTCTTCCAGGATCAATACCCCCGCGCCTTCCCCCACCACAAACCCGTCCCGGCCTGCGTCCCAGGGCCGCGAAGCAGTTGCCGGGTCGTCGTTGCGGGTGGAAAGAGCGCGCATCGACGCGAAGCCGGCGACTGAGAGCGGGGTGACCGCAGCTTCGCTTCCTCCGCAGATCATCACGTCGGCGTCGCCACGCTGGATCACACGAAACGACTCGCCTACCGCATGGGCACCCGTGGTGCAAGCAGTCGCGCAGGTCAGGTTGGGCCCGGTCGCTCCATATCGAATCGAGATCTGGCCGGCGGCCAGATTGGCAATCGTCGCCGTGATGAAGAAGGGCGACACCCGGTTCGGTCCCGCGGAAAGCAACTTACTGTGCTCCCGCTCAATGACCTCGAAAGCACCGATGCCGCTGCCCACATACACGCCGACTTTGCCCGCATTTTCCTTTGCCATGTCGAGCCCGGCCTGCGCCACCGCGAACTCCGAGGCAGCCAGCGCAAACTGGATAAACCGGCCCATCTTTTTGATTTCTTTTCGCTCGATAAAATCTTCGGGGACGAAGCCCTTGACTTCGCCGGCAATGCGGCAATTGAAACCCTTGGCATCGAAGAGGGTGATCGGGCCGATGCCCGACTCCCCCTGCAGCAGGGCCTTCCATGTGATGTCCGTCCCCACTCCCACAGGGCTGACCAAACCTACCCCGGTTACCACGACACGACGTTCAGGATTATTCATTCTCATGAGGGCGCAGGGACCTTCTTCCACACGCGACCTGGATGTTGCGGGTGCTGAACGGCAATTCGAGGGAGGTTACCCGTGAATCGATTGGTGCGAAAGGGGGGACTCGAACCCCCATGGGTTGCCCCGCCAGATCCTAAGTCTGGTGCGTCTGCCAATTTCGCCACTTTCGCATAACATGCCGTCTTCTCATGATAATTGATGCACTTCGGCGTATTCGCCGGATGGTACGCGGGCATACACATACGGACCCTCCGGAACCAGCGCCACCCGGGCGCCGGGGACCAGTCCTTCGAGAACCGCAGCCGTGGCGGCCTTCCAGCTGGGGAAGGCACGGGCGGCTAACCCGCCGAGCTGGCCGTTCGCGATCCCGGGCAGGAAGAAGAACAGCTCATACTTCTGCCCGGCAAGGGCTAACTTCTCGAGCTGCCACTGGTCGATCTCCACTGCCGCCTTTCCGATCTCATCCAGAAAGCTGTCGTAATCGGAGAAGCTCGCGACCTTGGCGGCAAATTCCGGCGAACCCACCCCCTCTGCGCACTCGCCCAGGATCAGGATCCGCCCACCAGGCTTGGCGATGTGCTGTGCGGCCGTGAGTCCCTTGATGGTCTGGTAGAGGGTCAGGTCGAGGGGATGGCCGGCCGCGCTGGTGATGACGGCATCTGCCAACCCAGTCAACCGTTCCAGCGACGTGGTGCGCAGGAACTCGACCCCGGCAGCATGCGCTTCCACCGGATGACCGGCAAAGATGCCGGAGATTTCCCGGCTCTGGGTCAGGGTTACGTCCAGCATGAAATCGTGACCGGCCATTCGGGCAATTTCCAGCAGCTCTGCATGCAGCGGGTTGTCGGTAATCGAACCCTCCGTCGCCATGGGTTCGCGCATGAATTTGGGCGAGTGGATGACCTTGATCGTCTCCTGGGCGGCCAGTCCGGGGGCTACCAGCTTGCGTCCGCCGGAAAACCCCAGCATCAGGTGCTGCTCGATGAAGCCTAAGGTAATGTGCAGATCGGCGGCCATGAACCGCTCATCGATATAGACCGGGATACCCCGGCGAGTGGATCCCAGATGGCGATGTTGGGCCAGCACCCGTGCATCGTGGTTCACTACCCGATATTTCGCGGCGATCTCCGGCCCGAGGATGGCGTTGATCTCGTCGTCGGTGGCTTCGCGGTGCAGTCCGGTTGCGATCAGGATGGTCACGCCCTCGACCGGGATACCCGCCGCATGCAAACGGCGAAGCAGAGGCGGTAGCGTCAGCCAATTGGGTGCAGGCCGGGTGATATCGCAAACCGAGATAGCGGCGGTCTTCCTGCCCGCCGCCAGAGCCGCCAGCGGCTTGCTGCCAATGGGGCGGTCCAGCGCCGCATCGAGCGCGGCCTTCACGTCCGGCAAAGCAGATGCGGACCGGCTCTCAATCACCTCGTACCTGGGCCCTTCTGGCAAAGTCAGGTCCAGGCCATGCTTCCCAAATGCGAAGTGTATCTGCATGCCCTTTACTTTACCGGTTAGAGGACGCCTTTGAGAATCTGACTCACGGTGGTCGGCCGCGGTTAATATCCCGCGGCTTTTCCGAAGGTGTGGCGCTTATCCTGG
>CAZSUK010000787.1:0-9333 GCA_964609355.1 uncultured Acidobacteriaceae bacterium | reverse complement strand
TTGCACCCTGGGCGGCCTTGGTCTGGTTTTCTGTCGCGAGTCAGCATGCGCCGAGGGCATGGACTCGTCAGCTGGGGCAACTATGGGGGCAACTCGACGACCGAGATGTCGTCGGCGAATTGATAGTTAATGGGTTACGGCTCTATTTCGGTTGCCGCCTCGCCCACCATACCCTTCTATTTTCTAGGCAACGGCTGGAGAATTCCCCTCCTCAAGGTCACGGCATTCGCCCACGCAAGAGGCGATGTCCTCCGCGCCTCCCGCCTCGAGCACCTCTCTAGCCC
This sequence comes from uncultured Acidobacteriaceae bacterium, assembly GCA_964609355.1. Lineage (GTDB taxonomy): Bacteria > Acidobacteriota > Terriglobia > Terriglobales > Acidobacteriaceae > PALSA-350. Next base: position 9,049 of record CAZSUK010000787.1, on the reverse strand, counting down.
TACCGACTTCCTCCGAGCTTGCACAATGGACTGCTAAGAGGATGGCGCCATCCTTAACCCGGCTGTCGTAGCATTTTGCTTCGAACTCGGGGATCCCCATCCCGACCAACGCTCCAACCAGGCCCCCCACCGCTCCGCCAACGCCTAAGCCGGCGAGACTCGCCATCAACGGTCCGGCAACAATGATCGGACCCACCCCGGGGATCGCCAAGGCGCCGATTCCCGCGAGCAGGCCGAGAGCCCCACCGAGAATGCCGCCAACCCCTGCGCCGGCAGTTGCACCCTGGGCGGCCTTGGTCTGGTTTTCTGTCGCGAACTCCTGTGATTCGACCTTGTCGGCAAGCAAGGCCGAGATGTCCTGGTTAGAAAATCCTGCCAGTGTCAGCTGGTCAACAGCTGCCTCGGCGTACGAGCGATCGACGAAAATACCAAATGCTGCTGACTCCGTAGCTACCATGGTGGCTCTCCCTGCCAGCTCCTTAACGAGTTGCTCAAGCCCGGCGGAGCAGCCGGGCTTGAGCGAAAACTAGCTAGCTTTGCGGGCGGGAGCAGCATCCAACGCGGCTGAATTAACGCCTTTCGCAACCTGCGTCAGCTTTTTGTCAGCGGCTTCTTCTTCTTTTAAGGTTTCGTCCAAAAGGGCCATGATCTCTTTTTGACCAAGCAATCTGGCAAACTCCCGGACGCCACCATAACCGGCCATTTCGTAATGCTCTACGCGCTGAGCGGCCGTGATCATGCCGGAGTCGCGAACTTCACCCTTCTTCAACTCCTGCATAACTTCAGAGCCTTCCGCGAGGACGCCCTTCATCCCTTCGCAGGTCTTGCCGGTCCCTTTTTTCCCCAGCTTCTCGAAGATGGTCTCCAGGCGCTGGATCTGGTTGTTCGTTTCTTCGAGGTGACTCTGAAGAGCTTCCTTAAGGCCAGGTGAGGTTGCTGCCTTCACCATTTTAGGGAGTGCCTTCGTGATCTGCTTTTCTGCGGAATAGAGATCTTTCAACTCATCCAGAAATAATTCTTCCAAACTTTCTACACTCATGTGTTGCCCCTCCAGGCGATTACATTCTGCCTTCCGTTGCATAGATGCGAGAAGCTGCATCAGAGCGTGGTCGCGCGTGCACTTTTCGGCCGAGCGTCACTTTCTGGCAGGCGGCGAGAAACGTTTGCCCCGTGGGGCAACACGCTCGTTCACTACCGCATCCATCCTCGTGCCATCACCCCGCACGGGGCAGGAGCATTGAGGAAGGGAGCAGGATACTTCGACTGTAAGTCTTGTCATGGTCCGTACAGGCGCATCCCGCACACTTTCGCAGTTGCTAGCCGTGATTGTGACCATCGTCGTGGTCACCCTGCTCTACCTCGCGAAAACCGTAATTCTGCCTCTCGCGCTGGCTATTCTTCTTACGTTCGTCCTGGCACCGGCAGTTACCTGTCTGGAACGGATTCGGCTGCCAAGATTTGTGGCCATCCCAATCGTACTTCTCGCCACCGGCGCCATCGTGGGGGCCGTCGGCTGGACAGTGTTCGTCCAGTTGGTCGAAGTTACCAACGATTTGCCCGCGTATACGACCAACATCCAGAACAAGATTCAGTCGTTAAACCAATCAAAGACGACGAGCTTCGCCCGCGCACAAGATGAGTTAAAAACACTCAGCGAACAGATCAGCGATCTGAGTGAGAACCTGACCGGGGACCGTGCTTCCAGGGATACAGGAACCTCCCCTAATCGTCCCGTGGCGGTGCGGGAAGTGTCGGCCAGTCCGGGCCGGTTGGATGCGGTCAGCGGGTTGCTGGGTGTGGTTGTTTCGATTGCCCTGGTCGCAGTGTTTACTTTTTTCATGCTTCTGAAGCGGGAGGATCTGCGCAACCGGCTCATTCAACTCACCGGACATGGGCACCTCAACCTCATGACGCAAGCGATGGACGAGACCAGCCAACGCATTAGCCGTTATCTTTCCTTGCAGTGGCTGGTGAATATTGGCTTTGGCTTGATTGCCTTTGTTGTTCTCCACGTCATGGGCCTGCCTCACGCCTTGTTGTTCGGAGCGCTCGCTGGGCTGCTGCGTTTCATTCCCTACATTGGCGCCCCTATTGGCGCTCTCATGCCCGCTGCGCTGTCTGTAGCGGTGTTCGACGGCTGGACCAAAACGCTGCTCATTTTGGCGATCTTCTTTTGTATGGAGTTGATGACTGCTAATTTGCTGGAACCTCACGTCTATGGCAAGCATACCGGCCTGTCTTCGCTCGCCATACTGGTGGCGGCCATTTTCTGGGCATTGATTTGGGGACCGATCGGACTGATTCTTTCTGTGCCGCTAACGGTTTGCCTGGTCGTTGTCGGCGCACATGTGCCGAGCCTGCAGTTTCTCACCGTTCTTCTCGGAGACCAGCCCGTGATGCAGCCAGATGCGCACTATTATCAGCGGCTCTTGGCTAACGACCAGCGCGAAGCGAGCCAGGTGCTGGAGACAAATCTAAAGGTCACTTCGCTTGAAACCCTCTACGACACCGTGCTAGTCCCCGCACTCCATCTGGCTGAACAGGATCGCCACAGGAACGAACTCGATGACACAACGGTGAGCTTTATTACTCAAACCACCAAGGACCTGGTGGAAGAATTGGGACTCAGGCAGGACGATTCCAAGCCGGCAGAGCTTTCCATAGAACGGGCCACAGCAGAGAAGATTATGTGCCTCCCGGTGCGGGATGAGGCGGATGAAATTGTGGGCATCATGTTGGCTCAACTGCTGGAGCGAGCGGGGTACTCCGCGATCGCCGTGCCGATTGGCAGCGTGGAGGGGATGCTGGCCGAAGTGGGTAGAACTGATCCTGGAGTTGTCTGCCTGTCTGCATTGCCGCCGTACGCGATCTCCCACGCACGGGGCATATATCGAAGATTGCGTGCGCAGTACCCGAAGATAAAAATTGTCGTTGGGTTGTGGAACTATACGGAGGATCCGGTTAAGGCCGCGGCCGAGGTTAGCGGCGGAGAACAGAACCTCATCTGCACTAGCCTGGCGCAGACAACGCTGCAGGCTGGTTTGGCTGCGGGGGTTCCTTTGAGGGCCGTTCCCGTTTAACGGTTTGTTCTTCACATCCGTTGAGGAACGTGTCTTCGGGGTTCTATCTCCCCGACAATGCCGGGTGCAAGCAATTTGCCGGTAGCAAGTTCAAGGCTCTATCCCCGCCACCAATCCACGTAAGTCTCACTCTTCCACTCCCACAACACTAGGTACCTTTGATTGCTGTGAGGATAGAGAGCTAACAGCTGTCCCTCAACCCTTATCTTGTTACCGGCGGCGATAGTTCAGGGGAAAAGAAGATGCCCAGAGCTTGCGCGGTTTGCGCCAGATCTGGGCATCAGAAAGACAGCGAATTGGACCACCCTACCGCTTAATGGGGACGCCTACTGTTTACGGGCTCTTCCTCTACGGAACATCTCGTTCACGGTTGCTACGAAGTGGGCAGCAGATGGCGGCGTCTTGACTTGGCCACTCAGTATTACCTTGTAGGGGATGTCCTTACCGTAGAAGGCAGTCGTATCAGCCGAGTTTTGGTGCACTTCGTCTCCGGTCAGATCGACACCAGCAAACAAACCTTGGCTGCGGGAATAAGTTAGAAACTCAGCATTCGCCAATTCCGTGGTCGATGCTTGCGAGTCACGGCCGACAGGCCCTGCCGAAGCAGCAGCATCTCCGCCAAGCTTTACCTTATCCTTAAGCAAGTCATCCAGGCTCTTGGTGTTCACGCCGACGAGGACGAGGTCCGTGGACTGGGCACCGGCCTGCAAGCCAAAGCTTGCCCCGACCAGCTGGATGAATACGGGAGCGCTCCAACCTGTGCTGGTTCGGCATGTCGCCACACCCTGGCCATATTGTGCACCGACCAAAAATGCTCCCTTTTTATAACCTGGGATCACAGCTACACAGTGAGCCTTGGCGGCGATATCCAGAGGAACTCCCTTATCAGGAGTGGCCATCAGTTCGTGAAGGACGTCATGTGCAGCCTCTATGCGTTGATCCAGTTTGTCAACATCAGCAGCATGAGCAGCGGTAGCAAGGGTAAGACCGATACCAACCAGCGAAGCAGCTATCATTTTCTTCATATAACAATCTCGACTTTCATATATAGAGAGGCTTAACCGTCTCAAGGCCTCTGCTACAACTAGGATGCAACTTTGGGGAGAATGAGCTGGAAGAATTAGAGCGAGAGTTATGCCGGGCTTCGTCTTAGCAGGTAATCGAGGCCGCATACACGGTACCAGCGGTATCCATATGGCTCAAGCAAAATTTGATGCGTATTACCCTCTGTTGGTTGGCTGTGATCGTCAGATAGAAGGTTAATAAGCGAACATACCTGTTCCTGACCGGTGCCTACGGAGAAACTGACCTCGCGCGGCAATGGACTCAGGTTATGAACACAAATGACTGAGTTGTCGCGCCACTCGTAGCGCATGATCAGGATGTCGGTCGTGCGCGAGGAGATGAAGGAGAAATCGCCCCAACCAATCTCCGGAGTTTCCTTACGCATGCGGATGATGCGCTCCATCCAGTTCATCAAGGAATTTGGATCGCGGCGCTGCGCGGCCACGTTGACATGCTCGAAGCCGTAAGGGCCGGCACTGATCACGGGCATGACGGGCTTATCGCTCTTGGTGAAGCCTGCATTCGGTTCGGTGGACCACTGCATGGGAGTGCGGGCGCAGTTGCGTTCCGGCAACTTTAGATTGTCGCCCATGGCAATCTCGTCCCCGTACCGAATGACAGGCGTGCCCGGCAAAGTCATCATCAGACTGTAAGCAAGCTCCAATCGCCTGCGATCGCCCTCGAGCATGGGCGCCAGACGGCGTCGAATGCCGCGATCGTATAGCTGCATTTCCTTCTCTGGTCCGAAGGCCGCGAACACTGCCTGACGCTCCTTATCTTCCAGGCGGCCCAAGTCTAGCTCGTCGTGATTGCGGAGGAATTGCCCCCATTGCGCTGTAGCGGGACGGCGCTTGGTCTCCATCATGGCCTTCTTCAGCTTGCGGCAGTCTGAGGTGGCCAGGGCCAGAAAGAGATGCTGATTCACTTCAAAGTTGAACACCATCTGGATGCGCTCACCCGCGCTGCCGAAGTAATGCATATCCGTAGAAGGCAGCACATTGGCTTCGCCCAAAATAATCGCGTTCCCTTCCCGCCAACCTAGAAACTGGCTAAAGGTTCGCAACATCTCGTAATCCTCTTTGGGCTTCGTGACCGTCGCTCCCTTGGAGGAGATCACGAAGGGAACGGCATCCATGCGAAAGCCCGAAACTCCAAGCTGCAGCCAGAAGCCCATGATCTTGAGGATCTCTGCCTGTACCTCAGGATTGGCAGTGTTCAGGTCGGGCTGAAAGTCGTAGAAGCGATGGAAGTAATACTCCCTGGCGACATCGTCGCGGGTCCACGTAGACTTCTGGACTCCTGGAAAGACCACCCCCGAGGCAGCATTCTTTGGCTTCTTCTTCGACCACACGTACCAGTCGCGATATTTTGAATCAGGGTCTCGGCGCGCCTCCTGAAACCAGGGATGTTGATCGGAGGTGTGATTCACAACCAAGTCGATCAGCACCCGCAATCCGCGTTGTCTGCAACCCTGGGTAAACTCCACGAAGTCCCCCAGTGTGCCGTAGTGAGGATTTACACCGTAGTAATCTGCGACATCATAGCCGTCATCTCTGCCGGGAGAGGGCTGGAATGGCATCAGCCAGATAGCCGTCACTCCCAGCCCCTGCAGATAGTCAAGCCGGCCCATGAGACCGCGGAAGTCGCCAATGCCGTCGCCGTCGGAGTCCAGGTAGGTACCGACCGACAAGCAGTAAACCACGGCGTTTTTGTACCATAGATCGTTGATCATGCTAACTGGCCTTGGATGCGGGGCGAGCATGAAAGGGTGCTGAAACTATGTAGATGGGTGGTGCCATGACTCGGTCACAGGTTGACGGTCGCTTCGATTCTTGCCAGGTGATGGTGGAAAGCTACGCAGTAAATGAGCGGATGAATCAGATCGTCCTGGAGCATCTCGATCCCGCTGCATGGCGCGCCAAACTGCCCGGGAGTAAGGGACGAACGATCGCCGCCGTCGTCGCGCACGTGCATAACATCCGCCGCAAATGGCTAAGGCTATCGGCCCCTCATCTCAGGCTCCCTGCTCCTCTCGATCACGCACGATGCACGCAGGAGCAGGCCAAGGCGGCCCTGACTAAAAGCGCTGCGCTCTGCTCAGAGATGCTTGCCGACGCTCTCTGCGAGCCGCAGAGCCGGGTGAAAACCTTTCACCGGGACGGTTGGGCCAAACCGTGGCCGGCCGGCGCAGCGATGCTGGCCTACATGATTTCGCATGACGCACATCATCGCGGCCAGGTATGCATGCTGGCGCATCAGCTCGGATTTCCCTTGCCCAGCAAAGCCACGTCTGCGATGTGGAGTTGGGAAAGACTATGGAAGCAATGCGGATTCACGAATCCGAGATAATCCCGGCGCGGCGAAACGCCTGATTGTTCCAGTTTGAGACGTAGCTACCGGTGAAGATTGCGTAGTGTGCCACATCGCTGTGAGGAATCCGCTGATCTCCGCTTTGGCAGAAGTAGACATATGTCACCATAGGATGGCGATCAGGACGTTTTTGGAGGAATGTTGACAGGGAATAACAATCACCCGCGAATGCAAAAGGGGGCGGACTTGGCCACCGAGGGATCGAAGCCAAGCGAGGTTGAGCTGCTGAACACCGAGGTACTGGCCGAACGTCATTTCCGGTATGAATTGCTGACGCTTCGCACGGACACTTTCGCCGGCAAGTTGTCTCAGCCATTCAAGCGCGAAGCGGTCCGCACTGGCCCTGCTGTCGCCGTGCTGCTTTACGATCCTGCCGCGGATCGGCTGGTCATGATTGAGCAGTTCCGGATCGCCGCCTACCTAAACCATCTTCCGTCTGCCTGGATTCTGGAGTGTGTCGCTGGAATGGTGGATCAGGGGGAAACGAGCGAAGCGGCTGCACGCAGAGAGGTAAAAGAGGAGACCGGCTGCGAGGTGGGAAGGATGGAGTACGTCGGTGCTTATCTCAGCAGCCCTGGCATTAGCGATGAAATGGTCACCATCTACGTGGGCGAGGTGGACGCTGTGCTGGCCGGTGGCGTTCATGGGCTTGTAGATGAAGGAGAAGACATTCGCACCATTGTTTTCAACGTCGATGAGGCTCTTGCAGCCGCGGACCATGGCGCCGTTGTCAACGTCATGGCGCAAGTAGCGCTGCTTTGGTTTGCCAGACACGGCAACGCACTTCGCCAACGTTGGCTTGGTCCCGCAATCGAGGATGGGAAGCTTTAGGCCAAAGCCCCGGCCTATTGGACCAATTGCGGGGACGGATCTTCGCGGTCAATTCTGTTGAAGAAACGGCTGCCGGCGAGCGCTAGGGCGAAAATGACATAAGCGGCGAGGAGCATGGCCCAAAAGCCTGCGTCGTTCCACATCCTGAAGCCGGCGCGCCGCTGCGAACCTGCCCATCGCCGGCCCACTAGCCAGCAAAGGACCGTCAGACCCAGGGGTGCTGTCAGGCCCATGAGTAGCTGCACGCGCAACGGCATACCATTTAAAGATAGTCCAGGTACTAGCGATAGTAGCCGGACCTGGTGAGAACAGAAACTCCCTGCTTACGCAGCTCAGGATGTTCGCGGAGGAACTCCGGGGTGAGTTGCAGGCCAATCTTGCAAAACTTGCCCTGGGGTGCGGCGGCAGTTGGCTTGTATCCGAGTGTGTAACGAGACCGGAGCTGATCGATTAAGAGGGAGAGACGGTCTGCGGCCTCTTTCGAGCTGGTGCTCAGGACGGGGCCTCCGGTAGCCCTGGAATAATGATCGACATCGCCGAGTCGTGTTCCGTTGATCCCCGAGTCCATGATTGCCCGGTTAGTCTCCGCAGTTCTGTCGATGAGCGCCGAAACAACCGCTCCTGACTGAAGCAGCCTCATCATCGCTTCCGGCTGCGAATGGAGTCGTGCCGCGGCATGCTGACCGATCGTAGCCTTGGTAAAGGCGTTTTCCTGGTTGGCGGTGCCGTCCGTGAGCCACAGCAGAACGCGGCGACTGCCTGGCTTTGCTTTCAGCACCTGTTCCACGCCCTCGAACATATCTTCATCGAGGAAGGTCCCTTCCACGTCGGCCATCCACGAGGCAGTTTTGATGGCGTACGCCGCATCCGGACGGTTGGTTGTGAACCCCTGCAGCAACTCGGTGCGGGAGGAAAAAATCATCACCGCCACTTCATCTTCGGGCTTCAGATGGCCAAGAACTTCAAGCCCGGCTTTCGCCAGGGGCCCGAGCGCGGCATGCACGGTCTCGGTCATGTCGAAGAGCAGCACCACGGAAAGAGGCAGTTGATCGCGGCTGAAATAGGTGATGGTTTGCGGGACGCCGTCTTCGGTGAGAAGAAAATCTTTTGCCGACAGTGTGTCCACTGTAAGTCCTGTCTTCTTGATCTGCACCAGCGCATCCAGCAGGACGAGTTGGGTGTCCACACGGATGGTCTGTGGAGGGGCTGAGGATTGTGCCCGGCCAACCTGTGCCAGCAGCAGAAGAAGAGGAAGAAGAAACGGTGCAGCGCGCATGAGCTCACGAATACTGAGACAGGATACGACGACGCGACGTATTATGATGAGCCTCATGTCAAGCAGCATCTCAATCATGTGCCCAGCGTTGCTGGCCGGCCTGGTGCTTGGTTCAGGATCCGGCTTCGCGCAGGGAGACGCGCTTTCCCAGCGATTCAACGCGGTTCTGTCGCAGCATGGGGTGGTGGGCGGAGCGGTTGCCATCGTCCATTCACAAGAACCGGCAAGGAATCTATTCTTTGGCGAGGCTCGCAAGGCCACGCATCAGCCCGTCAACAGCGAAACGTCCTACAACTGGGCTTCGATCACCAAGACGATGACCGCCATCGCCATTCTGCAGCTGCGTGACCGCGGTAAGCTCTCGCTGAGTGACCCTGCGGTTCGCTACGTGCCTGAGCTGCGGCAGGTACACGACGATTTTGGCCCC
>CAZSUK010000786.1:0-6388 GCA_964609355.1 uncultured Acidobacteriaceae bacterium | reverse complement strand
GACCCCTGGTCGCCAGCGTGCTACAGAACCGCCTGGACAAGGACATGCCACTGATGACCGATCCCACGGTGATCTATGCCGCCATGCTCGAAAAACAATACCGGGGGACGATTTACCAATCGGACCTGAAGCGGGACTCGGCCTACAACACCTACCACCATTCGGGATTGCCCCCGGGGCCGATCTGCAGCCCGGGGATCGCCTCGTTGCAGGCGGCCATGCACCCGGCTGACAGCCATTTCCTGTATTTTGTGGCCGACCCAAGCGGCGCCGGCCATTCCCGGTTCGCGGCTACCCTCGAAGAACATGAACGCAATGTGGTGGCTTACCGGCAGGGCCTGAAGAATGCGCAGGGGGCTCATTAGGGGCTGGGGTGGGGCGCTTGCTCTATACTCGCAGTTCCTGAGTTGGATGAATGCGGAGAGATTGGCTGAAGCTTCTGGCGCTGCTGGTACCGGTCCTGACCGGATGCTTGAGCCACACCCGCAAACTGCAGCAGCCGAAGTTGGCCGGGGCGGTGATGAATGCCGACGCGGTGCAACTGGTGGAAGCGGTCAACAAGCGTTACGAACAGGTGAATTCGCTGACGGCGACGGTGGATTTTGCTGCCTCAGTGGGCGGCGCCCATTCCGGCAAGCAGACGGATTACACCTCCATCCACGGATTTATTATTTTTCGCAAGCCCGAGATGCTGCGGGTGATCGGACAGGTGCCGGTCATTCGAACCACAGCCTTCGACCTGGCCAGTAACGGCCGCACCTTCACCCTGACCATTCCACCCAAGAGCAAGGCGGTTCAAGGAAGCACTTCGGTGACCACCAAGGCGGCCAATCCCCTGGAGAACCTGCGCCCTCAGGTCTTTCTCGATTCCATTGTGATTCGCGGCATCCCCGCCGAACACATCGTCGCCTTGACCACTTCCAGTACGAGCACGTTGGAAGCCAAAACGAAGCAACTGATCGAGACGCCGCTCTATGACCTGACCGTGCTCAACCCCGGGCGGGAAAGTCCCGCTCCGGGGTTACCCCAGGTCGACAAGCCGACGCGGGTGATCCATTTCAATCGCATTGACCTGATGCCTACCGGGCAGGATGTGTATAACAGCGATGGCGCTCCGGAAACAAAGGTAACCTACGGGCCTTACCAGGATTTCAACGGTGTGTCCTTCCCCAGCACCATCACCATCGACCGGCCGCTGGAGGAATACCGCATCACTGTTACGGTGGAGAAGGTCATCGTCAATGTGGATTTGCCCGATAAGCAATTCGACCAAACCGTGCCCAAAGGCTACAAAGTGGACAAGATGCCTTAGAGCAGTTTCGCCTATCGCTTCGGTCGAAAATCAAGCTGCAACTGCCAGACTTTGAGTGGGAAACCGCTCGAGCCGTCAGACGAGCCCGGCGCGGGTCGCGTGGGCCTGGATCTCGCGGTTGATATCGAGCGCCAACGCCAGCGAATCGCGCGCCTGTTGTGGGGTCACCCGCGGCGGCCTGCGAGTACGTACCGAATCCAGAAACGCGCTGATTTCGAGCAGCAGCGGTTCCCCACTCTGGACCAGCGGCTTACTTGCAGCGAGGTTCTGCTCCCCGTTCTCGCCCGGAGCCACGTTGATAATCAGTAAATCCTGACGGGCGTAATCGATGGATAAGTATTGGTGGGGCTGGAAGAAGCGCAGCTTGCGTACCGTCTCCGTGCTGACCCGGCTGGCGGTGAAGTTGGCCACACAGCCGGAGGCGAACTCCAGCCGCACGTTGGCGATGTCCACCCGCGACGACAAAATCCGCAACCCCACGGCTTGCAACTGCCGCACAGGAGAACGCACCAGGCTAAGAACAATGTCGAGATCGTGGATCATCAGGTCCAGCACCACGTCGACATCCAGCGCGCGGCGGTGAAAGACGCTGAGCCGGTGGGCTTCAAAAAACATCGGCCCGTTGACCAGCGGCTCAGCAGTGGTGACGGCGGGGTTGAAGCGCTCCAGCAGGCCGACCTGCAGGATGCGTTTGGTGGCCGCTGCTTGCTCCACCAAGGCATCGGCCTCGGCCAGGCTGACCGCGATCGGCTTTTCCAGCAGCACATCCAGTCCTTGGGCCAGAGCCTGCGAAGCCACAGGGTAATGCGCAGAGGTGGGCACACAGATCGACACCGCATCCAGGTGCATTTGGCCCGCCCGGCATGCTTCCAGACAGGCCTCGGGCGAAGGCCAAACCGGGACAGTGCCCTGCCGGTGCAACAAGTCGGCGGTGGCTGGATCGGTATCCACAATCGCAGCCAGGTTTACCCCTTGCTGCTCCAGCTGGCGGTAAATACGCAGATGGTTGCGGCCGAATGTCCCGGCGCCGAAGACGGCTACGTTGAGCACACGTTTCCCGCTCGTGGCCAGCGGCGTCTCTGCCATAGGTCTTTGGATTATTTGCCCTGAACCACACCCAGGCACTTGGTGTAGAGGGCGAGTAACTGGTTTACCTGGTCTTCGGGTTTGGAGCCGGAGGCGGCGACAAAGCCCGCGGCGGGCGAAGCCGCTTTAATGATCCCCGTAGACGCGGCGACAAACTTCAGTAAATCCAATGCGATATCTTCATTGCGGCGCGAACCGTTCGGGGTGGTGACTGCCTGTTCCATGTGCTTCCTCCGTGGCGATGCTACCAGAAGCAGGCGCCGCGGCGCTTCCCGCCGGTTTGTTTGCCCAGTTCGCGTATGCTGCTACTTGCAACCCAGGTGAGCTGCCGTGGCCGTAATGGCGATTCAGCAGATTCGACGCATGCGAGGCGGCGCCCAGAGCCACCTCATGCTGGCTTCGGACGGCAACCTGTACGTGGTGAAATTCAGCAACAATCCGCAGCATGTGCGGGTGCTCGCCAATGAACTGCTGGCCACTCGCCTGGCCACCGCGTTGGGGCTCGCGGTTCCTCCCTGCGATGTCATCGAGGTAACCGAATGGCTCATTCAGAACACCCCTGAGCTCAACTTCGAGCAGCGCGGCGGGGCAGTCCCTTGCCAGGCCGGCCTGCACTTCGCCTCCCGCTGGGTGGGTGGCCTGATGCCGGGACAGACAGTCGATTACCTGCCCCAGGAGCAGCTGCTGGAGGTGCGCAATCTGGCCGAATTCGCTGGCATCCTGGCGCTCGACAAGTGGACCTGCAACATCAACGGACGACAGGCCGTGTTCCAAAAAGCCCGTCGGGAGCGCCGCTACAAGGCCACGTTTATTGACCAGGGATATTGTTTTCATGCCGGGGATTGGAAGTTTATCGACGCCAGCCTAGGCGGAGTCTTTGCCGAAAATACCGTGTACCGTGAGGTCATCGGCTGGCCCAGCTTCGAGCCCTGGCTTAGCCGTATCGAGAGCTTTCCAGCGGAGACGGCATGGGGAATTGCGGAGGCAATACCGCCGGAATGGTACGGAGGGGATTTGAGCGCGCTCGAGGATCTGCTGGCGCGATTGCAGGCCCGCCGGGGGCGAATCCGCGAGCTGATTACCGGATTCAGGGAATCGGCGCGGCGGCCGTTTCCCAATTGGGGTGCCGGCGCGGAAAACACGCAAAAGAGCAATTTCCCCGCATCGGAATGGGTGCACGATGGTAAGCAGGGATCGAGTCGAATTTAAATATTTGCCGGAAGGAGACCAAGATGGTGCAGCGGAGGCGGTGTGAATTCCAACTCATCCGTTACGTGCCCGATCCAGTAAGAAACGAGTTCGTCAATATCGGCGTATTGCTGCGCGCCGCAGAAGGCGGGCAGAGCATGCTGCGCTTTACCCGTGACTGGGGCCGGGTGCGCTGTCTCGATCCGGATGCCGACACGCAAATGCTGGAAGCACTCGAGATCGAAGTTGGCCAACGGCTGGAGTCTCAACCGGCCAATCATCCACGGCCTATCACCACGGTGTTGCAAGAGTCGCTCTCCAATGGCTTACAGATCACCGAGAGCAAAGCATATCTGGCCGAGACGTTTCTCGCCGGCCTGGAAGACCTGATGGGGCTGTATGTCGACAACCCCCGGCGGGAGCGAAGCCAGCGGCGCGGGGGGCGAGCGGCCCTGCATGCCGCGATGCGCTCGCGCTTTGAGGAAGCCGGGGTTTGGACTCTGATGCGCAAGCAGATCGCCGCCGCGACCTACACCAAACCGGGAGATCCGCTGCGCATCGATTGCGGTTATCGGCCCAACGGGCTGTTGCGCATGTTCCAGGCGATCTCGCTCGAAACCGATGCCGACGACGCCAAGTTGCTGGCCTTCAGCGCCCTCGGCCTCGTCGATGGGGTGAGGCGGGTGGAACATGCTGAGTTGGAGCTGACCGCGATCGTGGAACCGATTCGCCAGGGAGAAAGCGAGAGCGAGAATCTGAGCGAAGATCGCATCGCCCAGTACCGGTTTGCGGTCGAAATCATGGAGGAACATACCATCCGGGTGATGACCTCATCCGATTTGCCGCGCATTGCCGAGACCGCCCGGCGGGAGCTTCGCGTCTGACAAGTGGGATAATCGGCAACATGAACGCCTCTCCTCTGGTTGGCGTGGTCATGGGCAGCAAGAGCGATTACGACGTGCTGCTGCCTTGTATTGACCTCTTACGGGAGTTCGCCATCCCCCACGAAACACGCATCGTCTCCGCCCATCGCACTCCGGACTGGCTTTTTCAATACGCCGAGGAAGCCGAACCGCGAGGACTGAAGATTCTCATCGCCGCTGCCGGGGGCGCCGCGCACCTGCCGGGCATGCTCGCGGCCAAGACCATCCTTCCAGTGCTGGGGGTACCGGTCCCTTCGACCGGCCTGCAAGGCATCGACTCTCTGCTCTCCATAGTGCAAATGCCGAAGGGGGTTCCCGTCGCGACCCTGGCTATCGGCAAACCAGGCGCCGCCAATGCAGCGTTGCTGGCGGTGGCTATCCTGGCAGGTCAGGATCCCTCGCTCGGCGAGCGGCTGCGCTCCTGGCGGCGCGCGCGCAGCCGCGAGGTTCTGGAGACGGAGTTGCCGGAGTGAGCGCCATCGTCCAGGGTTCGACCATTGGCATTCTGGGTGGAGGGCAACTGGGACGCATGACCGCCATGGCGGCCCGTTCTATGGGCTACCGGGTGCAGGTGATGGATCCCGACCCTTCCTGCCCCGCCCGCTTTGTGGTGGACGCCTGCTTCGTGGGTTCCTGGGATGACGCCAAGGCGGCAGCCGACCTGGCGCGCGGGTGCGATGTGATCACACTCGAGATCGAGCAGATTTCGCTGGCCTCGCTCGATGCCGCGGCACGGCATGCTCCGGTGCGCCCCGGCAGGGACCTCCTGGCCATGGTGCAGGACCGCATCCGGCAAAAAAACTGGCTGCGCGACCACGGCTTTCCCGTCGGACCTTACCGGGCCATTTACTCGGAAGAGGATCTGCGGCAGGCGGTCAGCGAGTTGGGCAGCCGGATCTACCTCAAGCGAGCCCAGGGGGGCTACGACGGACGGGGCCAGGTAAAGCTCGAGCCTGGGTCGGATGCCGGGGAAGCATGGAGATCCCTAGGGGAGCAGCCCTGCGTGGCGGAGCAGGCATTCGATCTCGAATCCGAGGTTTCGGTGATGGTGGCTCGTAATCCCAGCGGCCAAGTGCTGGCTTACCCGGCGGCAAGCAATCATCATGAGCAGCAGATCCTGGTGTGGAGCGCGCTTCCCTCTTCCATCCCGCCGACGCTGGAAAAGCGCGCCCAGGAGCTGGCGACGACTATGGCGAGCCAGTTAAAACTGGAGGGTCTGTTGGCAGTCGAAATGTTTGTCACCGGGGGCGAGGGTTTGTTTGTGAATGAGCTGGCGCCGCGGCCGCACAACAGTTATCACGCCAGCCAGCGCTGCTGTGTGACCAGCCAATTCGAGCAGGCGGTGCGTGCGGTGTGCGATCTCCCTCTAGGCGATGTAAGGATTATGCGTCCGGCGGCGATTGCGAATCTGCTGGGGGATCTTTGGCTGAAGGGCGAACCGCAGTTCGAGCGGGCCCTGGCTGTTCCCGAGGTCAGCTTGCATTTGTATGAGAAACACACCGCCCGCACGGGGAGGAAGATGGGGCATCTTTCCGCGACCGCGGATACGGCAGAAGAGGCGGTGGCTCGTGTGATGGAAGCCAGAAACCGGTTGTAGCAAGGGTGTTACGGGCCGCGAAGCAACTCGTCCAAACATTTCCAAGATGGAGCATCCACATGCTCTATCTTGGAAAACTTGGGTTTTCAGCTCTGCCTAGCCGATGTCCTCGCTCCAGTTTTCCAGGTACTTCTTTAGCTCGGCCATAAACTTGCCCGCATCTGCGCCATCAATGATGCGATGGTCGAACCCCAGGGTGAGACGAATGATGTTGCGGATGGCAATGGAGTCGGAACCGCTCTCATCGGTAACTACCGTAGGCTCTTTAAACAAGCCGCCCAC
>CAZSUK010000785.1:0-8395 GCA_964609355.1 uncultured Acidobacteriaceae bacterium | reverse complement strand
ACCGCTGACCCCAAATTGGGGGCGCTCATCGAACGCGTCGGTCCCTTTCGCTTGCGGGTGAAAAGCACCCACTCTCCGTTTGAAGCGCTGCTGGAATCCATTTTGTACCAGCAACTGCACGCCAATGCTGCCCGCGCCATTCTGGGCCGCTTGCTGGCGGGATTCGGCGATTTCCACCCCCGGCCCGACCAACTCCTGGCTGCTCCGGAAGAAATGCTTCGTGCCGCCGGCCTTTCCCGGGGCAAGCTGCTTTCTCTCCGTGACCTCGCTGCCAAAACTTTGGACGGGACGGTGCCTACGCTGCCCGCCATCCGGCGCATGTCCGATGTTGAAATCATCGAGCGGCTGAGCGCGGTACGGGGCATTGGTACCTGGACTGCGGAAATGCTGCTCATCTTCCGTCTTGGCCGTCCCGACGTCTTCCCCGAAACGGACTATGGCATTCGCAAGGGCTACCTTCTGACCTTCGGAAAGGTCAAAGCCGGAAAGCCGGTCACTGCCGCCATGCTGCCCAAACCGGAGCAAATGCAGCGTCGCGCGGCCCGCTGGAAACCCTGGCGTTCAGTGGCCAGCTGGTATCTCTGGAGAGCCTGCGAACTCCCCCCGCCCGGAATCTAGGAATTAGGGCCTTCGGCTTCTATTTCGCAACTACTGTCCATGGAAGCGCCGCCCTCCCCTTTGTCATCTCGACCGCAGCGAAAGCGCAGTGGAGAGATCTCTGTATGGATGCTCTTTCTTGGGAATGTTTGTCTTGAATCGCGTAAAGGGACCCAACTTCTTCCCGTTTAGAAACACCCAAATCCCTTCGATGCAACCTCCCCAATCCCCATAGCAGCTATCATGAAAACATGTCCGACCAGCAAAATCCCGCCGAACACTATATCTGCGTTCACGGGCATTTCTACCAGCCGCCGCGAGAAAACCCCTGGCTCGAAACCGTCGAGACCGAGGACTCTGCCGCCCCCTACCACGACTGGAACGAACGTATCACTGCGGAATGCTATGCGCCCAACGGCGCTTCGCGCATCGTGAATGGCGATAACCAGATCATCCGCATCATGAACAATTACTCGCGCATCAGCTTCAACTTCGGGCCCACACTGCTCTCCTGGTTGGAAGAGAATGCGCCCCGTACCTACCGCATGATTCGTGATGCCGACCGGCAAAGCATGCTGCGTTACGATGGCCACGGATCCGCCCTGGCCCAGGTCTACAACCACGTCATCATGCCCCTGGCGAACACCCGGGATCGGATTACGCAAATCCGCTGGGGCATCGCCGATTTTGAGCATCGCTTTGGCCGCAAACCCGAAGGCATGTGGCTCTCAGAAACCGCGGTGGATTTCGAAACCCTTGACCTGCTGGCGCAAAACGGCGTCCTCTTTACCATTCTGGCCCCGCACCAGTGCGCCCGCGTTCGCGAGCGCGCGGAAACCACCTTGCAGCCCGTTCTCGACCACATGGACGGCGGCCGCTGGGTCGAAACTCCCAATGCCTCCGTTCACCCCAATCACCCTTACCTGGTCAACCTGAAAGACGGACGAAGCATCATCGTCTTCTTCTACAACGGCCCCCTCTCTCGTTCCATCGCCTTCGAAGGTGTGCTCAATAACGGAGAAAACTTTGCCTGGCGATTGGGGCGTGGCTTTGATCCCAGCGATCCCCAGCCGCAAATTGTGCACGTGGCCACCGACGGTGAGAGCTATGGCCATCACCACCGCCACGGCGAAATGGCTCTCTCCTACGCCCTGCGATTTATTGAAGACAAAAAGCTCGCCCGGTTGATCAACTACGGTCAATTCGCTGCCCAGTTCCCGCCCAGGTGGGAGGCAGAAATCGTCGATGATACCTCCTGGAGTTGCGCTCACGGCATCGAGCGCTGGCGTTCCGACTGCGGCTGCAATGGCGGACGTCAGGGATGGAACCAGCGTTGGCGGGCGCCGTTGCGTGCTGCCCTGGACTGGCTGCGCGATACCATCACGCCGCTGAGCGAAAGCACGGCCAGTGGCTTGCTCAAAGATGTCTGGGCCGCTCGCGACGCCTACATCGCGGTCATCCTGGCCGCCGGCACACCCAGTGCCGAAGACGTGATCAACCAGTTCTTCGCCGCCCATGCCGTCCGCAAGCTCTCACAGGATGAACGGACCCTGATTCTCAAGATGATGGAGATGCAGCGCCACACCCAGTTGATGTACACCAGCTGCGGCTGGTTCTTCGACGATATTTCCGGCATCGAGACGGTTCAGGTGATGGCGTACGCTGCGCGCGCGCTGCGCCTCGCCGCCGACATCTTCGGCCTCAACAGCGCCTTGCTCGAGTGGCAATTTGTTGAGCGGTTACGCCAGGCCAAGTGCAACAGCCCGCAGTGGAAGGACGGCGGAGACATCTACAAGCGGCTGGTGAAACCGATGGAGGTCAACCTGGAGCAGGTGGCCGCGCACTATGCCATCTCGTCTGTCTTTGGCAACTATCCTGACGAGACGGTTCTCTTCTGTTACACCATCCGCCGTCTTGACTACGAGAACGTCACCTCCGGGCGCGCAAAGCTCGCCATTGGCCGTTGTCGCATCACTTCCAACATGACCGAAGAGATGGAGGAGGTCTCCTTTGCCGCCCTTCACTTCGGCGATCACAATGTAACCGCAGCGGTCGAACGTTCCACCCCGCAGGATCTCTCAGCCTTCGATGACCTGAAGCAGAAGTGCAGTGCCGCCGTCACCCAGGCCAATCTTCCTGAGGTGGTCCGCTTGATCGACAGCTTCTTTGGTGGCAGTCCTTACTCGTTGGCCTCGCTCTTCAAGGACGACCAGCGGCGCATTCTGCGTTTCATACTGAACGCCACTTTGCGCGAGGTGGAAGACAGCCTGGTCAAAATCTACGAGGAGCATGCCTCATTGCTACACTTCCTCAACGCTTCTGGTTTACCCAAGCCTCCGGCCCTCACCATGGCCGCTGGTTTCGCCATCAATGCCGGCTTGCGCCGTGCTTTGGAAGAAGAGCCGATTGACCTGGCGCGGGTGCGCTCCCTGATCTCTCTTGCCAAATCAGACGGCGTGGTCCTCGAAGCCCACTCGCTCCGTTACCTGACCGATCAGCACATGAAGCGGTCCATGGTCCTGCTTCAGGCCAAACCCCTCGAGCCAGACAACCTCGACCATGCGCTCACGTTGGCGCGTACCCTGCGCGAGCTGCCCTTCGAGCTCAACTTGTGGCAAGCGCAGAATATCTGGTACGACACGCTCACCAAATCCAGTCGCTTCCTGCTCACGCTCGACGCTTCGGCCGCCGAGCACTGGAGAGCGAATTTCCTCGAACTGGGGCGCCAACTTTCGATCGCCGTCGAGCAGTTGGTGGTAGAGGAAGGGTCTTTATCTGGCAGGCTCACGGAAGCAGTACCGCGAGTTACTTTAGTAACATAATCTACTTAGTCTGCTTAGTCCGCACATTTCTACAGAAGCTAGCTTCTCCATCGGAGCGTGACTGGACCGTCCATCGGGTGTTGCATCGCCCGGCCGGTTTCATCAGCCTCCAGGCGGGCCCGTTTCAGCGCAAAATACCACTTCGCCGGCCGGTCGGCATCATCGATCAGCATCAGGCTCGGGTTGAATTTGAGGCCTTCTGCCTGCTGCACCATGGTGATTTGGTCTTGGCGGACAAAGCGTTCGCCAAAGAATTTAACCACTGCGGTCACGAATGGTACCCCATAAAAAACATTCCAGGCGCCATACACATCAATCCGTGAATTCCCGGGGGTGGTGGGCGTCACTGTGGTCAAGCTGGCGAACCACTTGTTTCCGCAGCGCAGGGTCTCATACCGGCGGTTTGGGAGTACAAAATCGATCGTGGTTTCGATCGGCTCACCGTAGACGCCGAGCAACTTGTAAGGCGCGCTATTGGCCGATGGGGTATGCGCCGACATGCGAAAGCCCTGGGCGATGGGCTCGAAATGCTTTTCTTTTTCGTGGATGCTGTGCCGTGACCGCCACCACCATGCCTGGTGCACGAAGGGCCCATGCGCCGGATCCATCAGCCCGATAATTCCGTGGTCCACATTGCAGGGCAGCTCAGCGCTTAGGTGTGCGCTACGAAACCGTTCGCCGAACTTGGGCAGCTCCGGCACGGCCGGCAGTACATCCCTTGACTCCATCCGGATCCGTCCGCTGCCCGGCTTGGGCACATAGACCCAGGCGTATCCATCTCGCTCCTTGCACGGAAATGCGTTGGCGTAGATGCGGCGCGGATAGGAATCCTGGCTGGTTAGGGAGGGGATCTCCATGCACTGGCCGGATTCTGGCTCGAAAACCCATCCGTGGTATTTGCAGGTGACCGCGCTGCCATCGAACCATCCGCAGGAGAGGGGAATGCCGCGATGGGGGCAGCTATCGCGCATGGCGAAGATGCTCCCGTCCTCTTTCCGCCCAAGCACCAGGGGGATTCCCAGGAGCATGGCGGTAGCCATCTTCCGTCCCCGCAGCCCATCGCTGCGCATCGCCGGGTACCAGTCGTTGTAGATGAGAGAAGTGTCAGGTCCCAGCAAATCGCTTGCCGGAATCACCGCCGGTCCTCTACCCGCTGCTGTATCAGGCGCCATTGCTCAGGAAAACCTGCTTTTACTATAGCGCCACCCGACAGACAGCCGTTCGGTACTGTTTCTTTGAGGTTCCCGTATCCCAACGACAAACAAATGACCGGGTAATCGACCGATGCTTGTACCCGCGGACAAAAAATGGTCGGGTGCCCCATCCTTCGCGTTTTTTGCGAAGGGTGGGATCCACGAATGCCCTTACCCTGGTTTAAACTTCGCTCATGCCGTCACAACTGAAGCGGATCTACGATACTGCAGACCTGCATTTCGTGACCTTCAGTTGCTACCATCGGCAGCCGAACCTTAGCCTTCCACCGAGCCGGGACTTATTCCTCTCAGTGATCGAGCAGGTCAGGTTACGGTATCGATTCGACATCATCGGCTACGTGGTAATGCCGGAACACGTTCACCTGCTGTTATCTAAGCCAGAGCACGCAGACTTGTCGGTAGCGATACAGGTTCTCAAGCAAACCGTGTCCAGGAAATCGTCCTCAACGGCTGCCTTTTGGCAACGCAGATTCTATGACTTCAATGTGCGGACCGAAGCGAAGCGAAGGGAAAAACTCCGCTATATGCATCAGAACCCTGTCACCCGAGGACTAGTAGAAAGCCCGGAGGATTGGCAATGGAGTAGCTTCCGACACTACGCTTTCGAAGAACTTTCTCTTGTAATCATTGACTCCAGTTGGCTGAACGTATGGCGACAATTCGTCAATCCCACCCTTCGCAAAAGCGCGAAGGATGGGGCACCCGAGCATTTGCTGTAAAGTTGACCCGCCCGCTTCGGAGCCCAACCATCGCTGCACAAAAGAAAATAATCCTCACGCTCGCTGCTCTTTGGCTCCTGCTCTACTCCAGCTTTACCCTGTTCAGTCCGCCGTTGCTCGATGATGCCGACTCAGTGCACGCCGAGGTGGCGCGAGAAATGGTCCTGCGTCATGACTGGGTCACTCTCTACGCCAACGACATCCGCTACCTCGAGAAAGCTCCGCTCTTGTACTGGAGCATGGCTGCAAGCTTTACCCTCTTTGGGCCTCAAGACTGGGCCGCCCGGCTGCCCCTTGTCCTCGCCACATTGGCCCAGTTCCTGGTCGTCTATTCGACCGGTCGCCGCTTATTCGCCTCCGACACGGCCGGTTTCTATGCTGCCCTGATCCTGCTCACTTCCTTCGGCATCTTCATCTACACCCGCATCCTTATTCCTGACGTGGTCGTCTGCCTCTGGCTGTCGCTCGCCATGCTGTTCTTCTGGATCTCGCTTGAGCAGCCACAGCCTTCACGAGCGACCGCATGGGGCTTTGCTGTGGCCTCTGCTCTCGGTGTGCTTACCAAGGGCCTCATCGGAGTCGTCTTTCCCATCGGCATCGTCTTTATCTTCCTGTTGCTCAATCGAAACCTTGGTCACCTGAAACGCTGGCATCCTGTTTCGAGCCTGCTTCTGTTTCTGATCATCGCGCTGCCCTGGCATATTGCTGCAGGAATTGCTAATCCATCACAGGGCCAGGTGCACGGCTTCTTTTGGTTTTATTTCATCAACGAGCATCTGCTCCGCTATCTCAACCGGAGGGTCCCGCGGGACTACGATACCGTGCCGTTGCTGCTCTTCTGGGCACTGCTCGGAGCTTTTCTGGTGCCGTGGATTGCTTTTGTGTTCAGAGCCCTGGTTCCGGTTCGGATGAGGTCATCGCTCAGGCGGGTCCGCTTGCCTCGCCATGATCAAGCCTGGAATCTGCTCGCCATTTGGGCAGCATTCGTCATGGTTTTCTTCAGTTTCTCGACGCGCCAGGAGTACTACTCGCTGCCCGCTTTGCCGCCTCTTGCCCTCATGATCGGCGGCTGGCTAAACCGGGAAGAGAAATGCTCAGCCCGCGACCCGCGCCGCATCGCCGGACGCCGCATCGCCATTGTCCTCTTTTTGCTCGGAGCCGCTGTCTCCGTGATTGCGACCTACCTGGCCATACGTGCTCGTCCCCCACTTCCTGGGACGGATCTTTCCACGCTGCTTACCCAGAACCCCGGAGACTACGCGCTTTCTCTGGGGCACTTTCTTGACCTGAGCGTTCGGTCCATGGGCGCCTTCCGTGTGCCCCTCATCTTGACCGCGATTGCCTTGCCAGTCGGAACCTTTGCCAACATGATTTTCCGCTCCATCAACCTGATCCGGTTGGGAAATTACGCTCTCGTCGCCATGATGGTGGTGATGCTCATCGCAGCCCACAGCGCGCTGGTCACCTTCTCGCCCGTGCTGTCTTCAAAAGCTCTCGCCGATGCAATTGGTCCGCGTCTGCATCCCGTCGACGTGGTCGAGATCAACGGCGAATACGAGGCCGGCTCGACGCTGGGCTTTTACTTACGCCGTCAGGTCCGCATTCTCAACGGCCGTTCTTCCGACCTCTGGTACGGTTCGCAATTCCACGACGCGCCGGCAATCTTCGACGACGATGCTTCATTCCGCCGGCTCTGGAAGGGTCCAAAACGAATCTTCCTCTGGACTCCGCAGGATCATGTTCCGGCCCTGCCTGGACCGATCTATGCAATCGCGCAAAGCGGAGGAAAAGAGATCCTCAGCAATCAACCCTAGCAAAGCCCATCTCGCTTTTTCACCCTGTCCCGGCCACCATTCGACGCAAGTCTTGCCCTCTCTTGCCACCTCAGCAGCAGGCATTACGGAAAGCCGCAAGTTCGTGCATGGGAAAATTTACCGATCAGACCGCTGTAAGCCGGCTCATCTTGCCGTCCTTCAAGGAGAAATGCTGCCCCCGCCAGGCAACCGTGTTCCCAGCAAAACTCCAGATCCAGATCCCCAGGGCCACCACATCGCGCGGCGCCAGCAGCCACAGATCGCGCAGCACCTGCCCATCGCCCAGCACACCCACACCGACTGACAAGGCCAAGGCCACCCGTGCCAGCAATGTCAGGCTAAGCAGCGCAATACTGCTGAGGCTGGCCCCCGAGGCAATCAGATTGCACAACGCCCACGGCAATCCATAGGTAAATACCATCCCGGTATATCCCAGTTTCCTGGAAAACCGCGTGCTGCGGCTCCAGCGAATCTGGTGTGCCAGGAACTGGCCAAATCGATACTGAGGCAGAAAAGTCTCAACCACTTCGCCGCTCAGGACCACCTCAAATCCACTCCGCCAAACCCGCGCTCCCAACTCGTAATCATCCGCCAGGTAGTCAACCAGTGGCTCCAGGCCGCCGATAGCCTCCAACGCCCGGCGAGAGACCGCCAGCGTCGAGCCCAGGCCAAAGCGAATTCCGTCTTCAATCTGCCGTGCCGTCAGCACCCCGGCAATAAAGTCCGTGGCGATCCCCAGCGCTTCCATGCGTGAGCCGATGGACCGGTTCGCCTGACCCCGATAGAGCGCCGTAACCAACCCTACGCGCCCGCCGCGCCGCTTGGGCATCTGGAAACAGCCCATGATCCGCCTCAGGTATTGCGGGGAAACCTTAATGTCACTGTCGTTGATGAGAATATATTCGTACTGCGCGCTGCCCAGCATCTGCACCAGGTTGCTCACCTTGCCGTTGGCGCCCAGCAATTGCGGGCACAACACCAGCCGGATAGTCCTCTCGGGGAACTCGGCCTGCAGCCTTTCAATAGCCGCCACCGCCGGATCAGACATGCTGCCGACCCCAAACAGAATCTCGTAAGGACCCTGATACTGCTGCACGCAGTGGCTGGCGAAGCTCGAATACATTTCCGGGTCAAGGCCCTTCACCGGTTTCAGTATGCTGACGCCGGGCTGAAAATCCGGCAACGGCCGCCGCAACTGATGTTGGAAGGCGCGCGCACTCCACAGCGCC
>CAZSUK010000784.1:0-7409 GCA_964609355.1 uncultured Acidobacteriaceae bacterium | reverse complement strand
AGCAGTTCTTTCAGGAACGCGGCTACTCTTCGCCCAGACGCTGCAAACCGTGCCGCCAAGCCAAGCAGGGTTCGGCGGGGGGTGGCGGTCATGCTCCATCCCATGCCCAACACGATGGCGGCTTTGGCGGCGGGGGCGGCGGCATGAGCACCGGCACGACCGTGGTTTGCGCCAGTTGTGGTCAAACCACCACAGTTCCCTTTGAGCCTCGAGGAGACCGTCCGGTTTACTGCAAGAGCTGCTACAAGCCGAAACAGGGCGGAGGTGGCGGTGGGGGCGGCGGACGCCAGGGCCGCGGCGGTGGTGGTGGGGGCGGTGGAAACCGCGACCGGGACCGCAAGCGGCACTAAGGACATAACACCAAGGTGACGTAACCAAGTAGTTGTATGGCTGCATACATCTCTCATTCGCCATACTGCTCCGGAGGGTTATGGCATGGAGCAGGTTTTGTTAGAGATGTTCGAGCAGGCGCGGAAGCTCGTGGTCGAAAATGATCGCAGGTTGGCAGAGGAAGCTGACCGCATGCGGGAAAAGGAGCGCGAAGTCAAGCTCCTGGAGCTTTCCGCTCAGATCGAGGCCGCCTTCGACTTTACCAGCAAGGAAAAGCTGGAACTCGATCCGCGGTTAGATTTGCAGGACGGCAAACCGACGGTGGAATTTATTGTGCGCAGTCTGCGGGCGATTTTTGTGATGTCACCCCAGCAGGACGGTATTTGGACCCTGAACACCCTGGAAGATGGACGTGCGCCGCAGCTTTTGGGAGAGTTTCAAGGCGGTACGAAGGGGGATGCGGCCTCAAGGCGTCTGGCCGCAGCCCGGGTCGTTACAGCCATAGGCAACTGGTCGCAAAAGGGGCAGCCGCTGGCGGCAAAGAAGCCGGTTCAGCCGGAAACTTCCGGCCGGTGGCAGGATACCCCGGTGCCGCTTGAAGTACACCAGGAACGGCGCGAACCCACTTACGGCACTATGGGTAAATTCCTCGGATATTAGAGCAGTTTCGCAATTACTCTGAACGGAAAAGATCGTGAGGTGTGGTTTTCCTTGGGGGAAAACCACGAAAAGGCTTCGGTCTACACCAATTGCGAACTGCTCAAAGGTTCTCCCCCGACGGGGGAATGTGGGTATCCACCGCATTTCCCCGTAGTTCTCCGGATTTTCTGTCGAGAGCCGTAGCGTTGATTAGCCATCAATGCGGTTTCCTTTAAGGGAAACCGCACCCGTCATTCTGGCGAGTGCGGCGCATTAGGAAATCCGGGTTCTCCCCTCAGACATAGAAATTTCTTACTGCGTCCTTCGACCATGCAGCCGCTTTATGATGGGTGCGGAGGTACGCAGAGATGAACAGGCGCGCACCCGTGGCTGTCCTACTTTTCCTGCTAGCGCTGGGGTTCGCAGCCGACGGCGTAGCCCAGGATGGCAAGCAGCAGCGCATCGCGGATTTGGCCTATGAGGCAGAGATGGCCCACGATGTCGCTGATTGCCCGGATGCGGTTACCCTAACTGACCGCAATGTTTGCCTGAACGATGCCCGGGTAGAGACCTACAGAAATTACGAGCAGTTCTTCGGCGCCTTACGAGAAGCTCTCATCCAAAGCTCCCCGAACGATGCGAACGCGTTAGCGCTGGATGGAACGGAAGTCGTTTGGGAGAAATATAGGGTGACGGCCTGCGACGCGATGGTGAAGGTCTATGACGCAGGGACTGTCAAGCACCCGGGAGCCAGCGCGCCCAGCGCTCAGACGCGGTGCTTGATTCAGTTGACGCGCAGCCGCATGCGTGACCTGAAGCAGCTGTATGAGCCGACGTTGTAAGTCCTGCCTCCGACGGGCGAGCAAACGGATCTTAGCGGGAGCGAGCAACAATGTACCCTTCGCGCCACTGATGCGAAACTGAACATCGCTCAACCCACCTTGTCTCTCGCCGATGCTGAAGATAAGCGTTGCCAGCGGCGGCGAACCTGCATCAGGCTGAGCGTACGGTTTGCCGCGCTCAGCCTTTGGCGAAGCAGCAAGTGGATAAAGAGACAAGGTTCAATTTTCATGGCTCCGCCAAAACCCGGCGTACATCGGTTCCTCGGCAGACAGGCCATCCTCGACCAGAAGATGGGCCTTTACGGTTACGAATTGCTGTTTCGCACGGGCGGGGATAACGCATTCTCCGGGGATCTTGAGGACGCCACAAACCAGACGATCGACTGCTGCTTATCGATGATCGCCTGCTCCTCCTCTAAAAAGCTTTTTGTCAACTGTACCCGCGACGCCCTGGTCAGCATGAGCGTAAAGTTGCTGCCCCGGCGAACGGTAGTTCTCGAAATTCTGGAGAACATTATTGCTGACGCAGAGCTCGTGGGAGCGTGCAAAGAGCTCAAAAAATCTGGGTTTCGCTTTGCACTGGATGATTTTTCTCCACACGATGATAAAGCTGAGCTGGTCGAGTTGGCGGACTACGTCAAGGTTGACTTTCGTGCTTCCAACCCTGACGCGAGGCGAGAAATCTACGAGTTATTTCGCGACCAAAAGGTAACCTTTCTGGCGGAAAAAGTGGAAACCCTGGCAGATGTGCGGATAGCACAGGCGGAAGGCCACACCCTTTTTCAAGGATATTTTCATTCTCGCCCAGAGATTATTGCCGAGGTACAGATCTCTCCCATTCAGTCCATTTATCTGCAACTGTTTGCCACGCTGGTAAAGTCCCCGATGGATGATAGGAAAGTTGAACGCCTCCTCTTGATGGAGCCGTCCCTCTGTTACCGGCTGCTTCGGGTTGCCAATTCCGCCGCGTACGGATTTCGACACCGGATATCAACGATTCAGGAAGCTTTGCATGCAGTGGGCGAAGATGCCTTTCGCAAGCTCGTGACTTTAGTGGTCGCCAGTAAACTGGCCGACTCGGTAGTTGACAGCGATAGCCAACAAGCCGTCGAGCGAGCTTGTTTTTGTGAGTCTCTCGCGCCCGTTTTGCATGAGAGCCCCGCAGAACTCTATATGGTGGGCATGCTCTCGATGATGGATCGGATGTTGAATATCTCCATGAAACAGCTGCTGGAGCTCATTTCCGTCGACTCCCCTATACAGGAGGCCTTGCTGGGGTCAGCGAAAGGCCTGGGTAGGGCGCTGGAACTCTGCAGATATCACGAGCAAGGAGGCGACGCCCAGGGATTGATTCATCCTGATGCATTTGTACATGACAGCACCCCGTACTACTTCGAAGCCCTGTTAAAGGCAGGGAATGCTTTGCATCAAGCCTAAGGCGGCGCCCGAACCGATCGCGCTGCATAGGCGCAACCATCCGGCTGTGTACGTACTCATCCTGGATGGTTAACAGGTTGCTGGGCTGCAGCCGGAGGGCTCGGAGCTTTCGCCGGAACGGGGGCGGGTGTGGAAGTGGAAGTGGAAGTGGAAACGACTACGATATCTACTCGCCGGTTAGCCCTGCGGCCTTCGGGCGTATCGTTGGTGGCGGCGGGATGATATTGTCCATAGCCTGCAATGGACATCTTCTGTGGATCGACACCGGACTCATTGACTAACATCATCGCCACCGCCATAGCTCGCGCAGTCGACAGGTCCCAATTGGAAGCGAACTGCGCATTGTGGATCGGTACGTCGTCGGTATGACCTTCTATCCGCTGCACCTTGCGATCTCGAAGGACTGGAAGATTCACTATTTAAGCGCTGACATGCGAGAACGCGCGGAGCATCGTCGAGAGGAAGCCAACTTCCTGGCGGATATGGCGAACGTGCTGGGTGCAAAGGCGATGGCCGCGCTGCAAGGGCTGGCGGCAGTGCTGGGCCTGGACTACGGCGGCGTTGACTTCGGGCTCAATGAGGCGGGCGAGATTTTGCTTTTTGAAGCCAACGCGACCATGGTGGTCGAGCAGCCCAACGGAGATCCACGCTGGGATTACCGGCGCGAAGCCGTCGGGCGTATCCAAACTGCGGTGCGCGATCTTCTGTTGGGTCGTGCCGGCGCTAACTCGGCGCCAATGCCGGCAGCGGTGAACGGACCCGCTGCCGGTTGGTAAGGAGAGGGTTCTAGCTGCAGCCGCTGGTCGAGCCGCAGCTCATGCATCGGTAGCAGCTGCCGTTGCGGACCATGATGGCTCCGCAGGTATGGCAACTGGGCGCGTCGCCCATGTCGAGGTACTCCTTCATGGCGTCGGCGGCGTGAAAGATGGCGCCGCCACTCCTGCGAGTCTCGGGCGCTCCGTAGAGCCCGCGATCTTCTATGCTTCCACTGGCGCCGCCCTGACTGGTTTCGGGAAGAAGGCCGCCGGCGGGAGGAGTGGTTTCGTGTAACGGCTCATCCAGCGGGCGTTGAACTCCAGCAGCCAGACCGGAGAATAGACTCAACTGATGCCCAGACAGGAAGCGCAACTGCAGCCAGCGGAAGATGTAATCCATGATGGACTTGGCAAAGCCGATCTGTTCGTTGCCAGTCCAGCCGGAGGGCTCGAAGCGAGTGTGGGCGAACTTCTCGCACAGTACCTTGAGCGGGACGCCGTGCTGCAGCGAGAGCGAAACCGCGGTGGCAAAGGAGTCCATGAGCCCGGAGACAGTGGAACCCTCTTTGGCCATCTTGATGAAGATCTCACCCGGTTGCCCATTCGGGTAGAGGCCTACGGTGATATAGCCCTCGTGTCCCGCGATGGAAAATTTGTGGGTGAGGGAGGCGCGCTCCTCCGGCAAGCGATGACGCACGGCACGGGGCGGTCCCTGGGTCGTCTCCGGCTCTTCGCGCAGCGATGCCGCCTGGCCCAGGGTTAGGGCGTTGGCGACAGATGCAGTGAAGGCATTGGCCGCCGTCACCACCGAGTTGGCCGTGACTTCCAGCCGGGCCGATACCTTGCCCTCAAGCAGCCGCAGGTCCTCAGACAGAGAGCTGGTGTTGCCCTGTGCCATGGCGGTGAGGACACGGTCCGCGGCTTCACTGGCGGCTGTGTCCACGTCGACCTCACCGTCCAAAGCGTTCTTGATGAGCTTGGCCTTATTGCCGTCGGAGACGTTAAGCGGTTGTGCACCCTTGGACCCGTCGCGGTAGATGGCCACTGCTTTGAGACCCAGACGCCAGGACTCGGTATAGGCCTGAATGATGTCATCCAGGGTCGCGTCGTGGGGAAGGTTGACGGTCTTGGAGATGGCTCCGGAGAGGAATGGCTGGGCTGCGGCCATCATCTTGATATGACCGGAGGAGTGGATGGAGCGCGTTCCCTTGCTGGGCTTGAAGCTGCAATCAAACACTGCGAGATGCTCAGGCTTGATGCCGGGCGCACCTTCGATGGTGCCGGTCGAATCGATGTAGCTGACAATCGAATCCACCTGGGCGTCGGTGTATCCCAGTTTGAACAGGGCGACGGGCACGGTGTTGTTGACGATTTTGATCATTCCGCCGCCCACAAGTTTCTTGTACTTGACGAGGGCCAGATCGGGCTCAATGCCGGTGGTATCGCAGTCCATCATGAAGCCAATGGTGCCGGTGGGAGCTAACACGGTGACCTGGGAATTGCGGTAGCCGTACTGCTCGCCGTGGGCCAGGGCCCGGTCCCAGCAATCCTTGCTGGCCTCGATGAGAGAAGCCAACTGGGGAGTGGTGAAGGGCTCGGTCGAATTGGCATGGCCGATCTTATTAACTTCAGCCCGGTGCATGCGGATGACATCGAGAAACGGCTCGCGGTTGACATAGAAACCAGGGCAAGCGCCGCCGCGCTGGGCCAGGCCGCCGTGGGCGTACTGTGCCTGCTGGCAGAGCGAGGTGGCGGAAATGAGGGCTGGAGCCTTTTCCGCCAAGACCGAAGATTGCAGATAAGCCTGACCGCACATGATGGCGGTGAGCGCGGCAGCGAAATCGCGGCCGGCATCGCTGTCATAAGGCAGGCCGAAGGCCATCAGCAGGGCGCCCAGGTTGGCGTAACCGAGCCCCAACGGACGGTAATCGTGGGAATTGCGCACGATCGATTCAGTTGGGTAGCCGGAGTTGTCCACCAGGATATCCATGGCCGTGATCATGATGTCGATGGCATGGCGATAGGCATCCACATCAAAGTTACCCGCTGGGGTGACGAACTTGAGCAGGTTGAAGCTGGCCAGGTTGCACGCCGAGTCATCCAGGAACATGTACTCGGAGCAAGGATTCGAAGCATTGATGCGCCCGGAGTTCTTTGACGTGTGCCACTTGTTGATGGTGGTGTCGTACTGCATGCCGGGGTCGCCGCACTGCCAGGTAGCTTCGGCAATTTTCCGCATCAGGTCGCGAGCCTTAAAGGTTTTGACCGGCTCGCCGTCCTTCACAGTACGGGTGGTGAATTCCGCATCCCGCTCAACGGCACGCATGAACTCATCGGTCACTCGGACAGAGTTGTTGGCATTCTGGAAAAAGATGGAGCTGTAGGCTTCTGAGTCCGGCCCTGAGCCGTCATAGCCGGCCTGCATCAGGGTCCAGGCCTTGACCTCTTCCTTGGCCTTGCATTCGATGAAGTCGGCGATATCCGGATGGTCGACGTTGAGAATGACCATCTTGGCCGCGCGGCGGGTCTTACCGCCGGACTTGATGACGCCGGCGAAGGCATCGAAGCCGCGCATGAAGCTGAGCGGACCGCTGGCGGTGCCGCCGCCGGAGAGGGTTTCCATGGATCCGCGGATGCTGGATAGATTGGTCCCGGTGCCGGATCCCCACTTGAAGAGCATGCCCTCGGTCTTGGCTAGGGTCAGGATGGAGTCAAGCGAGTCATCCACCGAGTTGATGAAGCAGGCGGAGCACTGTGGGCTGCGGTAGCCGGTAACAGAGAACTCAACCGCACAGGTGTGGGAATTCCAGTGCCAGTTTTGGGCGTCTGAATTGGGCTCCAGCCGGTCGCAGCCTACATTGAACCAGACGGGCGAGTTGAAGGCCGCTTTCTGGGTAATCAGCAGGTGAACCAGCTCGTCGTGAAAAATCGCAGCGTCTTCGGGGGTGGCGAAATAGCCGCCGGTGATACCCCAGTCGCGGATGGTTTCTGACACCCGGCCCACCAGCTGGCGGACACCGGTTTCCCGGGCGCCAAACTCACCCTGAGCGGTGCCTACATGGCCGTGCAGGTACTTGGAAGCCACAATGTTGGTCGCGGTCATCGACCAGTCGACAGGAACCTCGACGTCTTTTTGCTCGAAGATGGACCCGCCGGTGGCGTCCGTGATGGAGGCGGTACGGCGCTCCCAAGTTACTTCGCTGTAGGGCGAAACGCCTGGTTTGGAGAAGAGGCGGGTGCAGTGCACGCCGCTGGTGGGTTCGGGCTTAGGCACGGAGTGGCTATAGTGAGCAGCCCAACCATTGGCGGCGGCGGAAGTTGCGGAATTGGTGGCCTCGGCCATTATTTCTCCTCACGATTTTTAAAAATGACAGGAAAGCCGCCTCCGGGCGCTCATGCTGGCGCC
>CAZSUK010000783.1:0-5118 GCA_964609355.1 uncultured Acidobacteriaceae bacterium | reverse complement strand
CGCTCAACCGGTTGCCGATCAGCAGCGCGTGGCTAAAGAATCCAAAGTCTTGCGGCGCCAGTGCGACGCCCCAAGGCGCGCTCAAGACTCCGGGTACGTTCTGAAGACGCTGGACGAGGACACCTCTCTTCGAGAACACATCGACAAATCCACATTGTTCGCCGCAATTGTCATCGGCCGCCGTCTTTTTCGCGTTCTGCTTGGCATAGGTGACAACCAGGTTGTCCCCGACAACCTGAACATTGTAGGGCGCAAATCCCCATGGGATACCAGGGTCGAAGAAGGTTCCTCCGGGTTCACTGAGCTGCTTAAAATTTGTGTCGAATACCTCGATCGTTGCCTTCGAGAAATTTGCCGCAATCAGAAAGTGATGCCCACCGGCCTCGGCCAAAGTAAGACCGGTGAAAACAGACCCGGTTTGAGTGACTTCATTGACGGCCAGTTGCTCCGGCGTTACGGCCGGATTCCATGCAGAGATGGTGCCGTTTAATGTGGCAAAGATAAACGAAGCCGGAGCCGGCGTCTTGCCCGGGACGTTGGTGATCATAAAGTCGGTCGTGCCATTGAAGACCATTCCCGTCGGCGAGGAAACACCCTTCGCCCCGGGAGCGTTGGGAACCGTAACCGGGGATGGTGGCGCTACGATCGTTCCAGTGCCTGTGTACAGAGTAGAAGTGCCGGTCCCCGCGTTGTTCACCCACCAGGGACTGGATGCACTGCGAGCCAGGCCCCAGGCATTCTTGAGGTTTGGATCCTGGACTGCCACAGCTTGTCCATCAACGTTTGCCAGATCGGAAACCAGGTTGGTCTGCGTGTAGTGTTGGCCGAGGGTTCCGATTGGAGAAAACGATAGTACACATCCGACCGCCGCAAGGTGAAGCGCTTTCGAGGGATACTTCTTCATGACTGAGTCTCCTGATGCTGTGGGGCCCCACTGCGTTTGAGGTGCCGCATCGGCCGAGCAAAACTGGGCAGAGCGGCTGGAATGAGAGCCTGCCCGCGGGGAATATGCAGGTCAAATCCTCTGCGAGGATATTCCCGCGAACACACCTTAAACGTCACGGATTTGCAATCAGTTTGTCATTGGATTGTCACGCCCGGAATAATTTGGGCAGTTCAGAAGTTATTCAGGTGGGGTGGCCGTGCCTAACCACTCCTTGCGTCATGCCGACAAAATGGCAGGGGGCTATCGTTGGCCCAACGCGTTAGCGGTGTTGATTCAATCGACGACCTTGGATCGAAATACGGCGACATGAATCACCGCATTACTTACCCAGATCCCTGGCCCGAGCTGGCCCGCCGGGCGCGGGAAACGTACCGATAACCCGACTTTTTTCGGGGCACGCCCGGCAACGGAGATCGATTTCCCTTAATACTCCCTGACCGGCCTGGAACGCTTGTTACAGACCCCACGCAATAGAGGAGCGGAGATGCTCATTCGACAGGGGAGGGCCACCAAGCATCCGCTGTCCGATTTCATACGGCGCTGTTCGTTTCCGAACGATTCGCTCGCTGCGACGAAAGCCCCGATTCATCGACTTCAGTTAACTCAGTCTCTCCCTGCGCTCGATCATCTCTGCGCGATGCTGCGGGATCCATTGGCCATCTAAGTGCATTGCAGCTTCTTCAAACAGGGGCTCCCCAATCGACCTGCGGAGAACGCCATGCTGAAACGGCTCTTTCTAATACTGTTTGTTATCGCCATCGCAAGTACCAGGCTTCACGCCGCTGACGGCTCCTTCATCGGCAAGTGGAAGCTCAACCCGGATAAAAGCACGATGCATGACCAGATGAAGGTCAAGTCCGCGGGAACGAACCGCTACGCTTTCGACTTTGGCGGCGGCCCGGAATTCATTGTTGCCAACGGCACCGATCAACCCGGTCTCGAGGGATCCACCCTCGCGGTCACTGCAGAAGCTCCTCGTGTCTGGAGAGTCGTCCGCAAGAAAGACGGCCGTATGCAGATCTCCGCCATCTGGACGCTTTCTCCGGACGGCCACTCGCTGCGCGACGACTTCACCGGCTACCCGTCCAACGGCTCCAGTTTCACTATCCATTACATCTACACACCCATCGGAGAAGCCTCTGGCTTTGCTGCTACGTGGGATAGCACCAGCGAAAAGCCCGGCCGGGTCGAAATCGAGGTACAGCCCTATCAAGACAGCGGCCTTTCCTTCATCAATCAGACACAGCATTCCACAAAAAATATGAAGTTTGACGGCAAGGACTACCCCGTGAAGGATGCAAACGCGCCAGCGGGCGCCATATCTTCGGCGCGCCGCGTGGATGTCAGCACTCTCGAGTTGACTGAGAAGAGAAATGGCAAGGTGGCCGACACACAGCATATCCAGCTTTCTCCAGACGGCAAGACTCTGACTATGACTATTCAGCCGGCAAGTGGAGGTAAGCCGAACGTCCTCGTTTTCGAACGCGAATGAGTGTAAAGGGGGCTGGGGAGCCCAGCAGGGAAAGAGCCAAAATCAGAGAGTCCGTTTTTAATCGGCGTTCACATCCGGAGTTTTCCTCCGCTGACCGAAAACGAGGTACTACCTGTGCCCTGATTCACGCGGAGATTGTAGCTCCCGAAAAACGTTAGGACTCTATCGTGACTGCCCGAGACGAGGTGTCGGTAGGGTGTGCCTTAGTTCAAACGGGGGTATAGGTAACCTGCCAGCGCCGTCCCAGCCGGCTGGGGAAGTTACCGATAACCACACTTTTCAACGGCCTCATGGCCACTGCTGGACGGTTTTAGTTTCCATAGGGCACCATAGAGGACTCCATAAACGGAAAATCATGGTCGGATGACTCAAATATGAAGCGGAGCTCTCTAAAAAGGAGAAGCACCTGATTCGTCGGCAAGGAGAGCGGGGTTGTTCCAGGTCTAGGCTTCGACATCCCAGTGCTCGTATTCTTGCTTGGTGGAATAATCAAGTCTATTGCGAAGGATTCCTGTGGGGGAATCGCGATGTTGGTTGGGGCCGCAAGGTTGTAATAGCTTTTCGAACAGGGTGCAAGCACCAACTCGCCAGTTATTTTTTCAGGGTAATTTGGATCGTCTCCTGCCTCGGCGATAGTCCAATTAATCGATAATCTCTCCGGGGTAGTTTCAGACGGGATCAGATTGTCCGACACCTGAAATATAGTTGGCGGTCTACCGGGGCTCGCGCATGTTTCTAAATTTTCCCCGTACATAGCAAATTGCGTGATTAAGAGCGGTCGCTTCGCTACGTTATGAATTTTCATTCGAAACCGTATCGACTGATCCGGACCAGACGTAGCCAATATTTGCTCAATTCGAGGCTTTTCTGAAGCCGATGCATCGACCAGTCCGAGAGCGAAGTTTTCGTGCGGCGGGTAAACATCAATTTGTGTGATGTGAACGG
Organism: uncultured Acidobacteriaceae bacterium; assembly: GCA_964609355.1. Classification (GTDB taxonomy): domain Bacteria; phylum Acidobacteriota; class Terriglobia; order Terriglobales; family Acidobacteriaceae; genus PALSA-350. The sequence goes on along the minus strand of CAZSUK010000783.1, from coordinate 1,735 downwards.
TAAAGGGATTGTAACCATAGACTTCGAACTTTACCAAACCCACATGCTTACCAGGTTTAAGCTTGCACATCATATGCAACGCAACCAATCGATGTGGAGATTGCGAATTGAGAACCTTTTGCAGACTAAGGCACGGTTCGGGTGTGTCAGCGCCGTCAACGAAAAAACGATAGCCGATGCTGGAATCATCCATCGCAGCAGGGACCGTCACGTCTATCGTAAACGGAATCTTCTGGGCGAGAATTGCTCCTGGCAATAAGAGCTGGAATAACAATACCGATTTCGCCACCATGCTCATTCCCCGAGCAAAAATATAGCCAAAGAATTATCGGCTGTCCTGCCTGAACACCTCGCGAGTCGTGATGGGACCCCTTCGGTTCCGAGGCCGTTGGCCCGATTAGTTCGACGAGCCGACTTTGAACGACGCCGCTGAAAGCCTGGGACGTGGACTTCTCGAAAAACGGGGTTTTCGGTAATTGCCTGCGCATGGCTCATCCTAGTCGAGGAACTTACCGAAAAAAGCACGACTTTGCAGGCATTACGAGGAGCCCCGCCGAGGAGGTCTGCCCGAAACAGTTCTGAAGTACCGTCGGAGGACCCTGAGCAAAAGTGATCAGTTTTGCTACGGAATGAGTGGCACCATTTATCAAGGGAGCACACGAGATGGAAAAACAGGTTTTCGTGTTTCGTCGATTCGCCCACCGCCGCAACGAGGATGCAAGCTTCGATAGCATATGTCTAGCGTGTTTTCTGACTGTCGGCAGCGCCTTGGTCGATGTAGCGCTTCAGGGCTTAGAAAGCGAGCATCACTGCCAGCGATGGGGGCTGGACAGTTATCGCAATGCACCCGGCCTCGTGCTTCGCTCTCGACTCCCAAACGAACCAAGGTGTTAATCAGAAATCAATCTGCCAATAAGGTGTCCTTTGCGACAAGCTTCCGGTAGATAGAAATGACGTCGAGTATGCCGCGTGTCGGAGAGTTCTGTCCTTCAAATGTCATCCGATTGCTGCTCAGTGTGGTCATCATCGTAACGCTGGCGACAGCAATTGGTTTCTGGCTCTATCAATCGCCCGGCCATGGTACGTCGATCGTGCAACCCGTTCACGGTCCCGACCTCGCCAAATAATAGCGTGATGGCTTAGCCTTCCGCATGGCCGGAAAGGATCGTCTGCGGCCATCTTAGTTCTTCCGGAGAGAAATGCACGAAGCGGCCAAACCGGTGATAACTGAATTTTTGCGCGAGGTGCGCGGCGAGCCATTGAGAACCCCGGGCGAAACTGTGCGGAAGCTGCATGTTTCCGGTTTAACCACACAACTGGGACGCGCCGCCGCTTCCCCGGAAACGGGGTTTTGAGTACCTTCAATTTGGCTATTTCCACTGCACCCGCCAGGGCGCCCCGCTTTCTTCGACTTAGTTGTCCTTGAAAGGACCGCCCCGATGTCTGCGATGCCTTTTCGGCAAAATGGCAGCCGAGAAAATACGGCTTTAAGTGTGGGACACTGTGACACAATCCATTGCTTTGTGTGTGACAGTGTGGGACGATCCACGTATGCCGCGCATGGAACATGTAACAGTCAGATTGCCATCTGAGCTTGTGGACGAGCTTCATAGAGAAGGTGAGGCGATGGGATGCGGAATGAGCTGGGCGATGAGGCGCAGACTCGAGGCGGCCAGCAAATCAGGTTCTCGTCGATCTCGCAAGTCCGAGGGTAATGAGCCTCGTATTGGTGGTG
>CAZSUK010000782.1:0-5160 GCA_964609355.1 uncultured Acidobacteriaceae bacterium | reverse complement strand
ATATTTCAATCCGAACGCGTTTATCCTGCCGGCGCCCGGAACATACGGGAACTTGGGCCGAGACACGTTAACGGGCCCGGGATTGGCGGAGCTGGATTTGTCGGTATTGAAGAACACGCGAATCTCGGAAAGGTTCAATCTGCAGTTCCGGGCGGAGTTCTTCAATATTCTGAACCACGCCAATTTCGGAACGCCGAACCCGGTAGTGTTTACCTCGGCCACGACCACGCCGTCTCCGACAGCCGGGGTGATTTCGGGCACCGCTTCGACATCGCGGCAGATTCAGTTCGGACTGAAGCTCTTATTTTAGTGATGTGTTTTAGCGCTTGACTCCCGGCTCGGCCCAGCACTACAATTAGCGAGTTGGTTAACACATCGGTTAACAATCAAAGACGCATCACTCGCATCTTCGCGGCCCTGGCGGATCCCACGCGCCGCGGCATCTTAGTGCGTCTTTCCGCGCGCGGCGAAAGTCCCGTCCATAGCTTGGCCAAGCCATTCCGCATCTCGCCGCCGGCCATCTCCAGGCATCTTCGCGTATTGGAGCAGGCCCGGCTGATCCATCGCCGCCGCGATGGTCGAGTGCACCTGATTCGCGCCCGATCCGAGGGGCTGAACGACGCGCAGCAATGGATGGCGCAGTGCGCGGCAGCCTGGGAGTTCAGCTTTGATAGGCTCGAAAACCTGCTCAGAAAGGAACAGAAGCCATGAAATCGCTCCAGATCACCAGGATTTTCGACGCTCCGCGAGAACTGGTCTTCCGCTGGTGGACGGACGGGGAGAAGATGCAGCAGTGGTCCGGCTGCAAGGAAGCCACGCGTTGTGAGATCCAGATGGATTTCCGCGTGGGCGGTGGTTTCACTCAAAAAATGCAGATCGGTGGGAAGGGCGAGTTCACGATAACGGGCAAATACGACGAGATCGTGGCGCCGGAAAAAATCGTCTACCGTGCCGATCTCGGCTTTGGCGTGACGCGAGTGCAGGTTGAATTCATCGAGCACGGCAGCCAGACCAAAGTGGTTCTGACGCAGGAAGGATTCCCGAACGATTTCCTCAGCCAGACTGTAACACAAGGCACCACCGAATCGTTCGACAAGCTGGAATCGATTTTGGCCAGGGAAGCACGGGTGACTCAATGAACTACCCGCGTATGATTCTGGCGGCGCTGGCGGCAACCATGGCGTATTTCATAATTGGCGGCTTGTCACTTGCCCTGGCGCCGCAGCTTGCTGCGGAATTCCGCAAGTATCCCGCCGTCTACCGCGGTCAGGAGGCCATGAACAGCGTCATACCGGTTGGGATGGCCGCGATGTTTGTCGGAATCCTGGTGCTGGCGGTTCTCTACGCGATGGTGGACCAGCGTGGCTCCGGAGTTGCGGAGGGTGCGCTCTTCGGTGCAATGCAGCAAGCGGTGGCCTACTTCGTCGAGTGGATGGTGGGGGGAATATTGATCGGCGTTATCTATCAACCGCAGGGAGCCCGATGAGCGCTCCGAAAAAGAACAACATCCCGGTGGACAAGTTAGAGCTGTATGAGAAGCTGGTGGCCACCAATCCAACGATAGAACGGAAAGGCGCGGCCAACCCTTACACCTCGCTGAACGGCCACATGTTCACTTATCTGAATCCGTCAGGTTCATTGGCCCTACGGCTCCCCGCCGAGGCACGAGAGAAGTTCCTGAAGAAATACAAGACCAAACTATTTGAGGCTTATGGCGCGGTCATGAAGGAATATGTAACGGTCCCCGATAGCTTGCTGAAGAACACCAAAGAATTGCAGAAGTACTTTGAGTTGAGCTATGAGTATGTCGGGAGCCTGAAGCCGAAGCCTGCCAAGAAGAAGAGCTGACGGACAAGGAAGGATTGGAGCGGGAGACGGGATTCGAACCCGCGACATCGACCTTGGCAAGGTCGCACTCTACCAGCTGAGTTACTCCCGCGCTTGCCGGAGATTTCAATTGTCGCGCTTCCGGCATGAGCCTGTCAAATGAAGCCAGCAAGCCCCGCTTGCGCGGGAGTTTACAGAACAGTCATAATCTAAACCCTGCCGGGATTCAAACAGTTGGAGGCTATACTGTTTTATGTAATACCTTGAAAACAAGGGGGATAGCTACCAGAAAAATAGTGGCCTAAGGGCTTGGGAAACGTGCTACACTGCGGTTCGGAATCAAGGCCATCGCTGCTGTTTGCGAAGTCTCGAATCGGTTCCCTCTCGAATCGAACGTCTGAATTATAGATTTTCCACAGGTTGTGGAAAACGTGTGCAAAACGTGTGGGGTGCGTGAAGAACGAATGAATATCTGGGACGAGATAAGAAGCGTGATTTCCAGTAAGATCACCACGGAAGCGTATCAGAACTGGCTGTCGAAAACATTTTTCCTCAGGTCGGAAGGTACTCGATTGTGGGTGGGCGTGCCGGACGCGGTCACCAAAGATTGGATTCAACAGGAATACAACGGCGAGATCTGGTCCGCGATCCGCGATCGTAATTTCGGGATCCGGCAGATCGTGTATGAGCTGTCAGGCTCATCGGACGAAACTGGCCGTAAGAACTCCGGCGACGAGAAAACGGAGATCACTTTTTCGCCTTCCATCAGTTTGAACCCGAAGTTCACCTTCGAAACTTTCGTGGTGGGCAGCTGCAATCAGTTCGCGCACGCGGCCGCGCAGGCAGTGGCTACCGGGCCCTCCAAGACCTACAACCCATTGTTCATCTACGGTGGAGTGGGCATGGGCAAGACGCACTTGATGCATGCCATAGGGCGTTCTCTCATTGACCAGCATGCCGGGATGAAGATCATCTACACCTCGAGTGAGCGTTTCATGAACGAGATGATCACCTGCATCAAGACCGATCGCATGCAGCTCTTCCACAAGCATTACCGCTCCGCCGACGCGCTGCTGATCGACGACATTCAGATCCTGGCTGGGAAGGAACGCACGCAGGAAGAATTCTTCCACACCTTCAACGAACTGTTCGAGCATCAGAAGCAGATTGTGATTTCGAGCGATTCGCCTCCCAAGAACACTCCCGGCCTGGTGGAACGATTACGATCGCGCTTTGAGTGGGGCCTGATGGTGGATGTGCAGCCGCCGGACCTGGAAACGAAGATGGCGATTCTCGATATGAAGGCGGAGGCCGATGGTGTCAAACTTCCCGAAGAGGTGCGAATCTATATCGCTACGAAGACCAAGTCGAATGTCCGTGAGCTGGAGGGCGCGCTGATTAAGCTGATGGCGTATTCCTCAGTCACCAGAGAACCGGTCACGCTTACCATGGCGCAGCAGGTGTTGAAGCATCTCACCCAGGGGCCGGAGCGCAGGATTACTATCGAGTCCATTGTGAAAGCCGTGGCCGAAAAGTTCTCGCTGCAGCCTTCTCAACTAAAGCAGAAAACTAACGAACGCAAGATTGCTTATCCGCGCCAGATTGCGATGTTCCTGGCCAAGGAGCTGACATCGTCCTCGTTACCGGAGATCGGACGTGCCTTCAGCGGGAAACATCACACCACGGTGCTGCACTCGATTCAGAAGATTGACAAGCTGCGGCAGCGCGACCCAGATTTGAACAGCCTCATCCACAATCTAATCGATTCAATTCATTAGACTTATGCGTGTTTTCCACATCAGGCCCCGGATTGGCCCTGTTAGTACTGTGCGCAAAGTGTCCGACACCGAAGTTTTAGTCGTTGGGCCACCTCAAGATCCACAGGTTAGAGTGGCGGAAAGCTTCTGGATTTTGTATAATTTAGAGAGAAATCAACATTTCAACAGGCCCTACTAATACGGTTCTAAAATGTAGCTACTTTAGGTACTAGAAAACAGCAGTAGAACAGCCCGAAAGGTGAGTGGGGGAAACGATGGAGTTTACGGTTAGCAAGATCGATCTGGTACGTGAGTTGAGCCTGTCGCAAGGCGTGGTGGAAAAGAAAACCACCATCCCGATCTTGTCGAACGTTCTGGTGGAAGCGATTGGAGACCGGATTAATTTAACAGCCACGGATCTAGAGTTGGGGATTCGCAGCTCGTGTCCGGCACGAGTAAAAAAACCGGGCGCCGGCACTATTCCAGCCAAGCGTCTGTTGGATTATGTGCGGTTGCTTCCGGATGCTGATCTTGAAGTGAAGCTGCAAGAGAACCAATGGGCCAGCCTGGTATGCGGGCGTTCGCGCACGCGCATCGCCGGAATGTCGCGCGAAAGTTTTCCGGAGCTTCCTCAAATGCCGGATACGCTGGCGCAGATTCCGGTAGGGTTGCTGGCTTCCATGATTGCGAAAACCATCTTCGCTATCTCCATGGAAGAATCCCGCTTCACATTGAATGGCTCCCTGCTGCTTTTGAAGAACAATAGCCTGGGCATGGTAGCTACGGATGGACATCGGCTGGCCATGGTGGAGAATAACGTGGATCTGCCGGGCGTAACGACTCCATTTCGCGCTCTGTTGCCGCGCAAAGCCATGGGTGAGATTTTAAAGCTGGCGCAAGATTCGGGTCCCGAAGCTACCATTCAGTTTTCCGGCGACGAGAATCATTTGTTCTTTCAGCTGGGCGAGCGGTTGCTGCTCAGCCGCAAGCTGACCGGCAATTTTCCGGATTTCGAACGGGTGCTTCCCAAGGATCATCCGCATTCGGTTGTGCTGGACCGCGAAGAGCTGCGTAAATCCGTGGAGCGCGTGGCGCAGTTTTCCGATGAGCGTTCGCGGGCTGTGCGGATGAAGGTGCATGAAGGCGAACTGCACATCCATTCCTCTCTTTCTGAGACCGGCGAGAGCGAAGAGAGCCTTCCGGTGGAGTACGACGGAGCTTCGGTAGAGATCGGTTTCAACGCCGGCTACATGCTGGATTTTCTCCGCGCCACCACGGAGCCGCAAGTAGCCTTTCATTTCAAGGACGCGCACAGCGCGGGTGAGTTGCGGCCCTTCGGCGACGGCGCCGCGAATTACAAATACCGGTATGTAGTAATGCCGATGCGGATCTGAAGTGATCTGACAAAGTAGCCCCGCGCGTAAGCGAGGGGACGTTGAAGTAAGGACTGAGTAACAACAAACATGGCAACTAAGGAAATAACCCCGCTAGAAGTTAAGGCAGCGAGTAAGACTGAGGTTTACGATTCCAGTAGTATCAAGGTGCTGGAAGGTCTGGAAGCAGTACGGCTGCGCCC
>CAZSUK010000781.1:0-3183 GCA_964609355.1 uncultured Acidobacteriaceae bacterium | reverse complement strand
CAAACGGAGAACAATTCGCATAATGAGCGATTCTTTACGGCCGGGCAGTTTTCCGCAATCCTCGAACTCTGTAAAAACCTCTCCTCGACGAGCCTGAAAAGTCACGTTCTCGGTAACTTCCCATGGCTTACTCGCCTGGTGGCCCGTGCTTCTGTCCCTTCAAGAGAGCGACCGCAAAGGCGATCCAGGAGACAACGGCAGGGCAGAGCGTGAGCGAGATCGAGAAGTAGACTCCTGCACGGAATGCCCTTAGCCCAAAGGCAGAGGCTTTTTCGGTCGTCGTGACGGCCCTCAGAAGCAGCTCGGAAATCCACCCGCCGGTGTAAAAGAGATTGGCGAGAATTCCATAGAACACGATGGCGAAGACCCCAAGTAACGGGCCGTCCGGCATGCCGATGGGCTCGCCGACAGTTGAGTCAGCAGTGAATGCGCAGATAATCAACAAGACGCACGTAATGACGCCTGAACAACCGACGACGGAATTAAAGAAGAAACGACGACCTTCCCACCACCGGATAACTTCTCCTGGGTTCATAAGGGGTTGGTCTCGCCTGAACTCCGAACCTCGAAAGCCTTTGAAACTGTTTCTCACCGAGGGCAATTGTAGTGCGTAATCGTGCGGCAGCAAATCTTCCGCTTGTGGTGCCTGCGAAGTCGGGTTATCGGTAAATTGCCGGCCAACGGGGCATGACAGCGACCAGGACAAGCTATCCTTGCTTCATCATGGCCACCCGAGAAGAACTCAAAGCCCTCATCGATCAGTTGCCCGAATCACGTATTGCATCAGTAAAGAAGTTGCTTGAACACAGCGTCAACCCACGGCGACCTGACCCCGAGATGGAGCGCATGCACCAACGATCGCAGGAGTACCGACGGCTTGTGGAGGAGCGTTTTCGCCAAACCCAGAAGCCTGGAACGCTTGGAGCGATGCAGATGGGCGGAGTAAGCTTCATGCATGAGGGCGTTGGCTATGCGGACCAAAGTTTTGATTACTGGGATGGAAAAGCTCGCGTAATCCAGACGCTTCACCAATTCGGTCGCTGTGCAATTGAAGTCATGCAACGATTCTCGATCTCAGAAGATCGAAAAAAACTTTCGTGCGACGTAGAACTTTCAAGCGGTGGCCGCACGGTGAGTCACACGGAAGAGTTCCCAATTCCGACCTAAGCGCCGGGATGAACCCTTTTCTCATCCAGACGGAGGCAGACCTTTCCTTGTACTGCCCGTAAAGTCGGGTTTTCGGTAACTTCCCCCGGGCTGGCAGGTCGCCCGTATTGAGGATCGGGTCAGGTTCAACGACCGAGGCACTAAGCGTGGTAGTCATGATTTCTCCAGGCGCCGGGGGGAACACCCGAGGATGCGCATTGGTCACGCAAACGGCGATTCTCGCAACTATTCGTCTGGATTCATATTTCGCTGTCCGCCTTGGCCGCAAGCCTGCCCGCGGCGTTCTGTAAACGATCGTCGTAAATCATCAGCGTCTTAATGTCGCTATTCCGGCTGAAATCCTGAACCTCAGGCAAGCTCATCCCGAGGCAATGCGTTGCGTGATCGTCGCGTGCCGGATGCCATGCGGGCGAGTCGGAATTTAGTGATCAGACGGACAGTGTGTCGGAGAAATGATTTTTTGCGTACATGAACCGCAATATGCAGCCCAAGATCCATTGTTCGGCTACAACATATAGTGTGCAAAATTCTATCTCCGACACACTGCGGAACTGTCACTCAGGGAAACGAGAGTCTGCTGCGGGTCGAAGGTGAGTTCACGTTGCCTTCGGTCTGTGACGATCTTTTGCGGGGTTCCTGGCGTTTGTAGAGTTTCTGAAAAATGCTGCCCGTTTTACCACTCTTAGCAAAGTTCCAGTCCCGTCTGATCACAAATCCTTGATCACAAATCCTCAGACGTTGTAGGCCGCAGTCTTGGCGGTTAGCTGCACCCGCTGGGTCCCGGAAAGGCCTCCAACGGCATCTCTCTGTCCCGCATCTCACCGGCTAGCGGGAACTATCGCCGTCGACGGAGCGTAACTAAAAAGAGAGAAGCCAGGCTTCGAGCTCTGGGAAGAGAGGCACAACATCCAAACCGTTCGTCAGGACCTTATTTACGCTCTGCGCCAGTTGCGGCTGTCGCCTGTATTTACGCTGACTGCTTTGCTGACGCTGGCCATTGGCATTGGCGCAACCACAGCGATTTTTTCGCTCATCAATACGGTCATGCTGCAGACCTTGCCTGTGAACGATCCGGGCAGCCTCTATCGCATCGGCACGGGTGACGATTGCTGCATCGAGGGCGGCCCGCAGGACCATTGGGGCATGTTCTCTTATGCCTTCTATCAGCAAATCGAAAAGAACACCCCGGAGTTCGAACAGCTGACCGCATTTCAGGCGGGCGGCATGGTGCTGAGCGTGCGCCGCGCTGAGGCGGATCGCCTCGCCAAACCGCTGCGCGGCGAGTATGTAAGCGGGAATTACTTCTCTACCCTCGGCGTCGGCGCGTCGGCAGGGCGAACGCTTGTGCCCTCCGACGACCAGGACGGCGCAGCGCCGGCGGCGGTGATGAGCTATCGCACCTGGCAGCAGCAGTACGGATCGGACCCCGGCGTGGTGGGCTCGGTGTTCATTATGGATGGGCGTCCGATCACGATCGTAGGTATCGGAGCGCGGGGATTTTTTGGCGAGACGCTGCGCAGCGATCCGCCCGACTTGTGGGTACCGCTGCATCAGGAGCCGGTGCTGGTTGCCGGCAATTCCCTGCTCCGCCGGAACTCTTCCGCGTGGCTGCGCGTGATCGGCCGGGCGAAGCCTGGCGCCGCACTGGCGCCGGTTGGGCCGCGGTTGACGGCGCTGCTCCGCCATTGGCTGGTCACGGACAGCGGCATGCCTTCGGAGTGGTTAGGCGACCTGAAAGCGACGCTGAGCAAGCAACAGATCGGCATCGTGTCCGCGGCCATTGGCGTGGGCGAGATGAAGAGCGATTACGCCGACAGTCTTCACATCCTGCTGACCGTGTGCCTGCTGGTGCTACTCATTGCGTGCGCCAACATAGCCAACCTGCTGCTGGCTCGGGGCGCGGCGCGGCGGTCACAAACCTCGGTGCGGCTCGCGCTGGGAGCATCGCGTACGCGGCTGATGCGGCAGGCGCTCACCGAGAGCCTGTTGCTGGCGGTGCTGGGCGGCCTGGCCGGG
>CAZSUK010000780.1:0-5625 GCA_964609355.1 uncultured Acidobacteriaceae bacterium | reverse complement strand
CGGCGAATTTCCTCTTCCCGGAAAATCCTTGGTTCCTTGGTTTGCACGATGAGAACCCCCTGGAGAATGCCGCGGTCGATCAACGGCACGCCAAGGAAGGAGTGGTAGACCTCTTCTCCGGATTCCTTGAAGTATTTAAAGCGGGGGTGAAGGCCGGCGTCCTCAACAGCAACGGGCATGACTGTCTCCGCGACCAGGCCGGCAAGGCCCTCGCTGAGCGGCATGCGCAAAGTACCGATGCATCGCGGGTGCAGGCCGAGGCTTGCGGCCAATACCAGGTTCGAGCGGTCGGGTTGGAGAAGATAGGCAGAACACACATCGGTCCTGAACCGGCTGGCGATCAGGGCGACGACATTCATCAGGGTGTCGGCGGGCTTGCCGCCCTCTTCGGTCAGGTTTGTGATTTCTTCCATGGTGAGTACGTGACTGGCATCGGTTTCTTCGTAGGATTGGCTCACCAGGACTCCCCTCGCGTTTCGATTTTGCTCAAACAATGCAATCGTGCCGGGCCCGGCCAAGATGACCTGTGTCCCAGGGGAGATGAATGGTTATCCGTGTTCGCTTATTGAAGAATAGTTCAGGAAGACCGTCAAGGCTTTTGGAAAAGCAATCGGAAGTAACGTAGGGTGGCGGTTTGGGAAACGGGCGGGGGAGGGGAGAAACCCAGGTCTCAAAAGCGAGACCTGGGCCACCCACTCATTTTGCTTCCGCGCCACTTTCTTCTTTGGTCAAGTTGCGCCCGCGCCAGTTTCCTCCTTTAATTTTGACCCGGGCGTTGCAGTCGTCGATCCCTCAGGTTGTGCGGTACTGGCATACGCGAACTTTGTGGGATGGAAAGCCTGGGAGCGGCTTCGCTCACAGCTGCGGTTGCGGATGCGGCCTCGGATTCATGGTGGCCCTTGAAGAGCCAGCTGGGGAGGGCGACAAAAGCCGGGTTTGTGCCCGCAGTCTGATCGAAGGCATAGCCTCCGATCACTCCGGCATCATCAATAATTGCTCCCAGGGTGAGGGACAGGTTCGGATTCGACGGAATCAGGGTGTTGAGGTCGTACATTTTTCCCTTCTCCCAAAGAAAGCCACGGCAGTTGTAGTTCACATCACACGAGGAGCCGACAATCTGGCCCAAGTTATTGATCGCGTTGCCATAGCTGGAATAATCCCCGGGGAGAGTGCCCAGATCCTGAACCGTCCCGTTCTGCCATAGAGTTGCATGACCGGTCAGATCGCCGCTCAGATCCGAAGTTCCGGTGATTTGTCCGAAATCGTTAATGCCGAAGGCATTGTTGTTCATTAGTCCGCCCAAAGTGGGCAGGATGATGGGCTTACCATTGCGCCAATACACGGCATGGGCAGCTCCGTTGCTCACGCAGTCTCCGGTTGAGCCGGTGGCCTGACCGAAATCGTTGATGGCGTTTGCGCTTCCTTCGGAGTCGCCCGATGGAAGCGGAAGCGGGCGAACCTTTCCATTGGTCCAAACGGCAGGCACCTCCTGCAGGATCTGAAAGGCGGGTGCAACCGGCGCACCGCTGACCAGACAACTGGGATCATGGAAGCTGGTCTGAGCGGCTCCCGCGACTTGGCCCCACTCATTGTTACCGAACGCAGCGCCGCTGTTGCCGCCGAGGAGCGGCAGTGCCACCGCTTTACCGTTGACGACCGTGATTGGGAGGCAGATGAGATGAGTCCCCGTCTCGCAAGTATCCTGATTCAAAGGATCGGGAGTGGCGGTCTCGGAGAAGCCGGCGAAGTTTTCCAGCAAAGCACTGTTGGGTCCTCCCAGGGTACCCAGGTCCTTGGTGGTGTTGGGATACCAGAGGATGGCGTGCTGCGAGTTGTCTGGCAAGTTCCCGTAGCCACCCAGGTAGCCGCCGTAGCTGATGCCGGCAACGATGGCGAAGGGGCCGCCCAACGGCGTCCCGAGATTAATCAAATCGTACCTGGGGGCTTTGGTTGCAGCTTGCTGGCTCAGCCCTACGCCTACGGAAAGCGGCAGCGTGGCCAGTATGAGGAGCAGGGTAAGTTTTGACTTCATTCCTTTACCTCTTGAAGAACTGTGTCGGTTTGAGTGTTGTCGTCGCCGTCCATGGGGGGTGAGGTACCGTGACTTGGTGAGCTCCATCGCCGAGATTGGAACAGAGCGACGGTACGTGCGCGTTTGCAGCAAAGTCCAGCGAAATTTCGCTTCGGGTGTTTAGTCAGCAACGGTGAGGCGTCAGACGCGAAGAAGCCGGAACGGGCGTTCCGGCTTCTTCTGAGAACCAAGTCATCTTTTCAGGGCCTCGTACAAGGCAGATCATTTGCCCTTCTGCTTGAGGGCTATCAAAACATCTTTGGAGTCGGTCGATGGGACTTTAGCCTCCTCGACCGCCTGGAGTTCCTTTTCCAGCTTGGAGGTGGGGATGGACAGATTCAGGCCGTCCATGCCTTCAGAAATCCGGGCCAGGAAGTGGCGATCGCCCACATTGCGAAAGATCATGACCGGATGCGCGGCCGTGTAGGCATCCTGCTGGACGGGAACGTTCACCATCGTGCCGGTCTTCACATTGAGGACGACGATGCTCTGCCGCATGTGATCTTCCTTGATTTGATAGCGGCCTGCAGGCAGTTGGGAGGTACCCACGTTGAAGGCGAAAGGAACGTCGGCCTTCACGATGGATTGAGCATAGGCGCCGCTGGTGAGGGTGATGGACAACACCGCTAATGAAAGAGTTCCGATCAGATTGCGACTCATGACATCCTCCTGTGACGGTTGACCTAATTGCACGCTGGGAGCCAAACTCTGGCGGTCGTTGCTTCGGAGTTGTTTTCGCTGGGTTTGCAACAACTTACGCGCAGGTGGCCTGGCCGGTGATGCTAAGCTCGGGGCGGCATCGGTAGCCGAACGGTTACCCTGGCAGAGCCGGATGGTTCCCGCGCCATCCGCTAGACTGACAACCGGAGGCTACGTGACCGACGCAAGACTGATGGCGATATCGGGCCTGCTGAAGGGGACCGCGTGGAGGGCGAAGGACGGACCGCTGCTGCTGGGAAGGGATGCCTCCAACCAGGTGCGGACGAGCGACGCTGCGGTTTCGCGCAAGCATTGCTCGGTGACGGAAGTCGCGAGCGGGTTTGAAATCGAGGACCTGAATAGTCACAACGGGACGTTTGTGAACGGAATCAAGGTGAGCCGTAAGACGATCCAGCATGGCGACCGGATTCGCATCGGGGCCAGCGAGTTTGTGTTCCTGACCGGCCCGGATGACGACGACACGGGAACGTTCGCGGCCAAGAGCGGCACTGACTCCGCTTTGAAGACCATGCAGTTGGATTTTTCGGCGTTGCCCTCGGATGCGTCCTGGGTCGGGCGCATGGCACGCGACCTCAGCGCATTTTTCAAGATTGCGAATGTCATCAATTCCACCCGCGACGTGCAGGCCATGCAGTGTGAGCTGCTGGCGCTGATTTGCGAAGTGATCCCGGCAGCCCAGGGCGCCATCGTGCTGCAGTTGAATCGAAACGAGGAACCCAGTACTCCGTGTACCTGGAATCGTAAGGGGCCGCAAGAGCTGAGGATTCAGGACGCATTGGTGCAGCAGGCGACCTGGGAACAATGTGCGGTTTTGGTGACCGCGCAGTCTGGTGCGGCGGAACACGTTTTGTGCGTGCCACTGCTCGGGATTGAGCGCGTGCTGGGAGTGATTTACCTGCGTTGCCCGGCGTCCATGGCTCCGTTTGACGAGGGACACGCTTATTTCCTGAGCTCGGTTTCGCGCATCGCCGCGATTACGCTGGAGAACCTTTCGAAGCTGGATTCTTTGCGGGCAGAAAACCAGCGGCTGCGGGTGGAGGGGAAAGCGGAGCAGACGCTGGTGGGGGAGAGCCGGCCGATGCTGCGGGTGCGGGAGTTCATCCGGCGGGTGGCGAAGGGGGACTCGACCGTACTGATTCGGGGGGAGAGCGGAACCGGGAAAGAACTGATTGCGCGCGCCCTGCACGCCGGTGGCTCGCGGCCCGATAAGCCCTTCGTGGCCATTAATTGTGCTGCCATTCCAGAGGCATTGCTGGAAAGCGAATTGTTCGGCCACGAAAAGGGCGCATTCACCGGGGCGACCACGGTGCGGAAAGGCAAGCTCGAAGCGGCAGAGGACGGAACCCTGTTTCTGGACGAGATTGGGGAGATGGCTCCGCTGTTGCAGGCCAAGCTTTTGCGGGCGCTGCAACAACGTGAGTTTGAACGGCTGGGGGGAAACCGGTTGCTGTCGTTTAACGCCCGGGTGGTGGCCGCGACCAACAAGAACCTGGAACAGGCGATCAAGTCCGGAGAGTTCCGGCAGGATTTGTATTACCGGTTGAATGTGGTTTCGATTGTCTCCCCTCCCCTGCGGGAACATCGCGAAGACATTCCCTTGCTGGCTTTGCATTTCGCTCATGAATACGCTGCGAAGTGCAAGCGCAGCTTCAAAGGGATTGCGGCGGAAGCACGGTCTCTGCTGCTGCAATATAGTTGGCCGGGGAATGTTCGCGAGTTGGAAAACGCCATCGAGCACGCCATCGTGATGGGGCTTACGGAGGAAATTCTTCTTGAAGATTTGCCCGATGCGCTGCTGGAGGAACAGGCGTCCGCTTTAGCGGGAAGGTACCATGACACGCTCAACCAGACGAAGAAACAGCTGGTGCTTAAGGCGTTGGATGAGGCCAAGGGGAGTCCTGTCGAGGCGGCTCGTCTTTTGGGGATTCATCCTAAATATTTGCATCGGTTGATCCGGAATCTTAAGTTGAAGCCGGAGGGGAAGCGGCCGGGGTGATGATGTGGTCGCACCAGGGCTAAAGTCCGCAATTGCGAGTTCGTGCGCTTTCACGGGTTCAAAACCCGCAACCCCGGACTGAAGTCCGGGGCTACACCGCAGGTTGCGAAGGCCCGGTTATTGGGGCGGGATTTGCCTTGATCCCCTCCTGGTCCTCAGGTTTGGCTTGATAAGCGCCTGCGCACCCGCGGGCATGGAGACCCTGGGGACTGCTTCGACGTGAGCCGCTGGGGTAGATGCACCGGCAACGAAGGAGATGGCGGGAGTGAGCACGAAGGCGGGCTGGGTGTTGTTGGCCTTATCAATCGCATAGCCTGTTATCACACCCAAATCGTCAATCGTTGCCGCCAGGTGAAGGTAAAGCGGCTGGTTCGCGCTAACAAGCGTGTTTAGGTCGGTCATGGTTCCCTTACTCCAAAGGAACCCGCGGCAGTTACCGTTGACGTCGCAGGACTGGCCGACAATTTGACCTAGATTGTTAATCGAATAGCCCACACTGTAATAGTCGCCGGGAAGAGTTCCCAGATCCCGCATGACTCCGTTCTGCCAGAGGAAGGCGTGACTGGTCAGATCGCCGGCCACATCCGATGTGCCGGTCACCTGGGTGAGATCGTTGATGGCGAAGGGATTGGTGTTTAACGACCCGCCAAGGTTGCCAAGGTTAATCGGATTGCCACCTTTCCAGATGAGGCCATGCGCGGTGGGGGCATTCACGCAATCTCCCGAGGCGCCAACGGATTGGTTGAGGTCGTTGATGGCGTTTGCGCCTCCCTCGGGATCCCCGGGGTAAAGCGGGAGCGGGAAGGCCTTGCCAACGACCCAGTACACCGGTACGCTC
>CAZSUK010000779.1:0-10684 GCA_964609355.1 uncultured Acidobacteriaceae bacterium | reverse complement strand
CTCTTCTTAACCGACCGGCTGATCAAGCTGGGCGTGAATGTCAGTTTCAAGACCATTGTTGGGGACAAGCTGTCCCATCTGGCCAGCGCAATCCGCATTGCGCTGGGACGCGCCGACATCGTGATCACCATGGGCGGATTGGGGCCCACGGAAGATGATCTGACGCGACAGGCGGTGGCCGAAGCGCTGGGCATTCGCTTGCGCCGCAACCCGGAGATTGTGGGCGCGCTTTATGCTCGCTTCGCTGCCCGCCGAATACAGATGACGGACAACAACGCCCGCCAGGCCGACGTGTTGGATGGCTCTGTGATTCTTGAGAATCCGCGCGGCACAGCGCCGGGGCAATGGCTGGATACCGTCTACGGAGAACATCGCAAGCTGGTCATTTTGTTGCCGGGACCGCCGAACGAAGTCAAGGCCATGTTCGACGCGCAGTGCATGGAACGGCTACGGGCTGTGGTCCCCAGGCGAAGCATTGCGGTGCGTACGTTGAAATTGGCGATGATCGGCGAATCGCAGGCCGATGCGCGCATCGCGCCGATTTATACCAAGTACAAGGATGTGGATACGACCATCCTGGCGCACACTGGCGATATCACGCTGAACCTGATCTGTTCCAAAGGTGATCAGGAAACCGCACAAGCGAGAGTGGATGAGCTGGCGGGCAAAATCGAAGAAGAGCTGGAAGAATTCATCTACTCGGCGCAGGCTGAGCCGCTGGAGCAAATTGTTCTCTATTACCTTGGCATGCACGCGGCGACGCTAGCGGTGGCGGAGAGTTGCACTGGAGGGTTGGTAGCGCAACGGTTGACCAGCATCAGCGGAAGCTCACGGTCGTTTCTGGGTGGAGCGGTAGTTTACAGCGATCAGCTGAAGACCCTGTTTGCGGGTGTTCCTCCGGCGCTGATTGAGTCCCACGGGGCGGTCAGCAAAGAAGTCGCCAGTGCGCTGGCCGAAGGGATCCGCCGGAATACATCGGCGACCTTTGGCTTGGGCGTCACAGGCATTGCCGGTCCTGGAGGGGGCTCGGAGGAAAAGCCGGTCGGATTGGTTTACGTCGCTGTGACTGATGGCAAACAGACCGAAGTGGTGGAACGGCGATTCGGCGGCGATCGGGAACATATTCGCGCATGGACCAGTCAGCAGGCTCTGGATCTGGTTCGCCGCAGGTTGAAGTAGAGCCTCGGCTTCAAGGGGACGGGCGGTTTCTCTTTCCCGAGTTCTCACCCAAACTCTTCAGGCGGGACAGGCCTCCATGGCTGCAGCTTCACTGTCGTAGACCTTGAACAGGCTTAGAATGCCCACCATTTTGAATGTCTTCGCAGCAAAGGGGGAGGGGCTAACCAGCTTTGCGTCCCCGCCCGCTTTCTTGGCTTGGCGTAGGGCGTCGACGATGGCACCGATGCCACTCGAATCGACGTAGGGCATCGCGGAAAGATCCAAAAGCAGGTGAATGTGTCCGCTGCTGAGTGCGCCTTCGACGGCCTCGTCCAGCTTCTTGACACCTTCTCCGTACTTGAGCGGACCCTTCAGTTTCAAGCAACAAATGTTTCCGCTCTGTCGAATGTCGAGATCCACGTCGTCGTCTCCCGGCCAAGAATTTGCTGTACAACAAAATTACTGCTTGCTAGTCCCCGACCAGATTAACAATCAACCTATCCTGCCCCATACGTCAAGCAGATCGCGTATGAACCCGGGGCTCAACGGACGCGATCGCGCACCGGTTATTTTTCTGCTGTGCGCACCTTGCCCCAAACCTGTTGGAGAAAGAGATAACGGTCACGGTGCTGGTCCGCAGCGGCTCCCGGATCCGGGCTCAACCGCATCACCTGCCAGTTATCGGGAGCGTTATACGCGGGCCAATGCGGTGCATCTGCACCATTCGGGTCGCCGGTCCTTGCAAAGTTGGTCCAGAAAGTCTGCATCAGCTCGGAAAGCTTGTAGTCTTCGGGACGGAACTTTGCTCCCTTGCGCAGATCGAGGTTACCGAAGACGTACTCAATCTCATCGGAGTGGAACGCTCCGGCGGAAACAGGGTGGAACGGATCTCCCGGCGAAGGAAGATCGAAGAGATAGCGATAGACCGATGAGCCACCCGTCTTAACCTGGGCCTCTAACCAGTCCCAGGTGGAATACACCAGAAAGTTATCACCGGCAAAATCGTTGGCGACCCGGTGCTCGTCCTCCTCGGCGTTCGCCCGGTATACCTTGAGAAACTCCTCGGCCTGAGAGGGGAATTGCTTGGCCGCTGTTGTCTGCAGGTCCTCTGCGGTATGCTCTTCATCCCGGTTCCAACCGGCGATCAGCGGAACGTGGGCCTGGTCACCCGCGGCATAAATCTCTGGAATACTGCGGGGCAAGAAATAGCCGTCTATATCCGGCCCGAAACGCGGCCGGTCCGCAACTTTTCGCGTGGCCAGCTCGAGTATCTCAGTGCTGCTTGCAGCTCGGAGGGCGGCCAGACTGCTATCGCTGCGTACTGAGGAGAAGTAATCCTCGTCCCGTTTCTCAGCCTGCTCAAGTGACGGGAACGTCAATCTCGAGCCGGGGAAAGCGCCTCCGCTTTCACCAATGGCGTGGACGAACAGACCCTTGGAAAGAGGGGAAGCCATCTGCGCGCTCACGGCAAAGGAACCGGCCGACTCTCCGAAGATGGTCACATTGTCCGGGTCGCCGCCAAAGGCCTTGATATTGCGCCGCACCCATTGCAGGCAGGCCCACTGGTCCATTAACCCGTAATTGCCGGCTGCGTGGTGTGGATCCTCCGTCGCCAGTTCTTTGGTGGCGAAAAACCCAAAAATGCCGAGGCGGTAATTCATGGAGACGACCAGTACGCCTTTGCGGGTGAGATGTTCGCCGTCCTGACGCGGCTCGGAAGTACCACCCCCGGCGAATCCACCACCGAATATCCACACCATGACCGGCAATTTGGTCTTGGATTTCTGTGCTGGCGCCCAGACATTGAGAGTGAGACAATCCTCGCTCTCCCCCGGATCGCGAAACACCATGTCATCGTAATGTTGTTGCTGCATACAGCGGGAGCCGAAGCTGGCAGCCTGACGCACGCCGTGCCACTTGGCTGCAGGTTGCGGCGGTTTCCAACGCAGAGGACCTACCGGAGGCGCAGCAAATGGGATGCCGAGGAAGTCGCGCGCCTGGCCGTTTGCGCTCATCTTGCCCTGGACTTTGCCGGCGTCGGTTTTGACAACCAGGGGATTGCCGGCGTGTGCCGGCAATCCAATCACCAGTGCCGTGAAGCTGACCGCGGCATACCGCAAGAGAGACTTGAGACTCATGAAATCCTCCGGCCCCAATCTACCAGAGGTAGAGGAAAAGATTGGGACCGCTGCTACACTCAAACCGGATCGCAACCATGCTTCTGTATCTGATCGTTGTGAGCGGGTCGTATCTGCTGGGCTCTATCCCCTTTGGGTTTCTGCTGGTGTGGCTGGTGCGCAAGGAGGATATTCGCACCACAGGCAGCGGCAATATAGGCGCCACGAATGTGCTGCGCTCCGGGGCAAAGAAACTGGGTGTGCTGACTTTTGTCCTTGACGGGGGCAAAGGTTATGCCGCAGTGATGGTGGCAGAATGGCTGGCCCGCGGTAAAGACCCCACAACCCTCCGCAATCTCGTCATCACGGCTGCGTTATTCGTCATCCTGGGCCATATGTTTCCCGTCTGGCTGCGCTTCAAGGGTGGCAAAGGCGTGGCCACCGCCTTCGGCGCGTTCGTGGCGTTGTGCTGGCCGGCGGCGCTCTCCGCGCTGGGACTGTGGCTGGCCGTCGTGGCCCTCACCCGGTACGTTTCCCTGGCTTCCATTCTGGCAGCGGCCGTGCTTCCATTCCTTACCCTGTGGCTATCGCCGGGCAGGTATGGTTACGTATCCGGAGCAGCAATGTTTGCTTGCTGCTGGATTGTGATCGTCAAACACCGGGCGAATATCGTGCGCCTGATGCAAGGCACCGAACACGGTTTTGGGGCGTCAAGGAAAACCGGAGCATGAGCCGTATTGCCATTGTAGGCAGCGGTTCCTGGGGAACTGCGCTGGCCCTGAGCCTGGCTCGGCGTGGGGATCACTCCATTGCCCTGTGGTCTCATTCGGCGCCGGTGGGCACCTACCTTCCAGGCTTTTCCATTCCTCCTCAGGTGAAGGCAGTCACCGATCTGGCCTCGGCAGTGCGGAGCGCGGATATCGTCATCAGCGCAGTGCCCTCGCAGCATGTACGCACAACTTATGAGAAGATGACGCCCTTTCTCGAGCCGGGGCAAATCATCGTCAGCGCCACCAAGGGAATCGAGGACCGAAGCTTCCTGCGCATGACGCAGGTCATCGAGCAAGTGTATGGCGGAAAAGCAGGCGCACTGAGCGGCCCTTCGTTCGCACAGGAAGTTGCTGCCGGCGCTCCCACAGCGATCACGGTCGCCTGGCCGGAGAGCGAGATCGCCAACCGGCTGCAGGAGGAGCTCAGCTCGCCGGGTCTGCGGATCTATACCAATGATGACGTGATTGGAGTGGAACTGGGGGGCGCACTCAAGAACGTCATTGCGATAGCCTCCGGAATTGCCTCCGGTTTGGGTTTGGGCCACAACAGCGTGGCCGCGATCATCACGCGCGGAGTCGCCGAGATCACCCGTCTGGCGGTGGCCTGCGGAGGGCGAAGGGAAACGTTGGCCGGTCTTTCCGGTCTGGGCGACCTGGTGCTCACCTGCACCGGTCCCCTTTCGCGCAACCGATCGGTGGGCATCGAACTCGGACGGGGACATAAGCTTCACACCGTACTGGCAGAGTTGCACGGCAAGGTTGCGGAAGGGGTAAGAACCACCTCCGCCGCCCTCGGACTTGCCAGGGCGCACAGCGTGGAAATGCCTATCACCGAGCAGATGGCCGCCATCCTCGAGCACGGCAAGTCGCCTCAGGACGCGATCCGCGACCTGATGGCTCGGCCCGGCCGCGAAGAATAACCTTCTGCAGTCAGCCGAGTGCCCGCTATGTCGAAAAGCTGGAACCTCCCAACAGTTGCGGGGATGGAGCCAAAAACCGAGACCGGTCTCGACTAGTACACTCAAGTTATGTCGTATCGAGCACCGCTTCGATGATTCAGACCCTTTTTGGCAGCCTGGAAGAACCCGAGAAAAAGAACATATTCGGCCGCATGAAGGAGGCTGTCTCGCGCACCCGCGAGACCCTGGCGGAGCGGATTGAAAACGTCGTCGCCCTCACCCACGAGGTCGACGAAGCTGCCCTGGAAGAGTTGGAGCAAAGTCTGCTGGCCTCGGACCTCGGGTTGGGCACTACCACCGAGATTATCGATGCACTGCGCACGCGGGTAAAGCGGCACGAGGTCCACAACGGCGCTGAATTGAAACAGCTGTTAAAGACCGAGATTCAATCGATCCTCGATGCGCGGGAAGAGCAGAACTTCTTCAAACTCCGGTATACCGCGCCTCCCCTGGTAATCATGATGGTGGGGGTCAACGGTACCGGGAAGACCACGACGACGGGAAAATTGGCGGCCTATTACCGCAGCCAGGGTAAAACGGTTTTACTGGCTGCGGCGGATACTTTCCGCGCCGCGGCTATCGAACAATTGGAGGTCTGGGGGCAACGCACCGGCGTGGAGATGATCAAAACCAAGCAGGGTGGGGATCCTTCCGCAGTTCTGTTCGACGCCATGCGCGCAGCTCAGGCGAGAAGCACCGACGTCCTGATTGTGGACACCGCGGGCAGACTGCATACCAAAGACAACCTGATGGCTGAACTAAGCAAAATGCGTAGAACGGCAGAACGGATCATTCCCAGTGCTCCGCATGAAGTTCTGCTGGTGATGGATGCGACCACGGGACAGAACGGACTGCAACAGGCCCGGCTCTTTACGGAATCGGCCGGGGTCACCGGCATCGTACTCACAAAACTCGATGGCACGGCTAAGGGCGGCATTGCCGTGTCGATTGCTCGTGAACTGAAAGTTCCCGTTCGCTATGTCGGGGTGGGAGAGAAGTTAGAAGATCTTTTGCCATTCGACAGCAAGGCGTTTGCCGATTCCTTGCTTGGCAATTAGTCACGATGCCGGAAACAGACCAGCAGTGGATGGAACGCGCGCTCAAACAGGCTGAGAAGTCCGTCGGCCTGGCCTCTCCTAATCCCGCAGTCGGTTGCGTGCTGGTCCGCGACGATCGACTGGTGGGTGAAGGCTTCCATGAGTATGACCGGCGCGACCACGCAGAAATCGTTGCTCTCAAACAGGCAGGCCCTCTGGCCCGGGGCGCCACCGCTTACGTGACTCTGGAACCCTGCAGCCATCATGGACGAACCGGCCCCTGCGCGGATGCATTGCTGGCCGCGGGGATTACGCGTGTGGTGGTGGCGACAGCTGACCCTAATCCTGTGGTGCGCGGCAAGGGCATTGCCCGGCTACGCGAGGCCGGGGTCGAGGTCAGCAGCGGCGTGGGTGAGGAGGCAGCGCGCAGGCTCAACGATGGCTTTGCCAGGTTCATCACCACTTCCCTGCCATTCGTCACTATGAAGGTTGCGGCTACGCTCGACGGGCGCATCGCGCCGGCAAAACGCTCCGCCACCGCACCTTATTGGATTACCGGGGAACAAGCTCGCGCCGAGGTGCATCGCATGCGCCACGCCGCGGATGCACTGATCGCCGGGGTGGGCACCATTCTTGCCGATGATCCTATGCTGACCGATCGCAGCCACCTGCCACGCCGCCGTCCGCTGCTGAGAATTGTTTTAGATTCAAAGCTGCGTACCCCTCTGAACTCTCAGTTGGCAAAAACCGCTGACCAGGACGTGCTCATTTTTTTTAGCGATGCCAGCGACACTGCGCAGAAGGACCTCGTGAGCCGCGGCGTTCGCCTGGTTCAAATTGCGGGCGACGGTTCCCAACTCGACATGAGGGAAGTGATGGTTAAGCTGGCAGAAATGCAGATCACCAGCCTGCTCCTCGAAGGCGGAGCCGAGGTGCATACCAGCGCAGTCAATCAGGGCGTGGTGGACAAACTCATGTTGTTTTATGCGCCCCGGTTTCTGGGTGACAAGGCAATGCCGATGCTGGGCTCAATCGCAGGGATACCGGCGATCGACGATTTTTCGTTAAGGAGATTTGGCCAGGATTTCGCGTTCGAAGCGTATCTACGCAATCCATGGTTGAATTTAATCTGACATGTTTACCGGACTTATTGAAACCACGGGAACCGTCGTCTCGGTCGAACAGCGCGAGGGGTCAAGACGGATTGCGATCGCCGCACCAGGCATCTCGCTGCGCACCGGAGACAGCATTGCAGTGAGCGGGGTTTGCCTGACTGCAGTGGACCTCGAGCCCAGCCTATTCCATGCCGACCTGGCCGCGGAAACGGTCGCCCGCACTTCCCTTTCCCTGCTCACGCCGGGCGCCACGGTGAATCTGGAACTGCCGACACCCGCGGGAGCTCCGCTCGGAGGGCACGTGGTGCAGGGTCATGTCGACGGCACAGGCACGCTGTTAAGCCTGGCGCCCGTGGATGTGCACGCAGACCCCGGGATCGCCGATTGGTGGCTTAAAGTGGCTGTGCCCGCGCAGCTAAGCCGCTATATGGTCGAGAAGGGCTCGATCGCGATCGAAGGCATCAGCCTCACCATTGCCCGCTGGGAACCAGGTGCGCCGGAGGGCGATATCGTCAGCGTCGCGATCATTCCCCACACTTACGCGAGGACCAATCTGCACTCTCTCAAGGCTGGGCAGGCAGTGAACATCGAGGCCGACGTGCTGATCAAATTTATGGAGCAGCGTGGGTCGGAAACTTCTTTCGATCTCAGCGTCGAGTACCTGGTAGCCAACGGGTATTAGGTCACCAATGACGGTGATATTATCAGTGGGTGCCGGGTCCTACGCGACGCAACCCCGCCAACCCCGCCAGGTCCGGAAGGAAGCAACGGTAACGGGTCAGTGCGTGCGCAGTAGGTTGCCCGGTACATACAACCGCCCGTGACCCTTCCAGTTCCTTCCACACCCCGAAGTTTCATTACGGAGAAACAAAATTGAGCATCGAACTGCGTCCGCGTGCAGCACGGCGCGCTAAAATCAGCGCTCTCGGAACCTATGTGCCGCCGCGGATCCTGACCAACGCCGACCTGGCGAAAATGGTAGACACTTCCGACGACTGGATTATGCAACGCCTGGGCATCCGCGAACGCCATCTGGTAGAGCCGGGTATGGCCACCAGCGACATGGCCGTGGAGGCTGCTCGCCGCTGCCTCGCACAGCGAGGAATCCCGGCCAGCGAAGTGGAGGTAGTGATTGTTGCTACCGTTACCCCGGATATGTTTTTTCCCGCCACGGCCTGCCTGGTGCAGGACAAGCTCGGCGCCCACGGTGCGTGGGGCTTTGACCTTTCGGCTGCGTGCTCTGGCTTCCTTTACGCGTTGCAGGTGGGAGCCAAGCTGGTCGAGTCCGGTGCTCAGTCCAAAGTGCTGGTGATCGGAGCAGACACCATGTCGTCCATCATCGACTACACCGACCGTGCCACCTGCGTCATTTTCGGGGACGGCGCCGGCGCAGTGCTGGTCGAACCCACCCAGGAGGGTGAAGTAGGGCTGATCGACTTTTGTCACGAGATTGATGGTTCCGGTGCTCCGGCGCTCAATATGCCCGCCGGAGGAAGTCACCTTCCCACGTCGCCCGAGACCATCGCGGCCAGGATGCATTATGTCCACCAGGATGGGCAGGCAGTCTACAAATATGCCGTCCGCAAGATGGTCGAGACATCGGCCAAGCTACTGAAGACAAACAATATCAGCGCCAGCAATCTGGGTTGTTTTATTCCCCATCAGGCGAACAAGCGCATTATTCTTTCAACTGCCGAGCGCCTGGAGTTGCCGCTGGAACGGGTGATTATCAATATTGATCGCTTCGGCAATACCACTGCTGCCACCATTCCTCTGGCCATGCAGACGGCGCTCGACGAGCATAAGCTGCAGCGCGAAAGCCTGGTGATGTTGGCCTCCGTGGGGGCCGGGTTTACTGTAGGCGCCTGCCTGCTCCGCTGGGAGATGTAAAAGGCAGATGAATCTGCCGGACGAATTTTGAGTGGGTGGGAGATCTAACGTCCGGTCTAATTGGCGCTAACTGCAGCGGTCTGCGGGGCGGACGCCCGACGCCGTTCGCGGCGAAATTTGTACACTCCGTACAAAACACCCGCCACGACCAGGCCCAGATAAGTCCACATAAGAGGCTCGCTCCAGCCAGCGAGATAGTGGCGAAATGCGCGAACCATCGCCCGGCCGTAGGTTTCGGCCAGCCAAGCCACCAACGCGTAACGACATGTCCTGGCCAAACCGAAGGAACCCAAAAACTTCCGCCTTGAGACCCCCAGGGCACCGGCGGCAAGAAGGAGGGGCATTAAGGGGAAAGGCGGCGGCAGTAAGGCTGCAATCGTAACAGCGAGCGTTCCTTTACTTTCCACCCAGCCGGTCAACCGGCGGGCAAATCGTTTCGGCATGTAGCGATGGAGCGCGGCTTCTCCGCCTTTGGAACCGGTACCCCAGGTTAAATACCCGCCTAAAATCGAACCCACCGTGGCCGCTATGGCAGCCAGAAAAGGATCTCCCCGATGGGCCACTAGCAGGATCAGCAGCAGATCCGTGCTTCCCGGTACTGGCAATGGAATGATCGAGGAATCGATCACCGAAACCGCAAAAAGCCCGAAGATGCCGAAACTCATCAGCCAGTGCAGTCCGTGCGCACTGTGGGTAGCGGCTTTACCCGCCTGGCCGGCGGCGGCGTGCTTTGTGGCTGTCTGAATCACTTATCCGTTGGACGCTAAAAGGGTTCGTCGCGACGCATTCCCATTAAAGCATGGTCAAAGGAGGCGCCTCCGGCAGCGCGCCACACTCGGCAGCAAGCCGGTAGAACGCATCAAGTCCACGCAAGCAAGCGTCATCCAATATGTAGTGAATGTTGTTGGTTAGATAAAAACGGATGGTCTCGCGCGGCACCTCGATGCGAGTGGACCACTCCTCAGCCAGATCTTCCAGGTGCTCGAGTCCATGGTCTCGCGAGGCCTGTAAATCCCTCACCAGATCTGCGGCACTGGTGCCTGTTTCTTCAAAGGCGCCCGCACGCACTGCCCAGAACGCGGAAATCCACGGCAGATCAGTGAATTTGTGCCACTCGTGGGCCAGATCAAGGTAGAGCAGCTGCTCGCCCGTCCGCTCCAGGCGGCCATCCTTATCTTCGAGCGCCAACAGAGCCGGATCCCCGATCAGCAAGGCCGCATCGGCAACCTTGAGCATGGATTCAAGATCGGGGGCGAGGGAAATAAAATCCACCGGAACCTTCCAGAAGATTTCGAACAGGATGCGCGTATAGGCGTACGAGGTGCGTGAAGAAGTGTCTGCCGCGACCGTTCGCACCCCGTTAATTCCCTGCTGCGCACGAACAACCAAAATAATCGAGCGCACGCGATCGAGAGAAGCGACTGTGCAGCCGGGCACGATCATCAGCGAAGGGGTGGTGGCATGTGCCGCGACCGGAACCAGTCCGATGTCCGCTTCGCCTGCGGCCAGCTCTTCCGCGCACCCGGAAGGTGTGGTGTACCCGATCTGGTAGCGTAGGCGTCGCTCGCTACGCTCCGGTTCGTGCTCGAAGTCCCACATTAAAGGAGCAGGATTGAGGAAATGGATCGCCGCCATACG
>CAZSUK010000778.1:0-6658 GCA_964609355.1 uncultured Acidobacteriaceae bacterium | reverse complement strand
AAAGCTTGAGAGCACGGGGGCCACCAGCATGGAAAAGATGAGCGCGCCGAGCAAGGCAAACGCCACCGTCCAGGCCATTGGCTTGAATAGCCGGCCCTCCACCGCCTGCAAAGTGAAGATAGGGAGATAGGCAGTGACGATGATGCCGATGGCGTAAAAGACGGGGCGCTGCACTTCATGCGCTGCTTCGCGGATCTGTTCCATGGGGCTGGTGCTGTCGGCTCGCCGGCGGCCGAGATGGCGAACGATGTTCTCTACCATCACCACCGCACCGTCGACGACCATACCGAAATCGAGGGCGCCGAGCGACAGCAGGTTGGCGGGAATATGGCGCAGATCAAGACAAATGGAGGCAAACAGCAACGCGAAGGGAATGGTGAGCGAGACAATCAACGCACCGCGGACATTCCCCAGAAAGAGGAAGAGAATGATCACCACCAGGATGATGCCTTCGGTCAAATTATGCAGAACGGTGTGGGTGGTGTAGTGCAGCAGGTCGCTGCGGTCAAGGAAAGGAACGACCTTGACGCCCGGGGGCAGGATCTGATCATTGAGTTCTTTGACCTTGGCGTGAATACCCTCCAGGGTTGAATCAGAGTCATCCCCCTTCTGCAGCAGGACGATGCCCTCGATCGTATCGTCATCGTCGATAACCTTGCCGTTCTCACGATGAATGGCCTTACCGATCTGGCCCAGGCGGATCTTCGGTCCCTGCAGAACCGTGGCAATGTCCTTGACCTTTAAAGCGGTTCCGTTGGCGGTTTTGAGCTGGGTCTCTTCGATATCGCGGACGTTGCGGTAGAGCCCTACTTCACGAATGTTAATCTGCTGCTGCCCCTCCTCAATGAAGCTGCCGCCGGCATTGGTGTTGTTGTTGGCCAACTGCTGTTCCACCTGGCCGATGCTCAAGCCATAGGCGATGAGTTTGTTGGGATCGACCCGTACCTGGTATTCGCGGGTCATACCGCCGAAATCGGCGACATCCACCACACCGGGGACAGACTTGAACTGCTTCTCCAGCGTCCAGTCCTCGATCGATTTGAGCTCCATATTGTCGTACGCCGGATTGGTACTGTGCAGCGTGTACCAGTAGATCTGCCCGACAGGACTCCAGTCGGTGCCGATCTGCGGCTGCAAACCAGCAGGCAGCGTCACCTGCGAGAGGCGTTCGAGAACTTTCTCACGATTCCAGTCGTTGACCGAATCGTCGTCAAAAATCATCTTGATGTCGGAGAGGCCGGCGAGTGAGAAGGACCGCAAATGCTGCATGTGCGGGATGCCGGCCATCTGGATTTCAATGGGTATGGTGACCTGTTGCTCAACCTCTTCGGCGGCGCGCCCGGGCCATTGTGTGATCACCTCAACGTAGTTGTTGGCCACGTCCGGATAGGCTTCCACGGGCAGGTTGTGGAACGAGATAGCGCCCCAAATGAATAGCAGCACGGCGGCTGCCAGGATCATGTATCGGTTGTTGAGTGCGAAATCAACCAGACCCCGGATCATTACTGCTCCACCGAATTCTGCAACTCAAGCGCGTTCGTGACCACTTGCTGGCCTGGAGCGAGGCCGGAGATGATTTCCTGCTTTTTGTCTGGAAGCATGCCGCCGGCGACTACGCCCACGCGTTTGAACTTCCCGCCGTCGGCCGGCACGTAGACCCAGTCGCGGTCATGCAGATGGAGCACAGCTGAGGCTGGGACCGCCATGTGCTGTTGTGGCCTTCTCCCGTGGAAGGTGGCGGTGGCGAACATGCCAACGCGCATTATGTGGTCAGGATTCGGGACCTGAATACGGACTTTCGCGGTGCGGATAGAAGGGTCGAGGATGGCGTCAATTTCACTGATTGTGCCGGTGATGACACGGTCAGGATACGAATTGAGCCGGATCTCTGCCTTGTCGCCCACGTGAACCATGGGCAGATCATTTTCATAGACGTCACAAATCACCCAAACCTGGGAGAGATCGGCGATGGTGAACGCAGTGGCCGATCCGGCGAGGTTGACGCCGGTTGCAGCGGCATTGGTGACATTTTGGGCGATGACGACACCGGTTGCCGGGGAGTAGACCTTGACGGTAAGGGAGGGATGGTCTTTGTCCACGCCGAGAACGACCAACAACTGTTCCGCCGCTTTCAGATCGGTCTGGGCATCCTGCTCAGCGTTTTCCGCGATCTCCAGCTGGCTCTTGGCGATCGCCCCCTTGTCGTAGAGGATTTTGGCTCGTTCGTACTGTACCCGGGCTAATCTCTCGTCGTTGACCGCCTTGAGGTATTGATCGAAAGCGTTGGAAATATCAGTGCTCTGCACTTCCATCAACAACTGGCCCTTCTTCACAAAGGCGCCGAGTTGCGTTTTGATCGAGACCACCCGGCCGGAAGCTATGGAGATGACCGGGATGGTCCGGGAAACATCCGGATTGACTGTGCCGGTCACATTGAGCGTAGACGTCGACTCATACTGGGTGGCGGCAACCAGGGGGAAACGCTCCGGGTGATCGACAGTGATGAGGCTGACGCCGCCCTCACTCTCTACCTGTACCGGGGGAGGCGCCTGAGCTGCCGGATCTTGCTTTTTCTCGCCGCAGCCCGTCAAAATCCCCAGAGTGAGGGCGGCTGCGATGACCACCGTTTGCTTCATTTGTTGACCTCTCGACCCAACGCAGATTTCCGATCTTTCCCGGGGAGCATCTCTACAGGATTGGTGCTACTCATATTTGTTGAAAGCGATTGGACGGAGCAGAGGACAGAATTCGGCCACTCACCATTCAGCGAAACCTCGCGTTGCTGATCGCCAGAACTACCCTGTCACGATTACCGACCATCAGAACGCCAGCCAGCCTATTTGGACCGGACGGTGTTCGGAACCGCCAGATTCCATGTTACTTGAGGCTAAGCGGCCACGATTGGCCAATTCCAAGTATCTTTTGATCCTGAGACTACCTGTTTAGTGGCAAAACTGACATGAAACTTTCGTGAGGAATTCATAAGCACGAACATGCGTTTATACCCTTACTCGTAACCGAGATAGATTCCCGGTCCGGAGATGCCCGGCTTACCCAAGGACCGGTTTTTCCATAGAGTGTCATGCCGAGCCGGAGTACAGTTCCATGAAGGCGAGCGGGGAGTAGATTTCGAGCCGGTAGAATAGCAAGGGGCCACCGCGGGGAAGCTCAGACATGCCAATTTTTTCCATGTTCATGTGGGGCAAGCGCAGCACGTCATTGCTGATTGCGGCGCTGATGATCGCCTTGATTGCGTGGATCGATGCGCGCGTCGCAGCTCAGATCCCACTTGGCTTTTTGTACCTCGCTCCCATGCTAGTAGCCGGCGCCTCTCTAAGCCGATGGGAAATTACCGCGGTCGCCGCGGTCTGCGCCTGGTTGGCGGAAGCCTTCGATGAGTTTCCCTGGGGACCTAATACGGGTTTGCCGCGCGACCTGCTTTACTTTGCGGCGTTTTGCTGCATGGGGCTTTTCATGCATCAAGTGACGCGCAGCCGCAAGGTGTCTGCCCGGCATTTGCGACAGATCGAATCCGAGATGACTGCACGGCGGGATGCCGAAGAGCAGCTGAAAGTCCTGGTCGCCAGCAGCCCGGCGGCGATTATTACCACCAGTTCCGACGGCTGCGTGTTGCTGGCCAACGATGCGGCAGATCGGCTTTTCGGGCTGCCGCCGGGCACACTCCCGGGACGGTCGATCCGAAACTACTTGCCGTCGCTGATCAATGTTCCCGCTCTGGACAGCAATCAGCAGGTGTTTCGGACGGCAATGCAGTGTCGCGGACGCAGAGAAGACGGAGAGGTTTTCCAGGCCGATGTTTGGTTTTCGACCTACCGTACGGGTGCCGGGCCGCGCCTGGCGGCCATGGTGCTCGATACTTCAGAAGACCTGCGGACGCACGAGGAATCAAGTTTCCACCAGATGGTGGCGGGCTCGCGCATCATGGTGGCGGCAGTTTCGCACGAAGTCCGCAACGTGTGCGGGGCCATTGCGCTGGTTCACGAAAATCTGGCTCGAACCGGACAACTAAAAGATAATAAAGACTTTGAGGCCCTGGGAACGCTGGTTTTGGCGCTCGAACGTATTGCCGCGATGGACCTGCGGCAGAGCGCCAACCACGCCTCCGGTGTGGAAGTTCAGCCGTTGCTGGATGAGCTGCGCATCGTGATCGAGTCTTCGCTGCGGGACGCAGGGATCACCAGCCGGTGGGAGGTTGAGGAAGATTTGCCTCCTGTGTGGGCCGACCGGCAGAGCCTGATGCAGGTATTCCTGAACCTGACCAAGAATAGTGAACGCGCCATGGAGGAACAGGAGCGAAAGGAACTGACGGTGAACGCTCGCCGGGAAGCGGCGGGGGTGATGATTCGCTTCCGAGATAGCGGAGGCGGAGTGGCTCACCCGGAACGTCTCTTTCATCCCTTCCAGATGGACGCGCAGTCAACCGGGCTCGGTCTCTATTTGTCGCGCGCTCTTATGCGCAGTTTCAAAGGCGACCTGCATTATGAGCCCGAGACCGGGGGCTCGACGTTCGTGGTGGAGTTGTCATCCGCTCCACGAGAGAGCAAGAATGAAGACTATGAGCAGCGAAATTCGGATATTGCTGATCGACGACCACAGCCTGTTCCGCGAGAGCCTCAGCCGGCTTCTACAGACCGAGTCTGACTTCCAGATTGCGGGCACCTGCGCTTCGGCAAGTGAAGCGCTCGCACTGCCGCAGTTGGATAAAGTCGACGTGGTTCTGCTGGATTACGATCTCGGGCATGAGCAGGGAACGCTCTTTCTCGATCGAGCGCGAAGCGCCGGGTTCGCTGGCCGCATTCTCATGGTCACCGCGGGCATGAACGATGCGGTGATGCTGCGCGCACTGGAGAACGGTTCGTCGGGCGTTTTCCTGAAGCATAGTCCTCCCAGCCGGTTGAGCGAGGCGATCAGAAAGGTGGTCGCCGGAGAGGTCTGGCTCGACCCGGCAGTGACGCGCTCGATTATTGCCGCGGCTACGGGGAATGCTGCTGCTCCGCGGCGAGGCGGCGGTTTGACCCAGCGCGAGCAGGCCGTGCTCAAAGGGGTATTCGAAGGGCTGACGAATAAAGAGATAGGCGCCAAGCTCTCAATTTCTGAGAGTTCGGTCAAGGCTGTGCTGCAACAGCTTTTCGAAAAGACCGGCGTACGCACGCGCAGCCAACTGGTGCGCATTGCGCTGGAAAAGCACTCCGATGAGTGGCTGACAAATCCTACGTGACCGCTGCGTGACTATGGAAGTTTGGGACGCGATTGTAGTAGGTGCGGGACCAGCCGGCTGCGCGGCCGCTTATGATCTCGCGGTTGCCGGCCAGTCGGTTCTGCTGCTGGATAAAAGCGATTTCCCGCGATCCAAGGCTTGTGCTGGTGGTCTTACGGTCAAGGCAGTCAAGACACTCAGATATTCCATTGAACCGCTGGTCCGGGCGGTCGTTCGTCGTGTTCAGTTAGAGAGTGACGGCTTATCGACTTCGTTAAGGAGCCGCGAGGCTATTTGCATGATGACAGTTCGGGCAGAGTTCGATGCGTACTGCCTGGGCAAAACGATTGCGGCGGGCGCGGACTTCAGAAAGATTTCCGCGGTGCGAGAGATTACGCGCTCTAAGAGGGGTGTGCAGTTGACTACCGCCGATACGACCGATCATGCGTGCTTCTTGATTGGGGCTGATGGGGCGAGCGGGCAGGTCCGGCGGTTATGCGGCGAAGGGGCGTGGTTTTCTGCGGGCTTTGCCCTTGAGGTGCAGACATCGATGCCGAAGGGAGAAGTGGATCTTACCTTTGATTTCGGCTCCGTTCCTCGAGGGTACGCCTGGGTTTTTCCTAAGGGGAATCATCTGAATGTGGGGGTTTACTCGCAATCGTGTGCCGCCCGGCTTACACGCAGTGGGCTGCTGCACTATGTGAAGCAACGGCTGGGAGTGGATGCGGCGGGTCATGTTACGGGGCAATACCTGGGCATGGGGGCAGAGGCCTGCGGAGTGGATTATGTGCGGGCGGGTTTGCGGGATAGGGTGTTGCTGGTTGGAGATGCTGGCGGCTTCGTCGATCCGCTGACCGGTGAGGGCATTTATGGGGCGTTGCTGAGCGGACAGGCGGCTGCGGGTGCGGTTCTCTCTGAGTTGCGGGGTGATGGGGCAGCGGCGGAGGTATTTGCCGGGAGCGTGCACGGGTACCGGCAGACGCTGCGTTTTTCTGCTCGCGCTGCGACGGCTTTTTATCGGAATCCTGAGCGTGGATTTCGCGCGATGCGTCTACCGTTTGTCCGGCGGACTATGGTCAGCACCTATACCCATGGACTCGATGTCAACAGCCTCATCATGCGGGCTGCATTGTCACGATGCTGACGGTTGCCCTGGGTTTTGGAAACGACTTGGCGGTGGCAACTTAAGTGTGGAATGAACGCGCTTTTCGGCGTTATCCCGGCACCAATCGTCGGGTGGGTGGATACAAACTCCAAATGCAACGAGAATTGGTTTGAATCCACCCACCCGCAGTTCCTATGGGGTTCTGCCGCGACCTTGGTAGTCTGAGAGACGTGTTCACAAATCCTATGGATAGGCCAGTCTGCCGGATAGAAGCTGTATCGACTGCGCATTTGAGCGAGCTGACGCGGCTCTACGTTGCTTATCGCGTTTTCTAT
>CAZSUK010000777.1:0-6458 GCA_964609355.1 uncultured Acidobacteriaceae bacterium | reverse complement strand
CTTGGCGTCTGGATTCGCTTGACTGTTCGCAACTTCTCTGCGGCCGACGTTGCTTTCGAAACAGTCATCATCCTTGGCATCTTGTTGGGACCGTTTGCCGCGCTCTTGGGCGGAGCGGTGCTCTCGCTGCCCGCCATGTTGCATGGCGAATATCTGACCCTGCCCTTCTTTCTTACCGTCGCCGTAATTTCCGGCTTATACGGGCAGGCCGTGGAGCCGGAAGAAGTCTGGTCATTTTCCCCTTTCGTCGATCTGAGTATCTATCGCTGGGTGCGGCGAAACCTGCGCAAACCGCGCTTCGATCGCCAGGTCCTGCTGCTGATGCTGATTCTCGGGATGCAGATGGTCCGTATGTGGCTGGCGCGGCTTTATCCTGGGCGGTTGTTTAGCCTTGATTCGTCCAGCTTCGCAGTTAAGGTATGCATCTGCGTTTGTGCCGCGGTCGTCGTGGCAATTCCCTTGAAAATCTGGAATTCGAGCCGCATCGAGATCAAGTTGAAGGAGCAGAAGAGACTGGTGCTGGAGGCCCGCTTCGACGCCCTGCAGCGCCAGATCAATCCCCACTTCCTGTTCAACACCCTGAATTCGATCGCATCGCTGGTCCGCTTCCGGCCGGAGATGGCGCGGGAGATGATCGTGCAGCTGGGCAACATTCTGCGCGCCTTGCTGAAGGATCATGATTCCTACGTGCCGTTTCGCGAGGAGTTGACCTTTACCGACGACTACCTGGGAATCGAAGTGGTGCGCTTTGGAGCGGAAAAGCTGCGGGTGGTGAAAGAAATCGATCCCGGCACGCTGGAACTGCTCGTGCCTTGCATGCTGCTGCAGCCCCTGATTGAGAACAGCATCAAGCATGGTCTGGAGCCGCGCTTGCAGGGGGGGACCATCACCCTGCGCAGCCGTATCCAGGGCGCAAAGCTGGTGGTCGAGGTGGAAGACGACGGAGTGGGTATGGCCGAGGGCCGGGCAAGGGAAGTGGGCTTTGTGAGCCGGGGCGCGGGCATAGGCATGCGCAATGTGCGCGAGCGGCTGGAAGTGCTCTACGGCAACAGTGCCCTCTTTGAAGTGTTCAGCCGTCCCGGGCGGGGAACCCGTGTCACCCTGGAAATCCCCATGGCGCCCAATGTCCTGGTGCTCGCTGATCAGACCTCGGCCCGCGCCAGCACCTTCTCGTAGTACTGCTCATAAATAGGGATAATGCGCGAGGCACAGTAACGATCCTGGGCGGCCCGTCTCCCCGCGTCGCCCATCGCGCTCAGGCGATCTTCGTCGGACAGCAATTCCACTGCGGCGATAGCCATGGCAGCGACATCGCCGACGGCAAAAAGTCGTCCGGTCACGCCATCCTCGATTAATTCGGACACCCCCCCGACGCGGGTGGCGATGGTGGGGACCTTGCAGGCCATGGCTTCGAGCGCGGCCAATCCGAAAGATTCCAGCTCGCTGGGCATGATCATCAGGTCCGCTACCGGAAGCAATTCATGCACCCGCTCCTGCTTGCCCAGGAACTGCACCCGGTTTTGAAGGCCTTTGCTGTTGACCAGCCACTCTGCTGAAGAACGGTCTGGTCCGTCCCCTACCATCAGCAATCGCGCTGGTATTTCCTGGGCAACACGGGAGAAGACCTCGATCACGTCCAGAATGCGCTTCACCGGGCGGAAGTTGGAAAGATGTAGCAGAATCTTCTCCCCGGGGTCGGCAAAGCGTGCGCGGGCGTCCGCGCGACGGTCGCCCAGGGGCTTGTACTCGTCGCAGTTCACAAAGTTGGGAATGACTTCGATGGGGCGCAGGATGCCGAAGTCGTGCACGGTTTTTTCTCGCAGGTAGTTGGAGATGGAGGTGACTCCGTCGCTCTCTTCGATACCGAAGCGGGTGATAGGCAGGTACGACCGATCGAGGCCGACCAGGGTGATGTCGGTGCCATGAAGCGTAGTGACGAAGGGCATATATCTGCGCTTGGCTAGCATCTGCCGGGCCAGCAACGCGCACACCGAGTGCGGAATAGCGTAGTGGACGTGGAGCAGATCGAGCTCGTAGTATTCGGCCACTTCAGACATGCGCGTGGCCAGCGCGAGATCGTAGGGCGGGTACTCGAAGAGGGGGTAGTTCGAGACCGGCACCTCGTGATAGAAGATCCCTTCTTCCCGCCCCGTGAGGCGGAATGGCTGCGAATAGGTGATGAAGTGAACCTGATGACCGCGCGCGGCGAGCTCAATGCCTAGTTCGGTGGCAACCACCCCACTGCCACCATAGGTCGGATAACACGTGATGCCAATCTTCATTTTTTAAAACCCCTTTTGAGACGTACCCTTCACCTTCGTGCCAATCCGTTGTGTAGCCCCGGACTTCAGTCCGGGGAAGCGGGCTTTTAAACCCGCTGAAAAGCTCGGTAAATAGATTCGGGGCTTTAGCCCTGGTGGCCGCTTCGCCACCTGAAAATCCCATCCTTGAGCGAGCGGCTTTAAACGCTGCGGAAAAACCTATTTTGTATCAAGGCACAACTTTACGGGCTGCACAAAAGCTCTGTTTTGTATCAGGGCACGACTTTAGTCGGGCCGTAAACGATCGAAAATATGAGGGCCTTTAGCCCCTGCAACTCCTGCCCGGTCGCGAATTTGTCTGCAGCCTGTTTAGTCCCTGCGGTTTTTGCACTCTTTTCATCCGCTAAGGGAGCGCACCTTGTTACTCCTGTGCTCGAGCTTGAAACCCTCACTCCCCAACCGGTGAAAATCGATGAGGTTCAACGCTTCGTCATTCCTGAGTGCTTCGGGAATGACGTCCAACAGGGCGTTGCGCTCCGTCTCTCGTGCTGCCCGCAAGCGAGTGCGTGTCTGTTCAAGAGCACTGTCAATATATCCAGGATGGCAAACCAGCTCCCACGTGCCTTCTGGCATGGCTCGAAGAAGGGAGCGCAGCACTGAGTCATCGAGCACTCCCGTGGCCAGCAGGCCGATAGAACCGTCGGCGGTGCACATGGCGTGTTCCTTTGTTAGCCTGCAGAACGTTCGCCGCTGGCTGCGCATCAGGTGTACCTGCAGGCGTCGCACTGCGCCGCCGATTCGGGTGGCGCGAAGACTCCACCGTGGTTCGAACGGATTGCGAACGCAGTTGACTCCGCAATGACGCGCGGCCCGAAGAAGAGGAGCCAGCACCCCCGGAAAGGCATGCAGATGTTTGTGGGAATCGATATGGCTGACCGTGAGACCGCTCGATTGAATCCGTCGTATCTGGGCGATGGCCTCAGCCTCAATCTCCTTTCCCCGGATGCGGCCACGCAGCAAATCACGAATAAAGCTGCCCACGGTGATACGGAACGAGGAAGAATCCTGGGGATCAAGCAGCGAAGGCACCTCGTCAGAGCGGAGGCAAGGCGAACCATCGACCAGCACCACATGGCATCCGACGGCGAGGCCCGGTTGGGCAAACGCCATATACACTGCAGGTGAAAAATAGGGACCATTCGCCATCAGCGTAGTGGAACTGAGAGCGCCTGCCTGCTGTAGCTCCACGATGGCTCGGTTAACGCCCGGCGCGAGACCAAAATCGTCCGCGTTGATGATCAGGCGCTTCATTTCCGCAAGTGTACCAAGAGCCCATTTCACCTTTCCGTGCATCAAAGGCGCAGTTGGTAGCTGGAGAAACTATTCATACGGTCGGCCGATCGAGAGCGCTACAATGAATTTTCTTTGGATGGGGGAGGGGTCCACACGCATGTTAGGAGGATCGCTGCAGCGCAAAGGGCCCGGCAAAGCCGCGTATGCATTGTTGCTGCTGCTGAGCTCCGTCGGGCATGCGGCATGGGGTCTACCCACCGACACCGTTATCCACCAGACGCCGAGCACCTTCGACCCGCACTCCGGTCCGGCGCACATGATTCACAATTTGTCGCTTTTCGTGATTCAAATCACGGGCGCCATTTTTATTGTGGTCGCCTCCCTTTTTATTTATGTGGTACTCCGCTATCGGCAGCGTGATCCCAGCGACAATAGCGAACCGCCCCAGATCTACGGCAGCACCCAGATTGAGTTGGCCTGGACCGTGATCCCCATTCTCATTGTCCTGGTTCTCTTCCTCACCACGGCCCGTATTCTGTTTGCCATTGAGGATCAAAAAATGCCGCCCACGGCGGTCGAGGTGAATGTTGTAGGCCATCAGTTCTGGTGGGAGTTCGCCTACACCAAATTCGGTTTCACCGCTGCCAATGAGCTGCACGTGCCTGTCAGCAGCGAAGAGACTCCCATGACCACATCGCTGAACTTGTTATCCGCCGACGTGGACCATAGCTTCTGGGTTCCAGCGTTGTTCGGCAAGATCGACTCTATTCCAAACCAGGTCAACCATATGTGGTTCAACCCGGATAGAGTCGGTATGTACGTGGGGCAATGTGCCCAGTTCTGCGGTGTGGAGCATGCCAAAATGCCGCTGCGCGTCTACGTGCAGACGCCGGAAGATTTTGCCGCCTGGGTGAAGAATCAGCAGCAGCCGGGGGTTCAGGATCCGGCTGTCGCGGAAGGCCGGCAGATATTCGAGTCCCAGGCCTGCATCAGTTGTCACGTCATTCGAGGCACCCCGGCACAGGGAAGGTTTGGGCCCGATCTTACCCACTTCGGGAGCCGGGATACGCTTGCTTCCGGTGCGGCCGACAATACCCCTGCCAATCTCAAGCTTTGGATTAAAGACCCGGAGTACGTCAAGCCAGGAAGTCTGATGCCGGCAATGCAGCTAAGTGATGATCAGATCGACAAGGTCGTCGCCTACCTCGATACCCTGAAGTAACTAAGTCACGGGCCTTTGCAAAACAGGAGTTCTTCGGTTATGGCTGATTCAACTCTACCCATCGGGAGCGCCATCGACCTCACCCCCCCGAGTGAGGTGTACGGAACGTGGCTCGAACTGGTGAACAGTTGGGTAACTACCGTCGACCACAAAAAGATCGGCTTGATGTACATCGGCTATGCCGCCATCTTTTTGCTGGTCGGTGGATTCGAGGCGATCCTGCTGCGCATTCAGCTCGCCGTACCCCACAATAACTTCCTCTCCCCAGAGGTCTTCAATCGCCTCTTCACCATGCACGGAACGACCATGGTTTTTCTCATGGGGATGCCGTTGGTCATTGGATTTGCCAACTACCTGGTTCCTCTGATGATCGGGGCGCGGGATATGTCTTTTCCCCGGATGAATGCCTTCAGCTTCTGGATGACCGCGCTGGGCGGCTTGATGCTCTACTACAGCTTCATCGGTGGCGTGGGCCTGCAGGGGGCGGGGAGCGCACCCGACGTGACCTGGTGGGCCTATGCGCCGCTTACCGAACGGGCATTCTCGCGCGGGCATAGCACCGACTATTGGGCACTGTCACTGATCGTCTCCGGCTTCGGCACCATCGGCGCCGCGGTCAACATCATCGCCACGACCATCTGCATGCGCTGCAAAGGCATGACCATGTTTCGCATGCCCCTGCTGGCATGGCTCTACCTGGTGGTCTCAGGAATGATCCTGGTCACCATTAGCCCTCTGACCGCGGCGCAAATCATGCTCTGCATCGACCGCTATCTCGGAGGGCACTTCTTCGACTCCCAGGCCGGCGGAGCGCCCGTCGTTTGGGCGCACTTTTTCTGGATCTTCGGCCATCCCGAGGTCTATGTGCTGGTGCTGCCTGCCTTCGCCATCGCCAACGAGGTCATTCCGGTCTTTTCCCGTAAGGCGATCTTCGGCTATCCGGCGATGGTCTCCGCGTCGGCCGGGATCGGAGTGATTAGCTTGAGCGTATGGGCGCACCACATGTTTACCGTGGGCATGACTTCGGCGCAGAATGCATTCTTCGTGCTCTCGACCGGGCTGGTTGGGGTCCCGACCGGGATCAAGATCTTTAATTGGATTGCCACCATGTGGGGAGGCAAGATTCGCTTTGCCACACCTATGCTTTTCTGCAGTGCCTTCCTGATTCAGTTTCTGTTCGCCGGCCTGACCGGAATCATGCTCTCCACCGCCCCCTGGAATTGGCAACTGCATAATTCGTATTTCGTCATCGCCCACTTCCACTATGTTCTGGTAGGAGCCATCGTCTTTTGCTTCTTTGGAGGGTTCTACTACTGGTACCCGAAGATGATCGGCAAGATGCTCAACGAGCGGTTAGGTAAGTGGCATTTCTGGCTGTTCTTCCTCGGCTTCCATCTGTGTTTCGACCTCATGCATATACCCGGGCTTCTGGGGATGCCGCGCAGTATCTATACCTATGAACCTGGTCGCGGCTGGGACACCCTGAACTTCATCGTCTCGATGGGCGGCATCATTCAGGGTATCGCCACCGCGATTTTTGTCTACAACCTGGTGTACTCGTACTTCAAAGGCGAAGAGGCCGGCCCGGATCCCTGGGACGCCTGGACGCTGGAGTGGGCCACCTCATCGCCTCCGCCTGAGTACAACTTTGCCACCGAGCCAGTTGTGATGAGCCGCCGCCC
>CAZSUK010000776.1:0-6932 GCA_964609355.1 uncultured Acidobacteriaceae bacterium | reverse complement strand
CGTAATCTGTCACCATTTTCGCTGTCTCAATCAAGGGATCCACTCCACTTCCTGACAGACTGAGATTGGGCGACATGATGCTTCCCTTTTATGTGTTGGCAAAGAGTATCGATAACTTCGTCGCGCCGCAACCTTAAATCGAAACGTCGCACCTGCCCGTCGTTTTCAGCGTGAGGAAAAGTTGCGATGCCGAATGTTCGGTTGGTGGTTACTTCGGCTGTCCCTTCAAATCACGAAAGCGAGGGCCTGGAGAGAAGATCATTATCGATCGCTGTCAAGGCAAACTCACCTTAGCCCCTTAGCGTGGTTTATGGTCACAACCGAACCAATAGGACCCAGCTTAGGTTTCGTTTCAAGACACCCCGTCTGTTTCTGCTGATGGGACTGAAGTTCTTTTTTTGCCGTCTACACCTCACAGGCCTTGTAGATGCCGAAGCCGCGATTCTTCGCAATCACAGCCGGGCGAATTACCGAAATTCCCGTTTCTTAGGCAATCGTTACGTGAGCCCCGCGGAGTTCGTGCTTGGCAACAGCGCTTGTTCAGCCGTCTAGTTGAAATGGGGAGGCATCCATGCGGTCCCGCTTCGGTCTCAGAATCAGGCCGATTCCGGATGGGCACTGTGGTCGATTTTCACCATTGGTGAACGCAACGAAACTTCCAGCGTCACAGTGCAAGGACCCTTCACAAGGACGGGAACCTGAAAGCCAGCGTCAAGCTTTTTGAAACCATCTGCTTTGAATTCGCCTTGAATGAAGATGAATCCGCCACACGGTGTAATTGTGGCGAGCAACTGCTCAGGCTCAAGAACGAATTGACCCCAAATCCAATCCACCGATATTTTCATGGGTGCGGCGCACTTCATGAGACGTAATCTGTCAGCGTCCGAAAGGTCACGAAGTTCTATAATGACCACTCTGTCCGGAGGGTTGGTCTCAGGCGCAAATGTTATTCGCAGACTCGGCACAACTTCAAACGCTGTGAAGGAGCCATCCTCGTTTAGAAACACGACTCTCGCCCACTCAATTGTCATAATCGGGATGTCTTAGCCTTGTTCCTGCTTCCGTCGGTGAGCCCTTCGGGGGTATCTGCCATCGGAACCAGAGGACACAAACCACAACGAAAAGCGCTCTGTTATTGTGACATTCAGTAGTACTCAGTGATAATTACTTAAGTACTAGGGGTATGGCGATTGGGAGAGTATCGGGCACGCGATCACGACAGAAGAAGAAAGAGCGCTGCTCGATGCGTGTGCTAAGTCTCGCTCCAGGCGCTCCTTCCCTTCGTTGTGCTCACCCTCGGGGCGCGAAAGAACACCGCTGTGAGTGTAAGGCTGATTCCCTTGAACCAGCAGGCGCTTGGAATCTGACCTTCTGGGTAGAGCGGTCCCCGATCGCAAGCCGGAGCATTTCGTCTTTGCAACGGAGATTAGGGCCTGGATGGCGAAGCCGGTTATCTCGCCGGCAGAGCTGTTCCCTATTCCGTTGACCCGGCCAAGCCGATGGAAAGTTGGAAAACCGAATGGTCGCCAAGATCGGTGGCTGGTCACCCAGCACTATGGTCAAGATGGCGCGCTATGGACACTTTACGACTGACGATTTGCGCGAAGCGATGGAAACAATTTCGACAGTGTCCCGGGTATTTTCCCCGGTACACACCGATAAGGTGGGAGCTAAGGTGCAGTAAGTTGTTTAGAATCTGGCTCCTCAGGTAGGACTCGAACCTACAACCCTTCGGTTAACAGCCGAATGCTCTGCCATTGAGCTACTGAGGAGTGCCTGGCGGGAACGTCTCTGACTGGTTCGATTTTACCGCAAACCTGCCATCCTGAGTCAAAAGCTGTCAGGGTTTCCCGGCCGGCAAGTCCCCCGCCAAGTCCTGGACCACTGCCTCCGCAGCTCGCCTTCCCGAGGCCAAGGCTCCCTGGATCGAGGCCGTTTCGCGGTAGTCCCCACACATGTACACGCCACCAGTGCCTCCCAAGCGAACCGGGGCCTGCTCCCATTCGGCATGCCTCTGCTGGGGCAGCGCATGGGGAATCGGATAGGTCCTGAGCAGTGTCCAGGAATCGACCACCGGGCCGAACCATTTTCGGAGGTGGGCGCGCACTTCGTGCTCTGAAGGAACACCTCCCACGACACTAGCTACCAACAGGTGCGCTCCCGGGGGTGCATAGGCTGGGGAAACCGCGCTCATGACGGCTAAGTTGTTGACCGGGCCGGCGACCCGGCCCTCCCCGTTGAGCAGGATAATGGGCTCGTTCACCGGGACTTGCTGGGCCGCGTACCAGAAGGCGGCGGTCTGGTTCCAGGCGCGCACCTCGGGCACACTCCAGCCGCCGACTCCACCCAATAAGGCGTTGCCCTCGTTGCCGGCAACCGCCAGCACCACGGCGCGTGCCTCCAGGGCCAATTGGCCCTCGATGTCGACCGCAAAGGATTGCGGGCCTCGCGTCACCTTGCTTACCCGTGCGCCGGTTCGCAGTGTGCCGGCTCGCAGACGCGATGCCAATTGCAACGGGATCTGTTGCATTCCCTCGGCCGGAACCGCGGCGGCTCCCACCGAGAACATGCGAAAGAGAAATTCAAAGTAGCGGCTCGAGGTCACCAGTTCGCGCTCGAGAAAAACTCCCGCAAAGAATGGCTCGAAGAAGCGGTTGATAATCGCGGGGCTGAAAGGGATCGACTCCAGGTGATCGCGCGTGGTTCGCTCGGGACGCGCGAATGTCTCCTCGAACGTGCCACGCTGCACCCGCGTTCGAAGAATTGCTACACGCAGCTTATCGCTGAGGGGCACAATGGGGTCGAACAGGAAGCGGGCGCCCCCGACTGGGCTTCGGAAAGGATCGGCAAAACGATGGAATTTGCCCCCATGCCAGACCAACGCGCCGGGGTCGAATTTCTTTAATTGCAGAGCGCGATTATCGAGCAGCCGTTTTGCTTCAGGATAAGCAGTCAGCAGCACCTGAAATCCGCGGTCTAGCCGGAAGCCCTTGACCACGTCGGTGCGCACGCGGCCGCCGGGCGCGTCACTTGCCTCCAACAGGGTCACTGTCAAGCCGGCAGCTTCGAGTGATATTGCGCAACTGAGGCCAGCCAGGCCTGCTCCCACAATCACTGCGTCGGTCATCGCTTCCCCGCTGATTCGTAATCTGGCCGCGGCACTCGCGCCAGTTCCTCAATTGCTACTCTGGTCCGCTCGCGC
This sequence comes from uncultured Acidobacteriaceae bacterium, assembly GCA_964609355.1. GTDB lineage: Bacteria > Acidobacteriota > Terriglobia > Terriglobales > Acidobacteriaceae > PALSA-350. Next base: position 3,730 of record CAZSUK010000776.1, on the reverse strand, counting down.
AGCGCCTTGCGTTCCCCGGGCGAGGTTCCGATGTGGTATGACCTGCGCATTCCCTTCTCTGAAGACTCGACCATGACGATGCCGCATTGGGTGGGGCTGATATTGTGCAGCGGTCCGGCGCGGTCGGTCACTCGGTCGTAGGGCACGTAGATCCAGCGGCGGTCCTTGGCATCGTTTGCGGTTCGCGCAGCTTTGCTCACCTGCAGCAGAAATACACTCATACCGCGAGGGTAAAGCGGCTTTCCGCCGGCGGGTTGGTGCGCGGCGGAAATGATGTTGACGGGGATGAAATGTGCGGGCTGAAAAATGGAGTGACGTGGTTCGTCTCGTCTCAGCGGGTCGTTGTTCAGCAAACCGTCGCGGGGATAACACCACGGCAGCTGCATTTGCCGAACATTTCCAAGAGGGGACCGCTGAACCGCAGATCTCTCCACTGCGCTGCGCTCCGGTCGAGATGACAAAGGGTAGGGTCGTAGCGACCCGCTGCAGAGCTTAGAGGTTGCCGGAAGACCCAGGTCAAAAGCGAGACCAGGCCACCCACACAATATTCGTCCGCGCCATTTGCATTCACAGACCCCTCGACACCTCAATAAAGCATTACGGCGACTTTGTAGGTGGTGAAGCCCTGAGCTGGGTTGCCGGAGTCGCAGGCGCCTACCGCTGCTTTGTGGTATTGGCCGGCGGAGATCTTCTGCTCCAGGACCGCGGGCAGACGGCTTAAATCGCTTCCCTCCCAACGCATGATGAAACGAGGCGAAGAGCCGCCAGCAGAGCCGTGCTCCATTTCACAGGTTTGACGGGCGTCCTGGGTCAGACCCGCAGGTTGCAGGCCCTTCTGCTGCAAGAGCAGGCCGATCTTCTGCTCAATCTGCTGCGGCCCAAGCTCGGCTACTCCGTCGGCAAAGTCTTCCACCGCGTAGTAGTTCCCTCCCCGCCTCACCAGGCCTATCCCAATGGTGTTCATAACCGGGTTGAGAATATTCGCCCGATGAGGGGCGGAGTGCATCCACTCCTGCTCAAGTGCTTGGGGAGTTGGCGCAAGCGCGACGTTCTCTGCGATGGAGCGGAAATGTGCTCCAGCCGCGGCTGTGCGGGCAACCAAGTCGGGTTCTCCCGGATATTGGTGGGACAACGCAGGCTGCTGCGCCATCAGCTGCGCATGCTCGGCCGCGGCCTGTGCCAGCGCGGGATCCCACTTCAAAGGAGGCAGCCCCTGCTGCGCCCGATCCTGATTGGCCAGGTCCATCACTTGCTGCTCCGCAGATTCCTGAGCCAAGGCTGGGATGGCTGCCATGGTTGCGGCCAATCCCATCGCCCAAAGCCAACTTGATTTGCGCATCTCGTTAACCCCCCATGCTTACAACCCGACCGCCGCAGATATTATGCGATGATTTCCCCATCCATGGCCTTCGCTCGTAGTCTCCGACACCAGCCGCTGGGGGTGGTGGGCATTGTCCTGCTGGTCCTGTTTGTCGCCTTCGCTGTGCTCGCCCCAGCGATTACCCCCTATGATCCGGCTGCGATCGACCTTTACCACCGTCTTACCCCTCCCTCGCATGGTCACTGGTTTGGCACCGATGAGCTCGGCCGCGACATATTTTCCCGCATTCTTGCCGGCGCGCGGCTTTCCCTGATGGTCGCCGTCAGCGTGGTTGGGCTTTCCCTTTCGCTGGGCCTGGTTCTGGGCGGCTTGGCTGGCTTTTACGGAGGACGGGTCGACACCCTGCTCAATGTCTTCGTCATGAACGCTTTTCTGTCTTTCCCCGGCATTCTGCTGGCAATCGCGTTTGTGGCGTTTCTGGGCCCCGGGCTGTTCAACCTGGTGCTCGCCCTGGCAATCGGAGGATGGGTGGGATACGCACGGCTGGTGCGGGCGCAAGTACTGGCCGTCAAGGAGCGGGAATTTGTCGAAGCCGCCCGCGCTCTCGGCGCTTCCGATCTGGGAATCTTTACCCGCCATATCCTGCCCAATATTCTGCAGCCGATCATTGTGCAGGCAGCCATCGGTATGGCAGGCGCGGTTCTGGCAGAGGCAACGCTCAGCTTTCTGGGTTTAGGGCTGCCACCGCCTGCGGCGAGCTGGGGCGGCATGCTCAACGACGCCCGCTCTCACCTCTTCGACTCGCCGCACATGGTGATTTTTCCAGCCATCGCCGTGATGCTGTGCGTGCTGTCGTTCAACTTCATCGGCGACGCGCTGCGCGACTACCTCGATCCGCGCACCCGCCTGCTGATTGGACTATGACGATCGGCATTATCTCGGATACCCACGGCTTGCTGCGGCCGGCGGCCATCGAGGCTTTGCGCGGGGTAGAGCACATCCTGCATGCCGGGGATGTCGGCGACCCGGCCATACTGGAGGCACTGCGGAAATTGGCGCCGGTCACGGCCATTCGCGGGAACATCGATGTGGGTGGTGCCTGCGCATACCTGCCGCCCACGGAGGTGATCACGCTCGACGGTCACACGTTTTATATGCTGCATGACCGGCAGGCTCTCGATCTCAATCCGGTTGCTGCCGGGTTTTCGGCGGTTATCAGCGGTCACTCCCATAAGCCGCTGATCGAGTGGCGCAACGGAGTGTTGTACATGAACCCGGGCAGCGCGGGACCGCGCCGTTTTTCTCTCCCTATTTCGCTTGGGTTGGTAACGATTCAGGATGGTTTGCTGCGACCGGAACTGGTGACTCTGCACCAAGCATAGGCAAAATCAGTTCCACGATTTTGGGTGCTACCACCTTCGCCGGCGGACCGTCGGGCAAAGAAAACCAGTGCTTTACCGCACCGCAGATCGCCGCGCTCGCGGCGGCAGCAACCAGCTCCGGGCACGCCGGGAGTGGTTGCTCGCCCCGCTGCATCCCCTCCACCAGGAGGCGTCGAATGGCTTTTATCATGGCTGCATCCATCAGCGGTTCGAACGACGTTTGCCGGTTGCACTCTCCCTGGGCGTGTGCCTGAGAGAGGAAATCGCAGGTGGCTAACACGATTGCTTCCAACGCCGCGGGGCAGCCAGCGTGGTAGCGCAGCTGGCGCGCATCCAGCAGTTCGTGGAAGCCGCCGGCAACCATGGCTTCGAGCAGGGCAAATTTATCGTTGTAGTGGTCGTAAAACGTGGCTCGATTAACCGTGGCCGCTTCCGTAATATCCTGCACCGAAATCTCGTCGAAGCTCTTGGACTGCATGAGAGAGCCCAGGGCTCCCTGGAGGAGCTTGCGGGTGCGCCGGATCCTCGGATCTAATACCTGGCAGTCGGAAATCGGCATGGTCACTCTATTAGAGGCTAATGGCACTGAAAAAGAATCGAAAAACAACACCCGTCGTCTATTCAATTGACCGACATGCGAAGCTTAACCAACGCATGTTGTTATCTGAGAGGAGAAAACCATGAAAATTGCTGTTCTGATTGCACGCATTCTACTGGGCCTGATATTTGTGTTTTTCGGTCTTAACGGATTTCTCAACTTTCTGCATGCGCCCATGCCCCCTGGACAGGCTGGCCAATTTATAGGTGTGCTGTTCGGTTCGTTTTACATGCACGTTATCTTCCTGGTGCAGCTTGTGGGAGGTTTGCTGTTGCTTTCGGGCCAATTTATTCCGTTCGCGTTGATTCTGCTTGGCCCGGTCCTCGTCAACATTCTTCTTTTTCACATTAGCTTCCAGCCTGCCGGCTTGCCGCCCGGGATTTTGTCGACGCTTCTGTGGTTCATCATTTTCTTCGGGTACCGACGGTC
>CAZSUK010000775.1:0-7206 GCA_964609355.1 uncultured Acidobacteriaceae bacterium | reverse complement strand
TTGGTGATCGCCGCCGTCAGCGTCGTCTTGCCGTGATCAATGTGTCCAATCGTCCCCACGTTCACGTGCGGCTTAGACCGGTCAAACTTCTCCTTCGCCATTTCGTCCCTCTCTAGCTTGCCTAAAACTCGTTTGTTTTCTTACGCATCGCAGGCAAAACCGCCAATGCGCCGCTCCCACACCGTAAGCCCGGTAAAACGCCGGTCCAGCACATCGTAGGCGGTTGCGTTGGAGGCTAAGAACTCATCCATCGCCGCCTGCGAACCCCAATGGTCCAACGTAAAGAACCGGGTAGCGTTCCCTACACTCCCTAGCAGTTCTACCCCTACGAACTCCGGGGAGCGACGGAACAGCCTTGCCCATTCCCCATCCGGCCCGTAAGCCGCTACAAATTCCGCCTGACACTCTGCCTTCACCTGGTACTCCCACACCACGATGTAGGTGCTTTCGAGCACCGTGGGCAGCGGGATTTCAGTAGTAGGCATAAATCTTCAAAAACCTGGCGCGCAGCTCGAGCGGCACTTGTTCCACCAGGGACAGATAGAGCTCGCGCGCCTGGCCGCGGTCAGAATCAGGCAGCGCCCGGTAAGCCTCGGGGGTGCCGGCGCCAAGCAGTCCACGTGCCAGCAGTCCCTCAAAGTCCCTCACCCTGAGCTTCGCGCGCTGCACCTGCTTCAGATAGCCGGCAACATTGCCGGTGGCGAATAACGGCTCGAGCGATGCTTTGACGGTGGCGAAGTGCGCTTCGTCCTCAATGGGTAAGACTGTCTGCACAAACATTTCGCAGCTCTCAGGCACAAAAAAGTTTGGAGCGGGAGACGGGAATCGAACCCGCGACCAACAGCTTGGAAGGCTGTGACTCTACCACTGAGTTACTCCCGCCAATCATGACTAAAAAAACGTACCTCAGGGGCTAAAGCCCGTATGTGTGGCTGACCTTGGCGGCACGGCTGAAGCCGTGCCCTTCCGGACTAACCTGAAACAAACCATGGAGCTGATGCTTAGCGCTCCAGATCCCTCAGGGGCTAAAGCCCCCGAATTTTTCCGTGCTGTTACGGCCCGACTAAAGTCGTGCCCTGATACAAAGCCAACCCACTACAAAGAGGGAGCCGATGCCTATTGCTCCAACAATATATCTGGAGCTCCTGCTTATTGCTCCTGTTGCGGGTATGCTCCTGCTTTACCCAACGACGCACCCACAACGAATCTGGAGCTGATGCTTATGGCTCCTGTTGCGAGTATGCTCCCGCTTCAAGTGAACAACCCACCCACTACAAATCTGGAGCTGATGACCGGGATTGAACCGGTGACCTCTCCCTTACCAAGGGAGTGCTCTACCGACTGAGCTACATCAGCCCTGAAAACTCCATGCTATCGCGAAGCGAACCCGGCAAGCACGATCCGAACCGCGAAAAAGCCCAACAATAGCAATACCGCCGAGCGCAATTTGCCCGGGTCCATCGTTTTTGCTGCCAACCCGCACAGTACAACCAGAATCCCGAGCCCAATCCACATGCGAGCTCGCGATCCGGGCTCCAAGTTCATACTTCCAATCCCCGGTGCTTCCAATCTCTGGTGCACAGGGGAGGATTCGAACCTCCGTAGCTCCAAGGAGCGGCAGATTTACAGTCTGCTGCCATTAACCGCTCGGCCACCTGTGCACAACCAAAACTCAAAACGGCATGATCGCACCGCAGCACTCCGCAGACGCTTTCCCGCGCAGACCAGCACAAAAGGAGCCAGGACGTCGGTGTGGAATGATTGCGGCGGGACAACTCCGGGCTAAACTCTGGAGCTGGCGAAGGGACTTGAACCCCCGACCGTCTGATTACAAATCAGATGCTCTACCAGCTGAGCTACGCCAGCCCGAACAGCCGTGTTCCCTGCCCTATCGAGCAGGATCACAATTGCCAAGGTTACCACAGAATCCTGCCCAATTGTGAGACGAGCCAGCGGCTCCCCGGATGCTATGATTCCCTCCTCGAATGCCCAGGCGCACCAAGGCGACCATCCTCATTGTTTTGCTCGTTCTCCTGCTGCTTGGCCTGGCTGCGTACCTGCACCGCAAGGCGCCGCCCGAAGTGGCCAGACTGCTTCCCGAAGCGGACTGCATTCTGTATTTCAATCTGCGCCCGCTGCGCGCCACCACCCATTTTGACAGGAACCAGATCCCGCACGACCCCCAGTATCAAGCGTTCATTGACGCCACCGGTTTCGAATTCGAACGGGACCTGGACGAGGTGGCTTTCGGCTTGCATCGTATGCCGAATCCGCTCGGGCCGAACGGGGCGGTCGCCTTTTCCGAGGTCTTTCTTGGCCACATCGACGGCCACCGCGTGGCCAGGTACCTGCAGTCGATCGCCGCCCAGACGGAGGAGTATGCCGGACACACCATCTATGACATCCCCAGTCAGGGTCGGACGGTTCGCGTAGCCCTGCTCGGTTATGACATGGTGGCTGCGTCAAATACTCCGACGACGGAGCAGATTCACTCCATGCTCGACCGCTATCGCACCTCAGCGCTGCCTTTTTCCGGTTCTTCGCTGCTCACGGAACACTACGCTGAGGTTCCTTTGCTTTCGGTCGCCTGGGGGATTGGGAAAATCAACGTGCCGCTCAAAAGCGATGGCATCCGAATCATGGGCTTTCATTTTCCCGTGGCCCTTAACACTACTTTTATCGGCTCGCTGCGGTGGGCGGGCGCGTTACACCTCAGGATCGAAGAAATCGCCCCCACAGAAATGGCCGCCACTGTCTCGTCGGACGCCTTGAACACCATGGTTGCTATCGGTCGGGCGGCGGAAAATAATCTCCCTTCGGCCATGACTAACGCGGATATACGAGATCTGCTCAATTCCACCGACGTCGAACATAAGAACGATCGCGCAGTGGTCACGGCGACGCTACCGATCGCCCTGCTCCAAAAACTGGTGACCGCACCTAATTCTCTGCGCTCCCTGCCTCAGCCCGGAGCAAAGCCGGCACCCTAACACCGTCAGAGACGAAGAATTCTCTCGAAGATCAGGCGGAAGTAAGCGTCTGCGTCGATGCTGCGCAGGACTAGTGCGTTGGCAGGCTTTCCACTCACGCTCCACCAGTCCACCACGCTGGCGCCTAAGGTCAGCGGACTCGCGCATTCGATGTCTACACGAACCTTGCGTCCGGAAAACAATTCGGGGGCGATGAGGAAGGCAGTCACGGTGGGGTCGTGGAGCGGGCCGCCCGGCCATCCGTACTTGCCCATGTCGAAGCGCTTGTTCCACTCGAGCAGATGGTAAAAGGCTGTTCCTATCGGCGTGCCTGCCTGACGCAACACCTGCAGGCGTTCCTCGGTGGTCAGCGCCTGGTGGGTGCAGTCGAGCGGGATCATGGTGATGGCCGCGCCGCTCGAGAAGACCCTTGCGGCAGCCTCAGGGTCGACATAGAAATTAAATTCTGCCGCAGCGGTGATGTTGCCGCCTTCCGACATCGCTCCACCCATCAGCACGATCCCGGCCAGGTGGGTCGCGAGTCGCGGCTCTCGAGCCATTGCCATGGCTGCGTTGGTGAGCGGGCCCGTGCAGCACAGGGTAACGGTGTTGGGCAGCCGCGACATGACCAGTTCGACGATCGCGTTGGGCGCAAACCCGGCCTGCAAGGGTATCTTCGGCTCGGGCAGCTCGTAGCCGTCAAAGCCGGTGCGCCCGTGCACGTGCTCCGCAGTCACCAAAGGCCGCACCAGCGGAACGGCCGCCCCGGCATAGACAGGGATATCGATCCGCTGGGCAAGCTCGAGCGCTTTGCATGTGTTCTTCGAGGTGAGTTCCACCGGAACGTTGCCGGCGACCGTGGTGATCGCGAGGACATCGAGATCCTCGGGCGAGGCAATGGCCGCCAGAAAAGCTACGGCATCGTCTGGCGAGGGATCGCAGTCGAAGATTACCTCTCGTCTCAAGCGAGCGCCTTGAACAGGGCTTTTTTCCACCCGGGGATATCGATCTCCCAGACGACGCTGTGCTTGCGTCCGCGAGCGACAACCTCGCTCCAGGCGGCACGGTTCCTTGGGTCGGCCGCTACGCCGAGTTTGTCGACCACGCTCATGCCCCGTGTGATTCCACTGTCGACCTGCACATCCATGTAATGCTCGGTCGAAACCAGGGACAAGGCCGGATCCAGCAGAATCGCCATCGCAGTGGGATCCGGCAGGGCGATCCCTATCTCTCCGGTCTGGGTGTGGTATGCCTGGCGAGCGGTATCGTTGGCGTGGACAGCGAATTCTCCGAAGCTGGTTCCCAGGGCGAGAACCTCTTCGATCTCCCGCCCGTTCACCACGGCCGATCCCCGCGAAAGTTGCCAGCCAACCAGTTCGATCGGCAGCTCGGAACGGAGCACGACGCGGGCAGCTTCCGGATCCACCCAAAAGTTATATTCGGCGGCCGGAGACACGTTGCCTTCACAACAGGGCGCTCCTCCCATGACCACGCAGCGGCTTACGTTTCCTGCGAGTCCCGGAGACTGCCCCAGGGCCAGCGCAAGATTGGTCAGCGGCCCGAGGGTGATGACTTCGATGCCGGGATTGGCTTCGATGACACGCACCATCGCGTCCACTGCAAATTCCTTTTCTGCAGTGCGGGCGGATTGCCCATAACCTCGATCGCCCAGCCCGTCCTGTCCGTGAAACCAGCTGGCATCCTCGAGCGGGCGGATCAGCGGTGCCGCTGCCCCGGAAAATACCGGCACCTCGGAGGCACACAACTCCACCGTGTAGAGAGCGTTGGCCGTCCCCTGCTGGAGCCCAACATTGCCCGCGACCACAGTGATCGCAAGCACTCGCACCTGGGGCGAACGCATGGCCATGATCAACGCTACGGCATCGTCGGATGCGGTGTCAGTATCGATAAGAATGTTTCGAGTGCTCACTGCTGCTAACTATATTGCCAGTGCGGGCGGTTACGTTCTGTCTGGGAACCTGGAGTTATCATCTTTGAGAGGAAACAGCCATGGCTACCATCGCCACCACGGAATTAAAGAAGGATCCTGCGCAGTCGCTGGAAAGTATTCCCCACTGGATTGGCGGAAAGACTGTCGCAGGCGAGGCAAAATCTTTCGCCGAGGTGTTCAATCCGGCGACGGGCGAAGCCAAGCGGCGTGTGCCGCTGGACTCGACGGCAGAGCTCGAGCAGGCGGTGACCGCCGCGACTGCCGCATTCCCCGAATGGTCGAACCTGCCTCCTCTTCGCCGCGCTCGGGTGCTGTTTCGCTTCCGTGATCTGCTTGAAAAGAACACCGACCGGCTGGCTGCTCTCATCACTTCCGAGCACGGCAAGGTACTCGATGACGCCCGCGGAGAAGTGACGCGCGGTCTGGAAGTGGTCGAATTCGCTACCGGCATCCCCCACCTACTCAAAGGTGAGTTCACGGAGCAGGTGGGCACCGGGATCGACAGTTGGTCTTTTCGCCAGCCGCTTGGCGTAGTGGCCGGCATCACGCCTTTCAACTTCCCCGCCATGGTTCCGTTGTGGATGCTGCCGCTGGCGATTGCGACGGGAAACTGCTTCATTCTCAAACCGAGCGAACGCGACCCTTCCGCCTCTCTGCTGCTGGCCGAATTGCTGAAAGAGGCCGGGCTGCCGGACGGCGTCTTCAATGTGGTTCACGGCGATAAGCGGGTGGTGGATGCGATCCTCGATCATCCTGGCATTCGGGCGGTTAGTTTCGTCGGTTCCACGCCGATTGCCGAGTACGTTTACCGGCGCGGCACCCAGGCCGGCAAGCGAGTGCAGGCCCTGGGCGGGGCCAAGAACCACATGATCGTGATGCCCGATGCGGATATGGACCAGGCAGCGGACGCACTCACCGGCGCGGCCTTCGGCTCTGCCGGAGAACGATGCATGGCCATCTCGGTCGCGGTGACCGTGGGCGAGGGAACCGCAGAGGCTCTGCTTGCGCGGATGAAGGAACGCATGGCACGACTCAAGGTAGCCGACGGCACCGCATCCGGCGCGGAGATGGGTCCGCTGGTCACCGGCGTACACCGGGATAAGGTCTCTGGTTATATCGAGCTGGGGGTGAAGGAAGGCGCCAAACTCTTCGTCGATCCGCATGCTCAGGACACGCTGCCTAAAGGCAATGGTTTTTTTGTCGCTCCTTGCCTCTTCGACCACGTCACCGCGGATATGCGCATCTATCGCGAAGAAATTTTTGGCCCTGTCCTTTCCGTCCTGCGTGTGGGCCGCTTCGAGCAAGCCCTCGAACTGGTCAACCAGCACGAGTATGGCAACGGCGTAGCCATCTTCACCCGCGACGGAGACACAGCCCGCGCCTTCGCCAACCAGGTGCAGACGGGCATGGTGGGCATCAATGTGCCCATTCCCGTGCCCATGGCCTTCCACAGCTTTGGCGGCTGGAAGCGCTCGCTGTTCGGCGACCACAACGTGCACGGCATGGAAGGGGTGCGCTTCTACACCCGCGTCAAGACCGTGACCGGCCGCTGGCCAACCGGAATCCGTGCCGGGGTCAGTACCTCCATGCCCACGCATGGATAAAATCAGCGACTTCTGTTTTCTGGTTCAGGATCTCGATCGCGCGGTGCACTTTTACCGCGATGTGGTGGGGTTCCGGCTGCGCCGCCTGGCGCCCGGCTTTGCCGATTTCTTCACCGGTGGGGCCACGCTGGCCTTGTGGCAGGTGGACCATATGCAGACACATCTCAAGCTGCCGCCGGGGCCGTCCCAGCGCGGTGGTTGGCGCGCCATGGCCGCGGTCCACGTGGAGAGCAGTGATATGGTGCAGAGTATGCATCGGGAACTGGCTGCTCGAGGCGTTCCGTTTGTGGCCGAACCGCAAGCCTACCCGTGGAATGCGTACGCCTGCTACTTTACCGATCCCGAAGACAATCTTTGGGAGATTTACACCTGGCAGCAGGGCGGACATGCCAATCTGATCTTCAGCGGCGAAGAAGCCCCGCAGTAGCAACGAGGGCACAGAATGGAAGCCGCCGACGGCGTCGCCACTCCCGCAACTCATCATTCCATGGGGATTGAACGCTTCGCCATTGAGCCGATTCCGGATGCGCTCAAGACTGTGCGCTGGCCGGACCTCTTCCTGCTGGTCAGCAATTTCCTGATAAATCCTTCGACCATTCTGATTGGCGGGTTAGCGGTCGCCTCCGGTCTCTCGGTTTGGGCGACCATTCTCAGCAGCACCCTCGGTATCGTGTTTGCCTTT
>CAZSUK010000774.1:0-36160 GCA_964609355.1 uncultured Acidobacteriaceae bacterium | reverse complement strand
ACGCCGCCCGCCTAACGCAGGACCGGCGACGCATCCGCCAGGATACGCCGCCGGTCTGTCTGGCTATTTCGCGTGCGCGTGGGCAGCTTCGCTCGACTTTGCGTGGGCTTCGGTGGAGTGCTCATGAGCCAACACCGAATGGAATTCGTCGCTGGCTGTTGCGAAACATTCACACAGGTTGCAGGAAATTCAAAAACTAGGCGGCAGAGACGACGAACGGATCGACGATCAACGGTTCAATTGCGGCCTGGGGCAGAATCTCCGGCATGCAGACATCGGTATAGCGGCCTGCGGCGACATCGACAAAAACCACATTTGCGGTATCTTCGGTGCGAGTGGTGCTGATGTGCAGCTTACGGACTGCCTTAATTGCCACTGTAGCGAGCAGAAACCGGTTCGCAATCTTAATTCCGGCTGAGTAGACCAGTTCAGAGCGCATAGAGCCTCACGTTTTTCAGGGTTGAATATCCTTTTGGGGACTCGGGCTCAGGAAGACAGGACGCAAGCCGAAGCGTTATAAGCACTATTTCAAGCATACAGGGGTCCCAGCAATGTTCCTACCTAATTCGTAGGCGTCGGCCACAGAGCAAGCCCATTGGTAACCGGTGCTGCCGTAGGCAGCGGAGGCTGCATTTTGATACGAAGTTTTGCTAGCATAGCTCTCGCCGCCGGCGGGGGTTCCCAATGCAGCGTGGCTTTCTTGCCTGCTCTCTTGCTTTGATTGTCCAGCCCCTAAACTAAGGCGTACTCAGCATCGTCCTGCCAGAACTTCGGCCAGATGTAGGGCATGGCGGGGGGAGTTCTGCCGGATCTGCTCCCGGCAGCTGAACCCGTCAGTGACCAAAATCGTCTCTGGCGCGGCTGAACGGACCGCGGGTAGCAGCACCCGCTCGCCCAGTGCCTGCGAAACCTCGAATTTGTCTTTTTCAAAGCCAAACGGGCCAGCCATGCCGCAGCAGCCTGAATCGAGCATGCTTACCTGGGCCTTCGTCGCCTGCAACAGCGAAAGCTCATCTTGCATGCCCATCAGCGCTTTTTGGTGGCAATGACCGTGGAGCACCATGTTCCGCCCTGCCAACTGCGGCGGGCGGTAGGCCGGTGCTTGCCGGGTGAGGATTTCGCTGAGCAGCAACGTCTGCTTCGCCAACCGGCGAGCGCGATCGTTCGAGGGGAAAAAGTTGATCAGCTCATCGCGGAAAACGCTGGCGCAGCTGGGCTCGAGGACAACGAAAGGCACGCCGGAGTCGATCTGCGGAGCAAACTTCTCCAGGATTTCCAACAAATACTTTCGTGCCTGGTCCAGGAAGCCGAAATCGTACAACGGCCGGCCGCAGCAAACGTGTTGTGCCGGCACTTGAACCTGGAACCCCGCCAAGCCAAGCACCTCATGCGCCGCACCCAGTACCTGGGGATGAAAGTAATTGTTCCAGGTATCCGGCCACAGCAGAACGGGCGCGCCCGTGCCGGTGGCGCGGTTCTGATACTGGGAGCGAAAATTCTTTCCGGCAAACTCTGGCAAGGTGCGCTGCGGCGAGACCCCGGCAATGGCCTTCATCAGGTTGCGCACCCCCGGCATCTTCATTGGCAGGTTGGCAAGCCCGGGCGCAATCGCGGCAAGGTGCGCAAACCGATCCATAAAGCCGAACAGGTAGTGCTGCAGCGGGTGCATCCGGTCCTGGTAATGATGACCGAGAAATTCGGCTTTCCAGGTCGCCATATCCACATTGACTGGGCACTCCGTCTTGCACGCCTTACAGGAAAGACAGAGGTCGAGCGCTTCTTTTACTTCCTCATTCCGCCAGCCGTCGGTGATCGTCTGGCCTTGCAGCATCTCCCAAAGCATGTGAGCGCGGCCGCGGGTGGAGTGTTTCTCCTCCCGGGTGGCCATGTAGCTGGGGCACATGGTGCCGTGGTCCTGCTTGCGGCATGCGCCTACACCCACGCAACGAAGGGTAGTTTCGCCGAATCCGCCGGGATCGAGCGGATAAGTGAACCAGGTATCCACTTTCTTCGCCTGGTAGCCCACACCCAGGCGCAGATTGTCGACTGGATCGTAGACGGCGACGGGATCAATCATCTTGCCCGGGTTCATCCCGTTCTCCGGGTCCCACAAAGCCTTGAACTCCTGAAAAGCCTTCATCAGCTCCGGCCCGTACATTTTTGGCAGGAGTGCGCCTCGGGCTTGCCCGTCTCCATGTTCGCCGGACAAGGATCCGCCATGGGCGAGGACGATGTCGGCAGCCTGGTCTACAAATTCGCGATATTTCGCGATGCCTTCGGCGGTGACAAGGTCGAAGGTGATGCGCAGGTGCACGCAGCCTTGGCCGAAGTGGCCGTACATTGGTGACTTGTAGTCATAGCGTTCGATTAGCCGGTAGAGCTCTCGAAGGTAGCTGCCCAGTTGCTCCGGCGGCACGGCGGAGTCTTCCCAGCCTTCCCATCCATGGTGTTCGCCGGGCACGAAAACGGAAGCGCCGAGGGCGGATTCGCGCACCTTCCAAACCCGTTTGGCTTCCTCATCGGAGTAGCGCCGTACAGTGCAGGTCTTGCCGAAAGCCCCGCCTGCCTGGGTGAATTCTTCTGCCGTGCGATCGGCCTCTTCTGCTGAGTCAGCACCAAACTCGCACAGCAGAAAGCCGCGACCTTCCGGCAGCAGCAGGACGTCGTCGACCGCCAGATTCTTGCGCAGCATATAGTCGACCAGCAGGCCGTCGAAGCCTTCAAGGCCAATGGGCTTGTACTGCAACACCTGGGGCACGTAATCGGCAGCAATGAAGGGATCGGCAAAGCCGAGGACCACCATGCGGCGGTGCTGTGGGCTGTGCTTCAGCGTGCAGCGGGCTTCGAGCACGGTGACACACGTGCCCTCAGTACCCACCAGCGCGCGCGCTACGTGAAAGCCATTCTCTGGTAGCAGCTCGTCCAGGTTATAGCCGGAGACGCGGCGTGGAATATTGGGAAAGCGCTGCCGGATCAGGTCGCTGTAGGTATCGCGGATGCGCGCCAGGCCGGCATAAATCTCTCCCCGGCGGCCGCCGCCTGCAATGATGGCTTCCAACTCAGCTTCCGAGGTGGCGCCCACCGTAAGCCGGGTCCCGTCGTAGAGCAGGATATCGAGGGATTCGATGTTGTCGACCGTCTTGCCGCCCATGAGCGCGTGTACGCCACAGGAGTTGTTACCGATCATGCCGCCCAGGGTGCAGCGGCTGTGGGTCGCGGGATCGGGGGCGAAGGTGAGGTCATGTTCCTCGGCGGCGTCTCGCAGCCGGTCGAGCACGATGCCCGGCTGGACGCGAGCGAACCGTTGTTCGGGGTCGAGTTCTACAATCCCGTGCATGTATTTCGAAAAGTCGATGACCACGGCGACGTTGCAGCATTGGCCGGCCAGCGAGGTACCGCCGCCTCGCGAGAGCACGGGTGCGCCGACCGTCCGGCAAGCCGCCAGGGTGGCGATTACGTCGGCCTCATCGCGCGGAACGACCAGTCCGATCGGCACTTGGCGATAGTTGGAGGCGTCGGTAGCGTAGAGAGCACGCGAGCCCTGATCGAAGCGTACCTCGCCGCGCACGTTCTGGCGCAGGGTCTCTTCGAGCTGGCGGGACGCGGAGAAAGCTTCGTGGGCATGTGCTTCGCGAGGCGTCTGTTGCAGGATCGGAAAAGCGGAAGGGGCGGCCATGATCGATGATGTTATCAAGCTCGCGCGTGGGTTGTAACTCGACGAAGCCGTTGCCCCTGCGACAGAGGCGCGCCTGTCCTTGAAATTGGCCACTGACTCTTCCGACACACGGGTGTGGAAAGAAGCGTCCTGGTAATCCACTCTTCCACTTAAACCAACTCTGAAGGGGTGCCCCATGCTCGCACCAGCGTACGTGGGTTGATAAAGACGGGCCGAAGGCCTATCAAAGGTCTGGATTTTCGTCTCTCCCACAAACAAGAGCATCGGTGGCAACGTAGTAACCCGAACGTTCGAGGGCTAGCGACGTAATTTGCATCGAAGGGTGCTAGAACTGGTGCAGGAGACTCCGATGCGAGCCACGATTGCTTTGGACGACGATCTCATCAAGACCGCGATGAAATATACCGGTCTGACGAAGAAGAACGATCTCATGCGCGAAGCGCTCAAAGCACTGATCGGGCGGGGGGCATCCCGGAGACTAGCGGAATTAGGCGGTGCATCTCCGAACATGGCTTGCATCCCGCGCCGCAGATGAAAAGCGAAGTGATTCTGGCCTGAATCGCCCAGCCGGCACCGGCGAAGGCATGACACAGTGTTCTCCAAAGCCCGCTACGGCAGCTCTCCCATGGTCCTTCTGAGTTCCCCCTGGGCAAGGAACAAACCGAGATTTGCTTGAAGAGAAGATGCCTGGGCAGAGATTGTCTTCGCGTGGGCTTCGGCGCGAGCCGAAGCGAGCGCCGAAGTCTGTTCGAACCGTCGGTCTGTGACCCGGGAGGCTTCCTCTCTTGTCTTCAGCACCTGCTCTGCGACCCCGACGAGATCCTGCATCTGTTCCACCTTGTCGTAAGCCGTCTCTACCTGGACACTGACTTCGTCCTCGATCCTGGCGAGATTCAGCTCGGCCTCTGAGAGCAAGGTGCGCGAATCCTTGATCTCCGCAACCCGCTTACCGCCATCAAAGAGGTCATAGGTAAGCGAAAATCCGAAGGTGCCGAAATTGTGAACCAGGAAGGGAATTCCGCTTTGGTAGCTATATCGTGCCAGGGCGGTGACGTCCGGGATGTACTCGTCTTTGGCCGCCGCCAGGCCCGCTTTTGCCTTCTCAACGTTCTGTTTGGCGGCCTGAATTTCGGGGCTCCGGTCTTGGGCGATGCGGATACATTCTTCTCGCGAAGGAACGGGGACCGGCGTGGAGTTATCCGCCTCCAGAACCAGGTTGGTGCTCAGCGGCACGCCCAGCAGGTCGTCGAGCGAAATCGTCAGATCGTGGATCTGCAAGCGCTGCACGAGTGCGGATTGCTGGGCATCAAGAACGGAGGCGCGACTCTCCAGCGCAACCTCTTCCAGCGCCTGGCCCTTTTCCACTTCGTCCAGACTTTCCTGCAGCTTGACCTGGCTTGCGGCCACCTCTTCCTGCGCAGCCTGCTGTTTCAGCTGCGCAATGAGAATGCCGTAGTAGAGCTGGCGGACCTTGAGAGCAATCTGATTCTGGGTTTGATTTGCCTGCGCCCTCGCGCTCTTGATATCAGCAGCCGCAGCGCGATTGGATTCGCGAATCTTAAACATCTGTGTCACCGGTTGTTCGAGACCGGTGCCGCTGGTGTAGTTGGTGGTCAAGCCTTGATCAAGGAACAGAGTCTCGCCCGGAATCGGTCCCGTAGACGGATGATTGCCAAACGCTCCCTCTGGTATCTCGACCCCTGCTAGTTCAGTTATGTGTGTGAACTTTGATTCGTTGCGGATGAGAGGGTAGTAAGCAGAACGGGCAATCTCCTTCTTGTGCTCGCTGTCTACCACCGCCAGCTGGGCGAGTTTTAGTTCCCGGTTCTGCTTCAGAGCCAGGTCGATTGCCTGAGTGAGGCTCAGCGGCATCGGCGCATTGTTTTGTCCCCCAGCGCCGTGAAAAGCGGCCAGTAGCCCTAATGAGCACAAATACAGTGTCGTTTTAGATAGCCGCATTTAAGATTCCTTAACTACTTGGCGATACTGCTTTGGCACCGGCGCCATGCACGCGATGACCACCAGGCACAACACGGTCGACCAGGCGATCAGCAGAAAGGTATCGTTAATTGCTAGGGTAAAGGCTTGCTGTCTAACCTGCAGACCAAGAATCTCTCCCGCTCTCCCCGCTGCTCCGGGCAAGCCCGAATAATGGCTGTGCATGTAAGCGGTAAGACCGGCTACTCTCTGATTGGTAGCCGGCACACCGAGCTGAACGCTTAACCCGAGGATGTTGGAGTGGAACTGCTCGCGGGTAGCCAAAAAATGCTGCATGAACGTGGCCCCAACCTCTCCTCCGAAAAGTCGCACAGTCTGAAAAAAACCAGCGAACGTAAGCACATCGATAGGCCGGCTCAATGCGCCTGAGTTCACCACTTCTAGAATGATGGCCCCTACCATGGCATTGAAGGCAAAGGCCAGGCCTACCGCCATAACCGCCTGCGATCGTAAGAAATTGGCTCCGGACCATGCAGAAGAGAGCTGCGCATTGAGGACGCACGCAATCGACACCAAAGCAAAGCCGAAAGTCAATATCAGCCGAGCATCCACATACTTCAGCAAGTACATGGCCAGCAGACCGCAGATGCATTGGGGTAGCGCCACCCACAGCAGAACCGGCCCAATCTGCAGAGGCAAAAAGCCCTTCACTGATCCCAGGTAGCTCGGTATGCTCACCACAGTTGCCAGCATAGAGAAGCGAAAGAAAATCAAAACAATTCCCAGCAGCAGGGTATTGCGGCTCAGCAGAAATTTGAAATTCACCAGCGGGTTCGGCATGCGGAGATGGCGGACGACCGTCATCAACAGCAGGAAAGCGCCGGAAACAGCCAAACCAACGATGGTTCCTGAATGCCACCAATAGAGTCGCTGGCCCTGATCGAGAGCGCAATACAGCAGGGCGAACCCAAGACTGGCGTAGAAGAACCCTCTCCAGTTTGGTTTCGGCTGTCCTTCTTTCGGATGCGGTAGCGGCTGCCACGGAATACCGAAATAAACCAACACCAGCATGACGGGTGTGAGGACCGCGCTGTTCCAGAAGATCCAGCGCCACGATAAGTGGTCCATGTACCAGGCTTCGAGCGACGTAGCCATGTTGGTCGTGAACACGATATCCATCGCGTACGTAGCGATGCCCAGCAGCACGTAGCGCATAGGGAGACTACGCAGGACGAACGAAAGAGTAAGAGGATAGAACGTTCCCGCCGTGAGCCCAGCGATCACCAGCAGGATAAGCAGCACCGGAAGGTTCGGCGCCAGGGGCAGCAGCAAGCTCACAACAGTGAATACGCCGGCGCAGCCCAGAAGAACTCGCCGCGCGCCCAGCAGTCCGCCCAGATACACAGAGAAGGGGCCGATAAACATCAAGGCAGCGTTGAAGGATGTACCCAACCACGACGCCTCATCAACGCCAAGGTGCAGAGCGCCCCGCAGATCCGGTAATCCGACACTGATCAAACGTCCTGTGAAGGTGGCGACCATCGCACCCAGCAGGACACCCAGGACTCCAACAACGGGGTGAGTGGTGATGACCGGGTTGGGAGATGCCGCTTGCGTGCTCAAGAGGCAGAGCCCTCCTTCGCGGTGCGCTTGCCGGAAGCGTGGACCGTTACCACGGCCGAGAAACCAGGCCGCAGCCTGCCCTGCAGGGGGTGATCTGGATCGAGCACAATCTTCACCGGGATGCGCTGCACTACCTTGGTGAAGTTTCCCGTGGCATTGTCCGGCGGCAGAAGAGCGAACTGCGATCCACTGGCCGGGGAGATCTCAGCGACTTTTCCATGCAGCACCACCCCGGGGAAGGTATCAATCGTGATGTCGGCGACATCTCCTTTCTGCATGTTGGTAAGCTGGGTCTCCTGGAAATTGGCCTGGATCCAGACGTCGCCTCGGACCAGGTCGATCACTTCCATACCGGGAGCTACCAACTGCCCTTCCTGCACATGGCGCTCGCTGACCGCGCCGGTCGCAGGGGCGACGATGCGGGTATATCCGAGGTTGACCTCGGACACAATGATGGCCGCCTGCTTGGCTTTGATATCCGCCTGGTAGAGTCCGTCCTTGGTGTTGAGCGCAGCGCGTTGTGCTTTTGCTGCCTGGAGGACGGCGCGGCTACTCTCGAGCGCGCCCTGGGCGCGAGCCAGGTCCGCCTGCCGGCTAGCAAGCAATCCGGCATTGCGGTCCGCGTTGGCGACGGCTCCTTCCAGTTCCTGATGGGTGGTGGCTTTTGAGGCAAGCAGGGCCTCTTCGCGTTTCCGTTGCGTCTCTGTCTGATCGACGTCCGGTTGTACGGCGGCGATTGCAGCTTTAGCCGCATTCAATGCGGCCGTGGCCTGGGCAATTCCTGTTTCCGCGTTTTGAATTTGGGCGTCCTGAATTTGTTTCGCGGACTGGTTATCTGCGAGTTGGGCCTGTGCAGCGGCCAGGCCGGCCTTGGCTTCAGCCAACATGGCAGCATAATCGTCATCCTCCAGTTGCACCAGAAGTTGACCAGCCGTGACTGGTTGGTAGTCGCTGACTTCCATTTTGCGGACCGTGCCTGAAATGCGAGTGCTCAATGGAGTCAGGTCTGCGCGCACGTACGCATCGTCGGTGTGTTGCTCTGCGCCTCCGCCGGCCCAGGTTGTCCAGCAACCTCTGATGGTGAAAAGCAGCGCCCCTGCGACCACTAACACCACCATCGGAACGATCATCGCTCGTTTTTGCATGCTTGGTTTAACTCCGCGAACTCAGGTTCTAATCAAGGACCGGGGGGACTTTCAATGCACGCCCAGAACACTGCAGGGAGCGTCCTGCGCCAGCTCAAAAACGGTGCTCCACAGGCGGGCGATGTGGAGATCGTGCGGATGGAGCCCTATAACCACCAGGTCGGCCTTCTGCCGGTGCAGAAATTGAATGATTGCTTCTACCGGTTGGCCTTCTACCAGGTGACTTTCGACTTCGATGTTGTGACCTTGCGCCTGGACGCGTGCTTTTTCCTGAAGCTCCTGATAGACCAGCAGTCGATCCTGCTTGAGCGCACGGGGCAGAGAGGGATCGGCGACTGCAGCAAACGCCGTATACGCCGGAAGGGCCTCCGCGGCGGTGACGGTATGCAGTTCCGCCCGCAAGCTGGCGGCGAGCCGGATGGCCGTGTTCAGCGCCCGCTGGGACTCGGGAGATTCGTTATACGCGGCAACAATTCTACGAAACATGGCGCCTCCGGTGCTTATTCATCCCCTTCTTCGAGGGCACATCGCTCGGCGAAGCTGCCGGCCGCACAGCTCACTGCCCGCCGTAGTTCCTCGCCACTGAACGGTTCCGTAATCACATCGTAGCCGCCTATTTCCAGTACGCCGGACCAAAGCTCGAAGCTAGCGTTTTGGGCATAGACAAGAATCTCGGGCCGCGGATGCAGCAGCGCAATTTCTCCCCAAAGTGACCACCAGCCGTTGTCAGACAGGACCGCGGGCAGCAGAGCAACATGATACGAGGTGCTACTTAGAACCAAATGAGACACTTCTGCCGCCGTGGATACGAAGTCAATCCTGGCGCCAAGTGGCGCTAGCGCATTCAGAATCCGGGCCTGCATTTCTGCCGGAACCAGCGCGAGCATCCTGATCCCGCGGTTCCCGTCAGGCTCTAGATGCGTCGCGCTCACTGTTGGCTCCATGCTTCCTGATAAATAAGGGTGACAGAAGCTGGACGAGCTAAGTCAGTGAGCAACTGTGAGCTAACGGTGATCTACCCGGGTGAGCGACGGCGGCGCGCTATCATAGCGTCGATGATCGATCAAAAAGATACGCCGGAAAATCTCTCTGAACAGGAGGTTCGGGCCGAACTTGACCGGCTGTTGCGCAGTGGTCTTTTCCAGCAATCAGACCGGCTCGCCCGCTTCCTTCGCTTTGCGATCGAAAATGCGCTCGCCGGCAATACCGATCTTCTGAAGGAGTACGTCATCGGGACGGAGGTATATGACCGCAAGCCGCCGTATCATCCGAGTCAGGACTCCATCGTGCGCACAGAGGCGCGGCGTCTGCGCGCTAAACTCAAGGATTACTACGAGTCCGAAGGTAAGCAGGACCCTGTCTTTATCTATTTCCGGCCGGGCACCTACGTTCCTTTGTTTCGCAGAAATGAATCGATCGCCGCTGCTTCGCCGGACGGGGCTAACGCGGAGAGCGATTTGCTCGTCCGGGGGGACGGGGTTGGAGTAGCCGTTCTACCCTTCATTGACCTTTCCAATCGGCCCCGCTCTGCGCTGTGCGCCCAGGGTGTTACCGAGGAACTGATTCATAGCCTGACCCGTGCGGCTGGGATCCGGGTCATTGCGAGACCTTCTGCGCCGCAGTTGGTGGAGGCGCCGCAGGATGTCCCTTCGCTGTCGCAGAAATATGGATTGAGCACGGTGATCGAAGGAACAGTGCGGGAAGATTTTGACCGTTTACGCATCACTGCGCGGGTGCTGGGTGCCGATGGTTTCCAGCTCAGTTCCCACCGCTTCGATACCGAGGCGAACGGAGAAGCGCTGGCGCAGGTTATGGAGCGGATCGCGAGCGCCTTCGTCAGCCGGGCGCGTCCGGAGCAATCGCGGGTGCGCCGGCGAAAGGCGGCGCCGAGTGCGTTGACCATGGCCGTCTACCCCTTGGTTCTGCATGCGGAGACGCTCCTCGACGAAGGCTCGGCTTCGGACCTGCCTGCTTCTCTGGCGAAATTCCAGGAGGCGAGGGAATTGGCTCCTGCCTATGCGCGGGCCTGGTGTGGCATCTCCCACTGCAACTTGGAAATAGCTTTGCGCGGGGCAAGCCCCTCGCGAACCCTGGTGTTGACTGCCCGGCAGACCGCCCTGCGAGCCATTGAACTGGACCCGGACATGATTGAGTCCTACTCCTGCCTGGGAGGTGCGCAGGCACTGGAATGGGATTGGATCAACGCGGAGAAGAGCTTCCTGCACGGAATAGATCTGGGAACCCACGCGCACGCGGCGCGCCGGTATGGGTTGTTTCTTACCGCGCTCGGAAGGTTCGACGAGGCCTCACACCACTTCGCAACCGCCCAACAGATCGATCCGTTTTCCAATCGGCAGAAAGTGGCGCAGGCGAAGTTTCTGCATCTCACGCGGCGCTATGAGGAGGGGTTACGTCCTTTGTCAGAGCCTCTCATGTATGGGCCGCTGCCGGTGGAAGCCCGCGGGTTGCTCGCTCTGATGGCGGCGCACCAGGGGGAGAGAGAGCGGGCGAAGAAATTGATTGAGAGCATCCGGCCTGATTCGGCGGCACAGTTGCCCATGATGGCGGGGATCGCTGAGGTGCTGGCGCTGATTGGGGAAAGAGAAGAGGCGAATCAGATTGCCCGCGCGTTCAGGCTGCTGTCTGTGGATGCGGGTATAAGTCGATTCCGGCAGGCGCTCTTGTCGGTGGCATTGGAAAATATGGATGGAGCGATGTCATTCTTGCGCTTGTCGGTTGATGAGCACGAGGCGGAGTTAGTTTGGCTTGGGGTCGAGCCGCGATTTGATCCCATCCGTAAGATGAGTCCGTTTGAAGCCTTGGTGAGCACGGTCGTCCCGTCGTTCGAGGGTTAGATCTCAAGGACGCGCGAACGCATAATAGCCAGAGCGGGCCGCAATGTGAGCTCCAGGAACGGAGGACTGCAGCCGAATTCCGTGAAAGGACCCATCGGCTTTAAGCTCCGAAGGCTTATACACCAGCAGGTATTGATTCCGCTGTTCTGCTTCCATCAACTGCAGGTCTGGCCAAAGGTCCGCCTCGCGGGGACGGATAAAGACGCGGCCACCCGTCTGGCGGGCCAGATCGTTCAATGTCTTATAGCCGTCGGAACGATGTGAACTTCTGCTGCGGTCAATCACGTAAATGGCAACATGTTTGCGTTGGCACATATCTACGGCCTCACTGAGGTACGCGTGGCTCGCATCGTCTTCACCGTCAGTAAACAGCAGGATGAAGTTGCCAGTCGACTCCGATTGCGCGGACCACTGGTCGCGGCAGGTAGTGTAGAGCGAGTCAAAGATGGCTGTGAGCGGTGCGTAGCGATCGGGTCGTGGTCCAACCGCGGCTGCTCCTGCCGCGATGGCGGAATCGAGCCCGGTCCAGTTCTGAGTGACAAGCGTCGCAGTATCAAACTGCATGACGAAGCCCTGATCTACACCTCTGCGAAGAAGTCGCGAAGCATAGATCTGAATAACGGATTGGTAAAAATCCATGTCTTTCGTCACAGAGGCACTAATGTCAAACAGGAAGCCTGCGCGGATCGGAAGGTCTGTGAGCGATTGCAGTGTCACGATGTGCTTTTGCGTCTTCCCGTTATCGGAGAGTTCTAGATCCGCGACGGTGAGTTGGGTCATTGGTTTGCCCGTCCCATCCGAAGCGTGAAACCGCAGGGAGATTTCATCGGCGGGAATATGGAAGGTGTAAGGAGCAGCAGTAGGGCTAGTTTGAACGGCCTGAGCAACACAAGGTTTAAGTGAAAACAAGATGCCGATCAGGACAACCAGAATGGTGCGGCATCGCATACATTAAATATCTACTAATATCGTTGACGGTGTCTCTCGGGGGTATTTTGTGCAGACTCTACTTTACGATGTGCGCTATGCCCTACGGCAGTTGCGCAAGACTCCTGGGCTCACGATGCTCGCCCTTCTGTCTCTGACACTCGGCGTGGGCGCAAATACGGCGATCTTCACGGTGATCGAGAGTGTGCTCTTGCGGCCGCTCCCTTATGCCCACTCCGATCGCATGGTTTTTATTGGTCCCTCAGGTGACAAAGGTTTCGCATCTACCTCGTGGTTGAACTACCGTGATGTTCTAACCCAGTCGAAGTTGTTGGAACATGCAGCAGGCTACTCTGAGGACCTCAGCGTGGTGGAGGGCAAAGACGGCTCGCAAAGCGTGGTCGCGCCCCGTGTGACAACCAATATATTCTCCATGCTCGGCGCGCAACCGTTGCTGGGCCGCACCTTTACCGAGGCGGAAGGTCAAACCAACGGTCCGCAGGTCGCGCTGCTGTCAGAAGGCTTATGGCGTCAGACGTTCCATGCAGATCCCGGCATCGTGGGGCAGGTGGTGAAAATCGGCGGCACGCCCCGCACCGTGATTGGCGTTATGCCGGGCTCGTTTCACTTCCCGGAAGGGATGGGGCCGGATCTCCAGAAGGGTATGTGGTTGCCGGTGCAACCCACAGCAGAGATGTTGAACCAGCGTGGCTATCATTTCTTCAACATCGTGGGCGAGCTTCGTCCCCGCGTCAGCATCATGCAGGCGCAGCACGAGCTGGATGCCATCTCTGCCCACATCCCACACACCGATAGCGGTGAGGTGGTTCGATTTCGTGCCACCCCGTACCAGGAAGTGCTGACCGGGCCAGTGCGCCCGGTTCTCTATGCTCTGTTCGCGGCGCTGGCGCTGGTCCTCCTGATTGCCTGCGCCAATGTCTCCAATCTGCTGATTGCGCGTTGCCTCGGCCGCCAACAGGAGTTTGCAGTGCGGGCGGCGCTCGGTGCAGGCCGGTTGCGGCTCGCGCGCCAGATGCTGGCGGAAGGAATGCTACTGAGCCTGATAGGTTGCGGCGTGGGAGTAGTGCTTGCCCGCCTGGCCATGATTGCCGTAAGCAAGCTGCCAGAGGGAACCATCCCCCGCGCGGACTCGATTGGGATTCACTGGACGGTAGTCCTCGTGCTGGCCGCGATCGCCATTGTCACTACCTTGTTGTCGGCTCTGCTGCCCGCATTTCTGGTGGCTCGCTCCGATCCGCAAGCGGCTTTGCAGGCGGGCTCCCGCGGCCTCGGCTCTCGTTCCGTCAGTGGCAAGCTGACCGGCGGGCTGGTCGCCGGCGAAGTGGCTCTTTCCACGCTTCTGCTGGTCGGGACCGGCCTGCTGTTTCACACCCTCTGGAATCTTGAGAAATCGCACTTAGGATTCGACGCCGCCCAGGTAACTACTTTCAGCGCAATGCCCGCGGACGCGGTAGGCTTTTCCGGCATGGCCGTCTCTGAGGCTGGGGCAAACGCCCCTGTTTCCCTTTCCATGCTCAGCTATCAGCCGGTGCTCGACCGCATGCGTCAGGTGCCCGGTGTCGAGAGCGCCGCATTGGTGACTGCGCCGCCGTTGTCTGGCTTCGATATGCACACAAGCTTTGAGGTTCTCGGGCAAGCAAAGGATCCTGCCAACAAACTGGAAGCTCGAATCAGCGCGGTCAGCGGCGGATATACCAAAACGATGGGCACGCCCGTCGTGCGTGGCCGCATGATCAGTGATGCAGATGTTGCCACCGCACCATTTGTTGCGGTCATCAATCAGGCCTTCGCGAAGAAGTATTTTGCCGACAAGGACCCTCTCCAAAAACAAATCAGCCTTGGCGGCAAGGACACCGGGATGATCAAGCCTTACAGCATCGTCGGAGTACTTGCCGACCAGGTGGACAGCAACGTGGGCGGCGTCGTTCAGCCACTGATCTTGTTGTCGCAGCACCAGGTCCCGACCACCTCACTCTTCTACCAGGCGCTTTTGAAAACTGTGGTGAGCTTCGTGGTGAGGACTCGCGGGACGATTCCTGTTGCGCCCGAGATGCGCTCGGTCTTCCGCCAGACCGCTCCTGGCTTTGCGTTGGATGATTTCCAAACCCTCGAAGAGGCAGTGCAAAAGAACACTTTCAGCCAGAGATTGGGACTGTATCTCGTTGGCTCCTTTGCCGGGCTCGCGGTTGCTATGGTGGTTGCCGGGTTTTACGGAGTCTTGTCCCAGCTGGTGAGTTATCGTCGCCGCGAAATCGGTATTCGGATGGCGCTCGGCGCAACGCCGCGCAGCGTAGCCCAACTCGTTCTGCGGCAGGGTTCGATTGTCATCGGTTCGGGGCTTGGCTTAGGCCTTCTCTTGGCGGTTGTGACCGGACGTTGGGTTGAGAGCTTCCTGTACCAGGTGCGGCCGTTGGACGTGTTGACCTATCTATCGGTAGCGGTTGCCCTGTCGATGATCGGATTGATCGCAGCTCTTGTTCCCGCGCGCAAAGCAGCCTCGATAGAACCCATGCAAGCCCTACGAGAAGATTGAGCGTCCTGCGCTCTATCCCCGCCGCAAAAGCCGGGTGCCCCACATCTCGCTCGTTTTTCGCGAGATGTGGGATACCGCAGGCCTCCCCCTCAAGCCTGTTACGGGCGTCACAACTCCACAGGGGTGCCCCACGTTCGCCCCAGCGTAAGTGGGCCGAAAACGATGGGCGAAGCCCACCACAGCCTTCCGTTCCCGACACTACGCGTTTTGGGCTCTATCCCCGCCACCATCGACGGGTGCCCCATCCTTCGCGTTCTTTGCGAAGGGTGGGATAGTCAAATCTCATCTCGAGCGCAGGCGAACGAACCTCAGTTCCGAGGCGGTTCCTTCTCGTTCGGTTTGGGTTCGGCCTTATTGGGTACCGGGGCAGGCCGAGCCGCAGGCAGCGGATGAGGCGCTTCCAGTTGCTGAGCAGGCCCTGCGGGCCTGCCATTGCGAAGATTTTCCACCTGTTGCGGACCCAGGGGACGGCCTGGATCAACGGCTTGAATAGCCCGTCTCTGCTCAGGGAACGGCGGCTGCACAGGCGCGGGTAGGGTCTTGTTAATGAGCGGCCGCGGCTGATCGGGCGGGCGAGGAGCCGCGCGCTGGACCTGCGGCGCAACGGTCTGCACGCGGACAGGCTCCGGTGGTGTGGCATTACCGCGCGCTGGTTCAGGCTGTTGCACAGGCCGCGCCGCTATGGGTTGAGGGGGTGCCGCAGGCCGCGCAGGGGCAGCTTCTGGGGTTGGACGATTGGCTGCGACCGGCGCCGTGACCGGGTGGGCCACAGGTGCGGGAGCGATGACTTGCGCCTGGCGCTGTTGCGGGAACCCGGCGCGATTCATCGGCTGCGTCGCCACCGGACCGGGGCGGTTCACTGCGGCAGGAGGAGGCAAGGGTGCGCGGACTGGCATTCCCGGGGCTCCGGCGCGTTCAAACCCTTGTCTGGTTTCCACCACCGGGCGGGCCTGGACAGGAGGAACGGCCCGGGCTGGGGGCTTTGCCGCGACGATCGCCGTCGCCGGAGTGACTAACGGGTGGGGCAGGATCGGAGCGGCGGTGAGCTGGGCGCGAGCTTGTGGGGTGAGCTGGACGCGCTGCACCTGGGCAATCGACTGGCCCGAGGCAAAAGCGCGCTGCGGCACCACCACCGTCGCAACCGTGCGGTTCACATAAGTGATATTTGTAACATTGGTGGTGTTGTAAACATTGACCGTACGATTGATATAGGTGTTGTGGATCTCGGTCACGTTCGTGTTGTAGATATTGGTGACATTCACGCGGTTACAGTAGGCCGGGCTGGCGTGATACCAGGGCTGATAAACCTCGCGTGGCCCGAGCGGGAACCAGGCTGCAATGGCGCCGATCGCGATGGAAATACCGCCGCCTCCCCCGCCGACAAAGGCGACCAGGGCGGGCGAGTAGATGGGGCGGATTTCGCCCCCGAAGGCTGAGGCGGGCGGTCCCGGGACCCAGCCCCAACGCCCGCCGAAGTTCGCCCAGCGTCCGTAGTGGAAGGGCGCAAAGCCCCATGGTTCGGCCTCCACCCAGGTCCAGCCCCATGGAGCAACCCACGCCCAATGGCCATTGGAATACGGCGTCCAGCCGCCGGGAACGCCGCGCGGGTACCAGACAGCTCCGTAGCCCTGGTTGTCCTGGTTGGCGGGTTGCCAATCGCCGTAGTCATCGAGGTCGGCGGCGCCGATCATATCCGGCGATACGTACTGGTAGGCGTAGGAACGTTCGCGGCGCTGCTCACGTTGCTGGTCGAACTGGTCCAGGCCGTCGGGCGGCAGGAGCTGCACCTGTTCCGCGTAGACGGGGTTCGAGCCGGCGAGGCGCAGCGATTGGTTGGGCCCGAGTTGTTGGTCCACGTTCTGGCCGGTTACTTCCACCGCGCCCGAAGAGACAGTCACGACCGTGGTGTCGTCCTGGGGGTAGGAGTCGACACGAATGTCGCCCGGCTGGTCGACCAGAATCGCACCGTTGGGGGTGTCAACTTCGACCGTTGCGGGCGCGCCATTGAAACTGGCGAGCGAGCGGGTCCGCACGCGGATGGAACCCTGCGCCAGCCCGAATTGGGCAATGTTGTCAGTGAGGGACGAGAGTGTGACATCCGCGCCGTTCCCCAGGCGAACCGCGAGGCCCGCAGTTTGCAACTCGCCAAGGGAGGTGTTGTCGACGTAAACCCGGTCACCCCCGGTGAGGGGATAGTTGATCTCGGCTTGGGAGAAATTATTGGTGCCGTTTGGCTCGAGCGAGACGTTGCCCTGGATGACGGAGATGCGGGCGACTCGGTTGGGCGGGTCTCCGGAGACGTCGGTCTGGGCGCGGAGAGCGGGGACGGCGAGCAGAAGAATGCCCAGAATGCCGGAAAGCCCGCAGCGGCTGAGGCGGGGCGAGACGGAAAGGTTTGCGATGTTCGAGTGGGTCATGACGTTCTCCTCGGCTGGCTTGCGGCAACCTTTGTGCTGCGTTTTTGGCTTCCCTTGTTCACATGGGACGGCGGGGCAGGGAAGCGTCTCGTTCGCAATAACCCGGATTCAGGCGGAACGATGTGGCCGATGACGAGTTTGCCTCAGCGTATACGGCGCGGTCATCTATGGTAAGCATAAACGGGCAGCGGTGCCAGGACGGCTTGCAATAGGCAATCTGTACCTATATACGCACGTCTCGCCGGTAACCCGGAACGGATGTTCAGCACTCCCTACGTAACTGTAAGTATCACGTAATGAGTCTTTAGAGGGATGGCGTTTGCACACCCTTCACGATTTCAAGTTTTTTCTCATGTTTCAAACAATATGGCGTCCAGGGGATCGCGTTGAGCCTTTTCTCTGGGATCTGTTTGCCATCGGCCAGACATTTGCCGAATGTGCCATTCTCGATTCTCTCCAACGCGTTACGAACCTGTTTGAGGGTTTTCGATTCTTTATCTGCCTCCGCAAATAGCTCACCTCCCGACTCATCGGTAACGCCCTCATCCGACCAGTCCTTCACCGGCTCATCGGCTGGCCCCCGCGCGCTATTCACCGTCTGTTTGAGAATTCCTGCCAGCCGCTGTTCTTCTGCCAACAGTCGTCGTTGGTACTGTTGTATGTCCAAGGTAATCTCCTTCCCTTATGGGATGCTCCAAGGTTAAAAGGTTATGGCCTGCTTCCGAAGAAGGCAGCCGCTGGCGAGGTTACGTCCTCGCGGAATTCGCACTCGTGTGGGTTGCAAATTCCTATGTGGGTCTCTCTAACCGCCTGCGGTTAGATATTAAAGTCGAAATCTAAGCGTAGTCTACCCAACGCGCGATTACTCCGAAGCGTTAACATTCGTATTGTTGTAGGCGAAGATTGCGTGGATAACCGCTAGGGAAACCGGAATAAGGCGCTCGACTCGGTGCCGGCCAATCCTGTGCAAGCCGTACATCCCTAAGGTCTCAGCTCCGATTTCGAGCGCCATCGCGCTGATCTCACCGCTCCACCCATATTTGACCAGTGGTCGCGCGAACGGATCTCCTTCGCGGTCGCCGCGGGCAAGATCGCGTTGCGTGGTGATGGCGTCCGCGGTTATGGCCAGCACACTCCCGGTGATCAGAACAAGATTGGGAGTGTCGTCGAACGGGTGGGCTCGTTTTGCTTCATAGACGGGAGGCTTCCACTGAATCTGTTTTCCCAACCCATAGTAGATACCGGCAGATGGTTGCAGATTGTTGGTCCAGCCGGAACCTCCCTCGTGGAGGATGAGGTCGGTGACCTCTCCACGCAGGTGGATGCGGGCTGAAGGCGAATATTCAAGCCCGGCTCCGGCATCGGTAGCGAAATAGGTGCGCCTTCCATAAGAAAAAACGAAGTTAGACGGAGTGGGATATTCGACTCCGGTGATCAGGTGGCTCCAGCTGAAGTAGCCGGGCTGGGCTTTGAGAAAGAAGCCGTAGTGACGAGCTCGGACCTCCGCCCGCGCGCCCAGCAAGAGCTCCGACGCGTGGCCTCCGAAGGTGTTGGTGATATATGAAGCGGATTGTGGAGTGATAAGGAAGTTCGCGTCGAGCGAGAAGTGCTGGTTTAGATTCATGGTCCCGCCGGCGCCCAGAGCGAAGGAGGGTAGGGGGCAACTTTCGGCGCTACCAATGCATCCTGTGCGCACGTCGGCCGTCTGTATGCCAATTTCAAATCGGCGCAAGCCCGTATCCGATGGATGCGCTGAATTTGCGGGAGAACTCGAGTCCTCAGCCTGAACGGGAGGTGTGAACGCGAGCAACCATGAGAGTGTGATCAATAGCAGCGCGCGCACTCACCGAGCCTATCATCGAGAACCGATGGATGCGGTAAGAAAGATCTGCAGTTTCCGTACTCTTGACCTCTGCTCCGGACCATAACGACCGTCTCCTTTGTCATCTCGACCGGAGCGTACTCGGATTTCCTACTTCGCGTTGCTGGCAAGGACCACGTGTGCGGTTTTCCTTCGCTCAAACCTCAGCTCTCGGCACTGGCATAGAATCGAACAACTAGAACAAGGTTGCTCACGGGAGCGGATGCCTTTCCATGAAGAGCAGGACCACAGTCGCCTTGTACGCCCTGCTGTTTCTCGTTGCTGCGTCCAGCATGGGCTACTACATCGCCGGGACTCTGGCATTGTGGCAGGAGTTCTTTCACGCCAGCCGCTATGCTGACGCGCCCTTTGACCTTGGTGACGATGGACAAACCCTGAGACATCTGCACAAGGAAGCCACGAACGCCGGCTTGGCTGATGGAGATTTTCTGCTGGCACTCAACCAGGCTCCGTTCACTGGTGAAGCCCAGCTTGTTGCCGTGGTGCGTAAGACCAATCCGGGCAACACCATTGGAGTTTCGGTACACGGATCTTCTGGAAAGGTGCGGGAAGCGCAGGTTCGATTGGTGCCACGAGAGGGCCCCGGCTGGTCTATCGGCGGCTACATCGCATTTTTCGCTCCGATCCTGGGGGTCCCTCTGCTTGGGCTGCTCATTGGGTATTGGGTAGTTGCCGTGCGCCCGCACGATCTGAATGCATGGCTGGTTCTCCTCTTGCTTTCGTTTCCCGAGACGGCGTTTGGCAATCTTGACTGGTCGTTCTGGGGAGAGCCGTGGTACATCCTGCTCGGTTTATGGAACTCGGTGGTGCAGGTATTCGTATTTCCCGCCCTGCTATGGTTTGGTTTCCTTTTTCCGGAACAGTGGCGTGTCGACCTTCGCCTGCCTTGGTTCAAGTACGCAATCCTCGCTGCATCCTGCTGCTCCTTTGTGCTCCAGCTTGGCTTTTTTGAGGCATACCATTTTTTTGTCCAAGCGATTCACCCGCTTAGCCGAGTTCAAACCTGGACCCATCACGCCGACGCAACGCTTAACGTGATTTGTATTTTGTTCTTTCTTGCCGCGATCTTTGATAAATTCCGTTCCTCCTCGGCGGCCGATGCACGGAGGCGATTACGCGTGTTGGCCATCGGAAGCGCCTTATCTCTCGGCCCACTGGTTATTGTTTTCGCGTTGCTGCCCTGGTTTGGAATAGACCCGCACCACGGCGAAGCGTTCCTTTGGGTCGCCCCGCTTCTGTCGCTTTTTCCGCTTACCCTCGCCTATGTCCTGATCGTTCAGCGGGCCATGGATGTGAGCATCCTGCTGCGGATGGGCACCAAGTATTTACTTGCCCGGGCGACCGTATTGACGGTCGAGGTAGCCCTGGTCGCTTTCCTCATCCTGCGATTGATTGTTCCGATGATGGAGCGTAAAGAACATCCATTTATCAACTTCCTATTGCTCGCTCTTTGTATTGCTGCCCTGTTCCAGATATTTATTTTGCGCGGCAGCGTGACTCAGCGTTTCCAACGCTGGCTGGATCGAAAATTTTTTCGTGAGGCGTATAACAGCGAGGTGCTGCTCAGAGAGCTTTCTGAGCAGGTGCGCCGGCTTACCGACAAGAACGCTCTTTTCGAGATCATTCTTCAACGGATATCAGCGGTTCTGCACGTATCGCAAATCACCATTTTGTTACGCGGCAGCAAAGTATTCCATCTTCAGCAGGCGCTGGGGATCGATTTTGTGGGCCCAGTCGCCCTGCGCGAAGATTCGGCGACCATCCAGAACCTGGTCCGAACCAATCAGCCTGCAACCGTTTACCGCGACCGTCCGGAAGTATGGTTTGAAGACGCCGGCACGGAAGAAAAAGCTGTCCTGCGCGAGATCAATGCCGAGTTGCTGCTCCCCATGTCCGGTCGCGCCGACCTGCTGGGACTGATCGCGTTAGGACCAAAAAAATCCGAAGAGCCTTACACTCCCACAGACTTGCGCATGTTGCAATCGGTAGCCGTGCAAACTGGATTGACCCTCGAGGTCGCTGAACTCGTGCGTACTCTTGCGGACCAGGCGGCACACCAGGAGCGAATGAACCGGGAGATCGAGATTGCCCGAGAAGTGCAACAGCGGCTGTTTCCTCAGAGTATCCCTTGCATTCCCGGAGTAGATTTGGCGGGAAGGTGCCGTCCGGCTTTAGAAGTCGGCGGCGATTACTACGACCTGATCGAAATGGAAGGCGGAAACCTCGGCTTTGCGATTGGCGACGTCTCTGGAAAGGGCATCTCTGCCGCACTCATCATGGCCAGCCTGCGGGCTTCGCTGCGCGGCCTGATCCTTGATGATCCCGGAGATCTGGCGAGGATGATGCAAAAGGTAAGTCACCTGGTCTATGAAGCCTCTTCCAGCAGCCGCTATGCAACCTTCTTCTTCGCTACCCTGAATCCTCGGACGCGGGAATTTCGCTACGTCAATGCAGGGCACAATCCGCCTGTTCTCGTGAAGCAAGCTTCCGGCGTGCTCCTGCGCCTTGAAGATGGGGGCCCGGTCGTTGGCATGCTTCCATTTGCCATTTACGAAGCACAGTCGGTTACCCTCGATCGCGGCGACTTGTTGATCGCCTACACCGATGGAATCAGTGAGGCCATGACGGCCGACGACGAGGAGTGGGGTGAAAGCCGTATGCTTGCCGCACTACCTTCGCAGCCTTCTGCTTCGGCCGCAGAGATTTTGGACGGAATTTTCCTCGCCGCCGATGCCTTCACGGCCGGAGCGGAACAGCATGACGATATGACCCTGTTAGTGATGAAAGTCAAAACCTGAACGGGTTTTACAGCCCATGAGGGGCCGCTGCCTGCTCGCAATAGCGACTTTTCCCGCAGCCTCTCTAGTCCCGGAGGAGCGGATAGGTGCCAGCCCCGGACTTTAGTCCGGGGGTGCGGGTTTTCAAACCCGCGGAAACGTTCGCTAGATGAATTTCGGGGCTTTAAGCCCTGGTGAGAACGCCCCAAGCTGCTCAATCAACCCGCACGTTTTTCCTGACCTCGACGATAGCCGGACGTCACGCAGGGCACGGCTAAACAGGTTCCGGAGAAACTCTGTTTTGTATCAGGGCACGACTTCAGTCGTGCCGTAAATCGATCGAGAAAATTTCGGGCTTTAGCCCCTGAGGGCCGCTTTCTACTCGCAACAGCAACATCTCCGCAGGCTTCGTAACAGCTATTGACGCGCGCAACCTTCCGCAGTGCAGGTTCAAATCTCCTCAATTTTCTGATCGGCATCGCGCAGCACCGTGAGCTCGCTCCAGTCAAGTTGTTCTTGCAAGCCGAGGTAGGCATCCGCTCCAATCCGATCATTGAGGCGAAGGTCTTCCAGCTTTTCGCGCTCCGCCTCGACGGCTATCAAGCTCAGTTCGCGAAGACGGGTGATTGACTCTCCGCTTGTTTCCTGGCGGCAGGTGCGTTCTTTGAGGGTGAAGCGGTATCGAAGATTTTCTGCTTCCGGTCCGTCCTCTCCCGCGATGCTGACGAGAGCAGCTTTCGCCATGGCGGCTCGAGCCGAGGCGAGTTCGCGGGCTGCCTCATCATTGCGTCCTAGTTTGAGCAGTGTGACTAATGGTCTAAGCGTGAGGCCCTGAAGAACCAGGGTGGCAAGCACCACGCAGAAGGCGGTTAACACCACGGTGTCACGTTGCGGGAAAGATTCGGGCAAAGCAAAGGCCGTGGCCATGGTGACGAACCCTCGCATGCCGCACCATCCCACAAACACAGCTTGGCCAACAGTCGCAGGCACAGGCCGGCCTTTTGCCGATGCCCACCGGGCCTGGAGACGATTGAAGCCGATGACCACAATCAAGCGGGTGAACACCACCGCCAGAACCACAAGGCTGGCGAAGCCCAGGGCTTGGCGCAGATGAGATGGCTGCATCCGGCCAATGATGGATCTGGCTTGCATCCCCATGAGCAGGAAGGCGAACACATTCAGGGTGAAGACAACCGAAGTCCAGACGGCGAAGGAATGTACCCGCATGCGGGCATCAAACTCGTCGGCGGTAGTGCGCGCAAGCGTCATGGCGAAGGCGATCACGCACAACACAGCCGAAAGGTGCAGGTGGTCGGCAAGGATCCAGACAAGATACGAAAGCACGAACTGAAGCAGATTGCCGCCCAGCGTATCCTTCACGAAGCGGTTTACATAGCGCACCAGGTAAGCACAGGTAATTCCCAGCAACACACCGCCGGGAACGGCGAAGCCGAGGCGGAGACCGACGCCAAGGCGAAGGCCTCCGCTCGAAAGCAGAATGAGGGCGCCACCGAACAGCAACAACGCGGTCGCGTCATTGAACAGACTTTCCCCTTTGAGGATGGCGTCTACGTTGCGAGGCAGGGAGAAGTTTTTCAAAACGGCCGTAGCCGCTGCCGCATCTGGGGGAGAGACTATGGCGCCCAGCGCGACGCCGGCAGCAAGCGGCAACCCCAGAAAAAGCAAAGAAATCCAGGCTACGACCCCGGTGGTAAGGATGACGGCCACCACCGCGAAGGCGATCAGTGGGGCGAAGAAGCGTCGCGTTGCTCCGGGAGGAAAGTCATACGCAGCATCTACCAGGGCCGGAACAATAAACAACGCGAGATAGGTCGAAGGTTCGATCGGAATGCTGGGCGTCCCTGGGACGAGGGCGACAACAACCCCCGCCCCGGCGAGCATAGCCGGATAGGGAAGCGACAAGCGGCGAGCCACCTGGAGCAAAGCGATTGCCGCAAGCAGGAGCAGGAGCAGACTTTCAAAGAATGTCATGAAAGCGTTCGAACCTCTAGATTGCCTTAAAGACGAGCCTATCAAAGCGAATGCGGGGCCCTGCTCAAAGAGAGAACCATTGAGTCTGATAGATATGCAACCGTAGCGAGTGCTTTAGGCGGAGGGTTCCTGTCTGAGGGGGTCTGTTTCTTCTGCGATCGACGTGGAAGTAAACAACCCTGCTGCCAAACACTCGAGCAGGATACGAACCCCCAGCCATGGTTCGGATACTGCAAAGACCCAGACGATCGCGCCGATCGAAGCCCCCGCCGCCGCGCCCAGAAGGCAGCGATGCAATGGCCGGTGAGGAATTCCACACAGGGCAAAGATCCCAACCGAGAATAATCCGCTGAGAATAATTTCGGCGCCGCACAGTTCTATCTGATGAATGGGCAGTGAGCCTGGGAGCCAGGACAGAATCCGATGGGGTAACCGGGGTCTATGTGCTCCCAGGTCCGTGTGGGCAGCGAGTTTGCCGTCCACGTACAAGCTGGAGATGCGTCCGTCATAGACCGCGGCCACTAAGGATGTGTGATCGAGCGAGAGAACGGGTCCCGAGTAGAGTGCGGGCTCGGTGCCGTTTAGGCCGGAGGCTGGCGTCCGCAAGCGGAAGGTGAGGGTGTTTCGCATCTGGGCCAGGGTAAAGTTGCGATTCCTCCAATCTTGAGAATAGGTGACGATACGCGCCGGACCAGTTTGCTCCAGGTTATCCGGGCGCAGCCAAACCAGGAGCGTCATCTGGTTCTTTGCCACCAGGGCGTTGTACAGCCGGAGATCCTCCTCACTGGAGAGCAGCGGACGGCCATTCTTTAGCGTTTCCTTCTCCGGTTTGATTGGTCCGGCGACGGGCGCACCAAACAGTGCGGTCGCATTGGATCCCGCGGCCGAGTGGGCGAGTTGCTGGATTTGCTCGCCAGACATGGCGAAGGGATAGATGGACAACTCCGAAATGGTGCCCGACCAGGGGCGATTCCCGGTCAGTTCATTTCCGGCCGCCAGCTGAAACGACGGGCTCCAGTTTGAGAAATTAGACGCCATGAGCGGATGCACCAGGGAGGCGGCACCCAGCAGTGCGATGGGAATGGCTGCCGCGGCGAAAGCCCGATTCAGCCTCAAGCAAGTGAGTTTCCCCCCGTGATTGTGAAAAAAGAGCTTTGCTACCAGGTAGCCGGCAACGGCGCCGCTGGTGTTGCTGGCAATATCAACGAAGGATGGGTTGCGGTCCACATACCCAAGCTGCAAGATCTCGGCGCCGGTTGAAAGCGACAGTCCAAGGAGAAATGCGCGTAACAGCGAAGACCCGCCGAGGGCGATTCCCAAAGGCAGGTAAAGGAACATGTTATTGACGAAGTCGTCGAGGTTGAACCCGTTATCGATGTAGCTCAGCGAAGGATGTCGAAGCCCTGTCGGGATCATGGTGCCGGCGACAATCAGGAGGATCGCCGGGCCGAGCAGCTGAAGGCGTATTCGTGGTGGCTTAAATAGGTTCAAGAGGTTCCAGTGTAGCGTGTGCGAGTACCGGCGAGTCGAGTATGCTGTATGGCTATGAACTGGTTACCCTCGCTTCGCGCCATGATGATTTTCGGCATCCTGCTGGCCTTTTTTGCAGCTGCCTATTGGGCCTGCGCCAGGCATGCGGACACGCGTCATTTGCAGACTAACTCGGCGAAACCTGCTGCTTCTTTGCCGGGTTCTAAGGCCGGCTCGTAACCCGTCCTTAACCAAACGGCGTCTAGTGACATATGCATGCCGCTCACGCTTCGAGTATCATCCGCTTTGCGGGAAAGGAGCGTGCGGCTTCTGAGCTGGATGACATCGATCAGCTGGTTCAGCGCTACCGCGCCCGCCTCCTGCGTTTTGTGGCTTTTTCCATCGGCGATCCAGACCTTGCTCAATCCATTGTTCAGGATTGCTTCCTCAAGGCGTACAACGCACGCGAGAGTTTTCGCGGCGAGTGCAATGTCCAGACATGGTTGAACCGCATCGCGCTGAACATGATCCTCGATCACCAACGGACACGAAAATTCCGCTTTTGGAGGGCCTTTCGCAACACGGCATTAGACATCACAGAGATAGCGTCCACCTTACCAAGTGCCGCCCAAACTCCGGAGAAGAATCTGCTGGTACGGGAGCGGGTAGCTCAGGTGGCAAAGGTCCTGGAGGCTCTTTCGTTTAACCAGAGGACTGTTTTCCTGATGCACTTTCAGGAGGATATGGGAATACAGGAGATATCGTTGGCCACCGATATGTCCGTCAACACGGTTAAGACCCATCTATACCGCGCGGTCAAAGCGGTAAGGGCAAAGATCGGAGAGAAAAGATGACCGGTCATCATTTAACAGACGAACAGTTTGCCGGGTTACTCTCTGGCGACTGCGATCCCGACGACCACTTACTGGAGTGCCCGCAATGCCGGCAGGAGCTCAGAAAAGTGCAAGCCTCGCTTGAGGATTTTGCTTCCCTCAGCCTGCAATGGGCAGAAGAGCGGGCTACCACGTCTATATCCACACGTTCAGTATTGCTTAGCGGTTGGCAATCCGCGAGTGCCTGGACGGGGGCTGCGGCCGCAGTCCTGACGGTGGCGGTTTTGTTTGCCGGGCAACATCAACGAACAACGCAGGCGCCTCACGCTATCTCGGTTGTCGGTACCCAGGCGGCCGATTCCGATTCTGAAGTTGCCGACGATAATCGACTAATGATGGCGATCGACAAAGAGATGCGGTGGCAACCGCAGACCCTCATCTCGGTCGACGAGTTAGCGAGCCCCGGGAAGAGGTCCGGTGAAACGCCGTCACCCAGGTTGACCAACTGATGAGAGTGAGTCGCACGGCCGTTCGCACTTTGCTGCTGGCGGGGTCTTTGCTCACTATCTCGGGCTTGCCCGGTCTTGCCCAGAGACCGGGCGGAAGTGGCCCACCTCCCGGAGGCGGTATGCCTGGCGGGGGCAGTATGCCTGCAGGCTCGAATGTCCCTGGAGGCTCTCCCGCGAATATGGGAGTTGCCGGCGATACGCGCCAGGGTTTCCCCCCGAATTCTTCTTCCCAACAAGGCGCCGCCGGCACGATGCGCGGAGGACTGCAACTAGGCCCCCCGGGCCGCTGGTGGGACGACAAGCACTTTGCCAAGACGCTCCATTTGCGGCCCGAGCAGAAGAAGCGAATGGATGATCTGTTTGACGAGAACAGAGCCACCCTGGTTAGCCGATACCAGGCGCTGCAGCAGGAAGAGTCGAAGATGGATGCTCTGAGCCACGCCCAGACGCTCGAGGAAAGTGCTCTCTTTGCCCAGATTGATCGCGTCGCGCAGGCCAGGGCTGAACTGGAAAAAGCAAACACCCATCTGCTGCTGCAGGTCCGCAAAGAAATGGACTCTGATCAGATTACCCGTCTTGACGCCTCCCGCTAGCTTCTCTCCTACCCTCTGAATTTTCCCACTCTCCCCTTGTCATCCCGACCGGAGCGAAGCGCAGTGGAGCGGTCTTCGCAGAGTAGCGGCTCTTAACTTCGTCCATCCAAGTCGCCAATCTCCCGGGAAGTAACCACTCTCCCCTTGTCATCCCGACCGGAGCGAAGCGCAGTGGAGGGACCTGCGGTTTCTCTGTCCAGGTTTTTCTCACCGTCTGTTTGTCACCCAATGGAGAAAACCGTCCCGTCTAGATGGATAAGTCACGCATAGAACGGCCACAGATACAAATAGGTTTGGGGCGGCGATGATATCCAAGGGCAGCAAAATAAGTTGGCGCAACATATGCTTTCGCGGGCTACTGATCATTTTCTCCACCTTAGACGCGCAGGCAAAGAAACCCCACATCATGTCACTCACTCCGCCGACACCGGAGCAGGCAGCTCTGATCGACCGGGCCAACGCGCAGGAGAAAAGGATGGCCGCCGAACTGCGCAAGCGCATTCCCATGGTGCAGACATATATCCAGAACCTGAAACCCGACGGCGAACTGGGCACTGTGCCGGTGTCAGACCAATACATCCTGAGCCGAGTCGATTTCGATAAATCATTTCAGGCGGATGGTTATCGTGAAAAGTCCAGGAAGGGGCTCCTCCAGCAATCGATAGGAACGCCCAGCGGCCTCACGAAAGCTTTGGGGTTGACGTCAGAATATGTGCCTACCGGGTTCATGGACATGATGTTCATCGATCCCGCAGACTTTGATCGTCAACACTACGATTTTGGATTTGTGCGCAATGATTTTCTCGGCACTGTCCACACCCAGGTCTTTGATGTCTTACCCAAAAAGAAGACGGGTGTGGGCCGCTTTAGCGGCCGCATTTGGATTGAAGATCAGGACGGCGCCGTCGTTCGTCTCAACGGCATCTTTACCGGCAACGACTACCTCGACCGTCCGCACTATTTTCATTACGACAGTTGGCGCGTCAACCTGCAGCCTGGTGTCTGGCTGCCGGCAGAGATCTATGTCGAGGAGACCCACCGCAATCGTTTAGACGATGAACCCGAGCTCAGGGCGCGGACCAGTTTCTGGGGGTATTCGCTCAAGTTGCCTAGTCACGAAACAGAAAACACTGCCATCCGCATTGATGATGTAACTGACAAGAGCGATGCGGCGGAGGATATAAGTCCCCTGCGGGCAAGTCGGGCCTGGGTCGCGCAGGCAGAGGCGAACGTTCTCGACCGGTTGGTGCAGGCGGGGGTGCTGGCCCCGGCCGGAGACTTCGACAAAGTGTTGGAAACAGTTACGAATAACCTCATCATTGGAAATAACCTCAACTTGCCGGATGCGGTTCACTGCCGCGTATTGCTAACCACACCGCTCGAGTCTCTCGCGGTGGGCAACACCATCCTGCTCAGCAGAGGGCTGATCGATGTATTGCCGTATGAAGAGGACCTGGCTGCGGTGCTCTCCTTCCAACTGGCCCACATCACACTTGGTCATCACATCGATACGCGGTACGCTTTCAACGACCGTCTGCTTTTCCCGGATGAAGTTACGTTTCAGAGGATTACCATGAACCACTCTGAAGGTGACGATGCCATTGCTGCCAGGAAAGCGATCGAGTTCCTTCATCACTCGGTCTACCAGGATCATCTTTCGAATGCCGGACTGTTTTTCGCTCAACTCCAGAACCGGTCGAAAGAGTTGAAGGCCTTAACTACGCCGCGAATCGGTGATTCGCTGCTCAATGCGGATGGGATACCGTGGCTGATCGATCTAACCAGGGCTTCACCCAGGCTGGACATCCATGATCTCAACCAGGTCGCAGCGCTGCCATTGGGGAGCCATCTGAAAATAGATGCGTGGGATGATCGAGTGTTTCAGCTCAATGCCAGGCCGCTTCCGTTGTTGAATGCCCAGGACAAAATGCCGTTTGAGCTTGCACCGGTATTGCTGCGATTGACCCGTTACAACGAATCTGTGCCAGGCAGTGCGCAAGCCGCTTCGACCGGTGCAGAGAACGTTCCCTCGGTGCGAAGTCAATAGAAAAAGTGAGGCGATGGTTTGACAGGACTTTTGCGGCCACAAAATATCACAACCAGCACCGTATCGGGAAAAAATCTGTACCCCTTGCAAGCCTCTTGCGAAAAGATCACACTCTGTGACAATATACTCGCTGCAGGAACGCGAACGATCATTGCGCGCTTGACGTTTGAGGGGTTTGAAAACGATCTGGTCTGCGCGTCCGGGGAAAATTGGAAAAGATACCATCCCGGTTCGCGGGTGGGCCCAGCAATTGCAACACTGGTTTTCTAGTTCTGCTAACCGAGCCGTTCGAATCGTCGGGGACTGCGCACCAGCGGTTTCTGTCGTGTCCGATAAAATTTCGTCGACAGCTCGAGGCCCTTTTATCACCCTTCCCGGTAGCGCGAGATAAAATGGAGGCGAGAAGCTGGAGTCGTGCCTTACAGTCGCAAATTCCCCGAGCAGGATCGTGCCATTGAAACGGTCTTCAGCCTGATGCGGCAGCATCCTGAAGGTGTCACAGTCAATGAGCTGAATGAATTGATACGCGCGCATGAGGACAAGGTCCGGAGCGAAATTGCGTGGTTTCATTCGATTGATGTTTTGATTGACGAGGGCCGCGTCTACACCTGCGCCGAGTGGCGCGAGCGTGGCTATCTCGAAAGTCTTAAACTGTATGCGAAGTAGGTGGGCTAATCGCTCCCCGGGAGGTCGATTCCGGGGAAGATTTTGATCACCGCAGAATCGTCTTCCCGGCCATAGCCGGCGCTGGCCGCCTGCAAAAACATCTGGTGTGCTGTGCTGGCCAGGGGCAAGGGAAATTTGCTGGCGCGCGCAGTGTCGAGCACCAGGCCGAGGTCCTTGACGAAGATATCCACCGCGGAGAGCGGGGTATAGTCGCCGGCCAGGACGTGGGCCATCCGGTTCTCAAACATCCAACTGTTGCCTGCGCTATGCGTGATGACCTCGTAGAGCTCCCCAGGGTCTACGCCTTGACGCAATCCCAGCGCCATGGCTTCCGCGGCGACGGCGATGTGTACCCCGGCCAGAAGCTGATTGATGATTTTGACCTTGCTCCCGTTCCCCGCCGCTGCGCCCAGCCGGTACACTTTCGCGGCCATCGCATCCAACGCTCCGCCCACCTTGCTGTATGCATCGGGATGGCCGGAAGTCATCATGGTGAGCTTCCCCTTGGCGGCTTTGGCCGCACCGCCGGAAATTGGTGCGTCAAGGTAGAGAATGCTTTTCTCGGCCAGGCGTTTTTCGAGCGCCATCGACCAGCCGGGATCGACGGTGGAACACATCACGAAAACACTTCCCTGTTTAATTGCCGCGGCCGCCCCGTCTTCTCCGAATAAAACGGCTTCCGTTTGGGCAGCGTTGACGACGACGCTGATCAGCACGTCGCAGGCCGCAGCCAACTCTGCCGGGCTGTTGCAGACCACTCCACCCTCTGCGGCGAACGTCTGTGCGATGTCGTGGCGAAGGTCGAATACGTGGACGCTGTATCCTGCGCGGCGCAGCGATTTCGCCATGCCCAGGCCCATGGCTCCCAGGCCTACGACTCCGATTTTCTTCTCATTCATCTCAATCCCCCCAATGAGAAAGGAACGCGCTTTTTGGGCTCTATCCCCACACGAAACGACGGGTGCGCTTTGGGCTCTATCCCCCACACGAAACGACGGGTGGCCCATCCTTCGCGCTCTTTGCGAAGGGTGGGATATTCAGCTCTCGCCCTTAAACCTCCCACGGTTACCCCTAGTGATCCTGAGCAACAAGTGTTGTGGAAGGTTTCAGGAACGGGGAAAGGATTCCAGCGATCGCCAGGTTGAGTGCCAGCGCAGGCAAAGCGGCATAGATGCCGTAAACGTGGCCTGAAAGATGGAAGGGGTAAACGGAGCTTCTCAGCCCCAGGGAAGCGACCATGGCCGTTCCGGCGGCCATTCCCCCAATCCACCCGCAGAGCAGCGCTGGGCTCGAAAAGTAGCGAGTGAAGAGGCCGCCCACCACTGAGGGGAAGAGCTGCAGAATCCATACTCCTCCCAACAATTGCAGCTCGATGGCGAATTGGGCGCGTGCCAGCAGCACAAATGCCAGTGCACCCAGCTTGATGGCTAGCGAGACCAGCTTTGCCGTCGCTGCTTCTTGGCCTCCCGTCATGGCGCCGGGGAAGAACGAGCGATGGAACAGCTCGCCGTAGATATTGCGGGTAAAAAGATTGGCGGTGGCAATCGACATGATGGCTGCCGGCACCAGGGCCCCGATCGCAATGGCGGCCAGGCAGAAGCCCGCAAACCAGGGGGGAAACACAGCGTTGAGCAATGAGGGAACGGCGCTGGACGAGTTGGGCGTGTGCACTCCCGCGGCAATGGCCATGTAGCCCAGCAGTGCGACCAGGCCAAGCAACAGATTGTAGGCCGGCAAAAGCGCTGTGTTTCGGCGAATCACGCGGTCGCTGGCTGCGCTCAGTGTCCCCGTGATGGTGTGGGGGTAAAGCATCATGGCCATGGCCGAGCCAAGCGCGAGCGAGGAGTAGCTCAGAAACTGCGCCGGACGGAGGATGATGGAAGCCGGCGGCGTATGACGGGCCAGCGTGGTGGAAGCAACCGAGAAGATATGGCTGTAGCCACCCAGATGGGCGGGAAGGATCAGCACCGTCGCCAGCACCATGATGTACAGCATCACGTCTTTCACGATGGCGATCAGCGCCGGCGCGCGCAAGCCACTGGAATACGTATAGGCCGCAAGGATGATAAAGGCAGCAATCAGCGGCCACTCCCCGCGAACGCCGAGCGCGGCGATCACCTCGCGCATCCCAACCAACTGCAGTGCGATGTACGGCATGGTGGCGAGAATGCCGGTCAACGCGACAGCCACAGAAAGCCAGCGGCTTTGGTAGCGGCCACGAACATAGTCGGCCAGGGTTATGTAGCCGTTTCGGTGGCATATGCGCCACAGGGGGGGCAGCACCAGCATCATGATGGGAAAACTCATGATGCAAAACGGGAGAGCAAAGAACCCCAGCGCGCCGGCGCCGAACAGGGCAGCGGGCACGGCAATGACGGTGTAGGCCGTGTAGAGGTCCCCGCCGATCAAAAACCAGGTGATCAGGGTGCCGAATTGGCGCCCTGCCAAGCCCCACTCATCGAGACTGCCGAGATCGGATCGCCGCCAGCGGACCGCCCAGAAGCCCGCCCCGCTTACCAGCAGGAAGCAGGCACAGAAAACGGTGAGGGCAACGGGCTGAATTTGGGAGGCCATGCTGCGCTAGAGCAGTTTCGCAATAGGTGTACCCGAAGCGACAGCTCTTGTCGTGGTTTTCTCTCAAGGAAAACCACTCCTCGCGATCCTTTCTACATCATCGTGATTGCGAAACTGCTCTAGCGTAGCAGCGCACCGTTGGAGCCGGTCCATTCATCCACCACAACGCCCAGGTCATTGAGAATCTGGATCGTGGCCTCTACATTGCGGCGGATGGCGACGCGTTCGGGTCTGGGCGCGGCGGGCGACTCTTCAATCGCCACCACCCGGCCGTAGGGCCACACCTCGGGCGAAAGAGAAGCTAGGGCCTGGG
The DNA here is from genome assembly GCA_964609355.1 of uncultured Acidobacteriaceae bacterium. Taxonomy (GTDB): domain Bacteria; phylum Acidobacteriota; class Terriglobia; order Terriglobales; family Acidobacteriaceae; genus PALSA-350. The sequence continues at coordinate 3,369 of CAZSUK010000774.1, read as the reverse complement.
GCAGATCCGCAAGTCGCACGTCAACCTCTTGTTTGCGGGCTTTTACCGGACGTAGCAGTCCTCCGGCAGAGAAGGCATTCGGATCCTGGTCGCGGAACAGGACGTTCAGGGTGACGGTCTGCGGATGCACCACGATAAATGGATTGCCGTACGCCTCTTGGGTGTGCACGTTGAGATAGCGATTTTTCGAGGGTGGCGGAATCTGCTCCAGCTCCTGCCGGGCCTGGTCCATTTTGCTTTGTTGCGCCTGGCGAGCTTGCCGCACTTCCGCCCGCGACGGCTTGTTACTTGGCGCCGCCGTGTCCCGGCAGCCGGTCACACCGGGCAAGAGAGCGCAGCACAGGGCAAGCGAAATCGCCAGAACCTTGGCGCGCCGTTGGCTATCTATCGCGAAACAAGAAGTCGGGGGATGCGGCCGGGCCACAAAATCAAGCATAGCAAGGGGAACACCAAATCGCGGCAAAGTGTGCGCAACCAGGTTGGTGAGGGTGGTTCATTTCCCGCTCCAGTTCGGGGCGCGCTTTTCCAGGAAGGCCTGTGCGCCTTCTCGCTTGTCGCTGGTAGAGCAGGCTAAGCCAAAAAGCGAAGCCTCCAGTTCCAGACCGCTGGCAAGCGGTAAGTCGTAGCCGGCGTTGACCGCCCGCATCGAGTCGCGAACCGCCAGGGGAGCCATCCCTGCAATGGTTTGGGCGAGTTGCTCGGCGCGCGGCAGTAGTTGATCGGGTGCCACTACTTCATCCACCAGCCCCAGGCGTAGGGCCTCGGCGGCGCTGACCATCTCGGCGGTGAGGATCATCTTGAGTGCCGCGCCTTTGCCGATCAGCCGAGGCAGGCGCTGGGTTCCCCCATAGCCGGGAATAATGCCGATTTTCACCTCAGGTTGTCCCAGGCGGGCGTTCGTACTGGCGATACGCAGGGTGCAGGCCAGTGCCAATTCGCAGCCGCCCCCGAGAGCAAAGCCGTTGATGCATGCGATGACGGGTTTGCCGCAGTTTTCAATGAGGTGGAATATGCGTTGGCCGCGGCTGGCGAGTTGCTCCCCTTCGAGAGGTGTCAGGGGAGCCAGCTCGCTGATGTCGGCGCCGGCGACGAAGGCTTTCTCTCCCGCTCCCGTTAGCAGGACGGCGCGTACGTCGGGGTTCTGCCGGATGTCGAGGAAAACCTGCTCCAACTCCGCCATGCTGCGATAGTTGAGAGCGTTGAGCACTTTGGGTCGGTCAATGGTGACGATGGCAAGGGGAGGGCGCAGTTCCAAACGAATGTTTTCCAAATCCATGCTGTTTTCCACTCCGTGGGGCGAAGCTGTGAGTCTAACAAAGCCGCTGAAACGGCGTGGACGAACATTGAGTGGGTGGCCCAGGTCTCGCTTTTGAGACCTGGGTTTTCCGGCCGTAAACGATTGGCAAACGACGGGCTTTAGAGTTTGGGTGAGAACCGGGCTTTGTATCAGGGCACGACTACTAAAGTCGGGCCGTAAAAGAACTGCAAGAAAATGGGCTTTTGCCCTGCCACCGTAAATCCCCCACTAAATTCTCGTCCTAGGCAATTCTTAGCAGTTATGGGTCAACAAGCGGCTGTCAGACCGACCTATCCGCCCTCCTCACGGTGGTACTCTCAGAGAGATGATCAAGGGAATCACCATCGTGCGGCCGGCAGGTACGCCCGAAGCATATGCCAAGCTGGCCAGCTTCTTTTCCGCCCTCGGCTTTGAGGCTGGGCGGGGATGGGAAGAGGAACTAAGCCGCGGAGTTTCTTTTCTAGCGCCGTTGGGGAATCTTGAGTTTGCCCAGGGGATCGCGCCCGCTCCGGCGGAGATTATGGTCGAAGTCACTGGTCTGGATACCGTTCAGTCCGTGGCCAGCGACTGGATGCTACGCAACTGGGGCGAGCAGGAAGCCACGCAACGGCTAAGCGAGGTAAGTGAGACCCACTGGAAGACTCGCCTGTTTACGGTAGAGCCGGCCCCCGGCCATTCCATCGCTTTCTGGGAGTGGGATGATCCTCACAAAGGCAAGCCAGTGGCGGTAGAGGGCGACCTCAGCGCCCACGGCATGCGCTTTGCCATTGTCGTATCGCGCTGGAATGCGGTGATTACCGACCGCCTGTTGCAGGGAGCCCTCGACGGCTTGTACCGCAGCGGCGCGGCGCGGCGCGATGTCCAGGTGATCCGGGTCCCGGGAGCCTGGGAAATCCCGTTGGCGGCGCGCAAGGCTGCGGTTAGCGGACAGGTCGACGCGGTCATTACCCTGGGCGTGCTGTTGCGGGGCGAAACGGCGCACTACGAAGCGATCTACAACGAGGTATCGCGGGGCATCGGCCAATCGCAACAAGATACGGGCATCCCTCATGCTTTCGGAGTCCTGACCTGCGAGACCCTGGAGCAGGCGCTGAACCGCGCCGGGATCAAGGCCGGGAATAAAGGATTTGAGGCCGCCATCGCCGCTGTCGAGATGGTCTCGCTGGACCGCAAGATGCAGACCCCATGAGCGCTACGGGTAAGCGGCGCAAGTCACGCGAGTTGGCCATGCAGATGCTCTTCCAGGCGGATGTCGGGAAACATACCCCTGACCAGGTGCGCCAAACCTTCTGGGCCTCCCGGGAAGATGAGGATGCCGAAACGCGCGGGTTTTCCGAGGACATCTTTCGCGTAGCAACCGCCCGCAATGAAGAGATCGACGAGCTGATCCAGTCTCATTCGGCCAATTGGCGGTTGAGCCGGATCCCTGCCGTCGACCGCAGCGTACTGCGGATGGCGATCGCTGAGCTGTTGGGGTTTCCTGGCACGCCGATCGCGGTCGTGATCAATGAATCGCTCGAGATCGCCCGGCGCTACTCTGCCCCGGAGTCGCTGCAATTCCTCAATGGCGTGCTGGATTCCATCGCCAAGCAGAGAAAACCGGCAACCCTGTCCTCCCCGGTAGTCCACAAAGAGGACGAGCGGGCCTGAGCCTGACTCGCGGCTACTTATTTCTGTCTCGCATATGGTTCCATAAAAAAGACATAGAGGCACAAGGGGCATTGCACGTGGAGAGTGTCGACTGGTATGAGGGACTCGACCCGCGATGATTCCTTGCAATCCCCGCAAACTACTGTGGATGATCCCGCGCCAGTAGTAGGGCTGTAAATTTTCGACTCCTGAGTTTGTGACACATAAAGGTACGCACCAACTTAGTAAGTGGATCTGCCTTTACGTTTGATAGACCCCGAGAGGCTTTTGTAAGCCTTTGGCCAGGAAGGGGGCTTTAATGCGCGTAGACTCATCGTTAGCCCTCCCAGATAGGTTTGGCGCAGAGTTCCGGACTTTTTTCCGGTCCGCGAGCTCTCAATTGCTCGCTCCCGGGCTTCCTGCGGGGAACTTGTCATCACGGC
>CAZSUK010000773.1:0-2955 GCA_964609355.1 uncultured Acidobacteriaceae bacterium | reverse complement strand
GACCGCACGCCGCGGCCAAGACGGCCACAGCGTCTTCTCTCTGCCGGCGTTGGTCGCGCCGTATGCCGGTTCCATGACGGCCGTCTACGCGTGGTATCCCAGACGCTACGACGCCAGCCACCTCTGGAGATGTCAGACCTGCTTAATAAGATGAGCGGCATTCTGGATAGCAGCCAGCAAGCCATCCACAACGCTACGCGAGCGACGGCGAATCTAGACTCGATCAGCGCCAAGATCGACGGAGGTCAGGGAACCGCAGGAGCGCTGGTGAACGACAAGCAGCTCTATAGCAATTTAGAGCAGACGTCGAGCGCTATGCGTGACACGATGGTGCATGCGCAAACCGGGGTTACCGACTTCCAGGAGAATATGGAAGCCATGAAGCACAACTTCTTCCTGCGCGGGTATTTCAAGAGCCGCGGCTACGAAGATTCTGCCGAGCTGGCAAAAAATGAGATCGATCGGTTGCCGCAAGGCGCGCCGACAAAGGAGTTTACTTACTCAGCGAAGCAGCTTTTCGATAAGCAGGATTCGGCAAAGCTGAAGAACCAGAAATCTCTAAACGCCGGCGGCGAGTTCCTGGCGAATAACCAGTTCGCTTTTGCCGTGGTCGTGGCGTCGGCTGGCATGGAAGGCGATACCCAGAAGGACTTGGTGCTGACGGAAGCCCGCGCCCTGGTTGTGCGCGAGTATCTGGTCGAGAACTTCGGGTTTGATGACAGTCAGCTTAGAACTCTGGGAATGGGCAAGCGGGCTGACACTAATTCGGATGCCGGCTGGGGAGCGGTGCAGATTCTCATCTATCCCGCCGGGACCGAAATTCCACCTAGCAAGCAAACACAACCAGGCATCGCATCCAAAACAATCTCAGACCAACCAGTCCAGGCTTCTGCAGCCACAACGGCGAAGCCATAATAGCGGTTGAGGTAACGCGAAGATCCTGAATGGTCGGCCTAGCGGACGGAAGAATATGACGTGAGGCGTGGCTGATGGAGGTTCTGCAATCATGACTGCGAAGCTTGCTACGGCAGATGAAAAAATCTTAGTTCGTGTGGAAAAACCCGGCTCCACCGACGAGGGCATCATTTCCCGCAGCACCGGCGACAAATTGCAGTTTGGCGCTATGCAGTTTGACTGCGGATACCTCTCGCCCTATTTCATTACTGACCCTGAACGCATGGAAGTTACGTTCGAGAATGTCTATGTTCTTATTTACGAAAAGAAAATCAGTTCCAGGAAAGACCTGCTCCCGCTACTTGCGCAGATCACAGACAGTGGCAAGCCGCTGCTCATAATCGCCGAGGATGTTGCGGGTGAGGCACTGGCTACTCTCGTCGTAAACAAGTTGCGAGGCCCGCTGCAAGTTGCTGCCGTAAGAGCCCCTACCTGTGGGGATCAGTGCAAGGGTATGCTGCACGAGATTGCCCTTCTCACCGGCGGCAAGGCCATCACGGGGGACCTCCCGCTGAGAAACATACAGATTTCCGATCTCGGTCAGGCCAAGAAGATCATCATAGACAGGAACCACACGGTCGTTGAAAGCGGCGCCTCGGCCGGCTAGGGGTATCTTCGGAAGCTTGTTCAGCCTGTTCAGCGGCAGCTAGAGGTCCGCTTACACGTTCGCCTTCGGTGGGTCGGCGAGGCCTCCTGGGGGCAGGACGTCCGGGACGTCGAGACGCGCCACTGACCGGTCGCACGAGACTCCACCAACCGTGGCTCAAGAAGGTTTAGCATAACTGGCCAACGTGGGTACCGACCGGAAGAGAAAACAGAGGGCTCTTGACACTCTGGCGGGTCGAAATGGCAGCGCCTGACCTCGCCGTCGCGGTTGAGACGAATAGAGGAGGAAGAGATCAATGCGACAAAAACTTGTCCTCTGGTTTCTGTTATTGCTTACTGGATTTCTTATTGGGTTCATACTGCAGTATTCCAGACTGAATCAGGTACAGCAGAAACTCTCTGCCTCGACAACGCAATTAGGAGCCTGTCAGTCCAGCCAACGATTGGAACAGCTTCGCGACACCGCCACGATGATGTATCTGGAGGTGGTGCAAAAAAACTACGGGAAGGCTGGAGAGTATTCCAAGGAAGTTTTTGATCAAGCTCAACAAATCGCGAATAGCACGAACGACCCCGTGCTCCGCGCCTTGCTTCGTGACACGCTGGCAACCCGCGATCAGATCACAGCGGACCTGGCGAAGGGAGATCCAGCTGTCCTTTCGGAAATACAACCAGCCTTGTCTAAGCTGGTTAGTCCTCAATGAGTTAGAACGGGTCAACCTGGGGAAAATGGATCTTCAGCTTGTAGCAAATGAAGAGAACCAGCATCGCGCCCAGTGTAGAAAAAATCAGGCCGGCGGGATGATATCGCTCGTTTGCGGGGCGCGAAAATATATGGGTAACGCCGCCGCCCAGGATCGATCCGATGATGCCGAGCACGATTGTCCAGAAGATCGTCATATGTACGTGCATCACCGATTTCGAGATAATCCCCGAGATTAGCCCAATGAGAACATACCAGATCAAGTGAAGCATGCTTTTTCCTCCAGCGTTTGCCGTCCGTCGGAATTTTTAAACAGCAACTCGTTCATAAAACGATCCGCGCCCTCATGCGTCATAAGGAGGCATCGATTCGCATGAATGCAATTGTGCGATCATGGGTAATAACTGGCTGCCCAAACCATCCTTGGCTATGAAAGCATCCACCACTCTCAAGGCTTGTTCAGGAACATCCACCGCCGCGGAAAGCATGATGATTGCCGCTTCTGGCTTAAGCCGCCTCATTTCCTTAGCGACCTCTTGCCCGTTCATTTCTGGCATGAGGTAGTCAACAATTACAACGTCAACCGAGTACACGGAGGCCAGTTCTAAGCCCTTGCTGCCGCTGGAAGCGGTCAGAACCGTATAGCCGAAGCTCTCAAGAAACGATTTCTCGCATTCCAGTATGTCCTCGTC
>CAZSUK010000772.1:0-7992 GCA_964609355.1 uncultured Acidobacteriaceae bacterium | reverse complement strand
AAAAAGCCCAAGGATCTCCCAATAGCGCTGCTCATCTACCAAGCCGCGGAGTGTCTTCCAACGCGAAGGGTAAGAACCGGCAAGCGCCGCACCCTCATAGTGCGAGTCATACACGTATTGCACCAGCGTCTTGCCATTGTGTAGGAGATAGTCAAAAGGAACGTGGTGCATGAAAAGCAGCAGACTGTCAGGACAGGTATCCAACGACTCGTACGTCTTCGCCAACTGCGGCGGATACTGACCGATGTAGCCAGTACCCGTAGCCACGGTGCGGTCCATGCCGATGCCCTTGCTGTCGGCGCGAAACCATTGTCCCCATCCATTGCGCTCTGCGGACTCGATCCCGGGGCCATAGTGAACGCCAAGGATATTCGTGAGTGTCCCTATGCCCAGTGGGCCGGTGTAAAGCTCATACACACGCCAGGAATTGGACTGGAGTCCGTCGACGACAAAAACAACCTTGGGATCATTTCCGAAGGTAAGCCGTGTCCAGGCGTCGATGATTTCCGGCGTAGTCAGCTCAGGATTCCACGCCAGCCTGCCGAATCCGTACAGGTTGGCCATCGCCATGGGATGATGCAGCCAGTTCGCATCCAGACCAACATTGGCTACACCCACAAAACCACCCAACGGTTGGTGGAAACTTTTACCCTCGACGATCTCACTGACCGGCGTGCTGCGATTCTGCGCCCGAAGATCGGTGTCGAGCGCGACCTTCCACATGGGGACCAGGAACACCATATGGCGCTGTTGTCCGGTGTACTCCTGCGTAATCTGCAGTTCGATTGCCTGGTTGGTATGACGAAGAGCGGCGAATAGCGGGGACACAGGCTCCCGGACCTGAAAGTCAATGGGCCCATGCTTGATTTGAATCACCACGTTGCGATCGAACGCGCCATCCAGAGAGCGGAAGTTGTCATAGCCGGCGCGCGCGCGATCGGCCTTCAGGTCATTCCAGTCAAGATGATTGTTGTAGACAAAGCCGCGGTAGAGGACCACTCCGCCATGAGGCCGGAGCGCACGGGCAACCGTGTTTGCAGCCTGCGCTGGAGTGCGGCCGTATTTCGAGGGCCCAACCCTCCCTTCGGAATCCGCCTTGATGGTGAAACCGGCAAAGTCGGGGATGACTTTGTAAATCTCATCCGCTTTCTTCCGCCACCACGCGGCGACCGCCGGGTCGACTGGATCGAAGGTGTGCAGATGCCCCACCACTTGCGGGCTTGATAGATCGATCGAGAGCGACATGTGCACGCCCCAGGGTCGAAACGCATCGGCGATGCGGGCGAGTTCGCGAATCATGTCCGGTTCCAGGGTATGCAAATCGGCGTTCACGTTGTTGACCGTGACGCCGTTGATGCCAACCGAAGCCAGCAAACGCCCATACTCCGAGACACGGGTAAGGTCCGCACGCACGTGGCCACCCTCGAAAAAAATGCTGCGCCCGGCGTAGCCGCGTTCGATGCTGCCGTCGAAATTGTCCCACTGGTTGACCCAGCGAATGGGCGAAGCAGGAGCTTCGCTGTTGGGCCCAACCTGCTTTTGTTGTGCGACCAGTTCAAGAATTCGAAACATGCCGTAGAGTTCGCCCCGGTCCGTGCCGCCGGCGAGCACCCAATAGCTGTGGCCCTGCGCGGCAAACTGTGCCAGTGAGAATCCTTCTGGCGCAAGCGGGGAAGACAATTTCCAGGTGGGCAGAAGGCGCTGAATCTCGATTGGCGTACCGAGGACGAACGAGTCCTCATTGGGAAGCGCGGATGAGACGGTAACATTTTCACCCAGCATCGAGTGCAGTCCGCGGGCCAACTCGCTGGCCGCACTGCGGCTGACGGCAGATTGGCCGCTGGAGACAACATGCTGCGGCATCTTCTTGTATTTCTGGGTAGCCTGCGGCGGCAGGGCGGCATAACGAAGCCAACCTTGTTCCCCCGTCTCGGAGTGAGCATAAGGAGCCATAGAGAGAAAACTCAGGAGCAGAAGGTTTATCGCTTTCCCGGCGCGCATCGCTCTCATCTTAAAATTAATCAGGGAATCAAGCCATGGCCCAGCACATTGGAATCGTCGCCTGCTCCGCCGAAGGAGCCGCTCTTTGTTATCGCTCCATTGCCAGGGAGGTGCGGAGCTGCTCGGCCCGCACGAACATCCCGAGATCTCGCTGCACTCGCACTCGCTGGGAGACTACATGGAGTGTATCTACCGCGATGACTGGCAGGGTGTGGGGGAGCTGATGCTTTCTTCCGCCAATAAACTGGCCAAAATCGGCGACGATTTTCTCATCTGCCCGGACAACACCATTCATCAGGCGCTGCCTTACATTGAGCAGCGATTGCCACTGAAATGGTTGCATATAGCGGAGTCGGTCGCTGCCGAGGCCGTGGGACGCCGGTTTCGGCGCCTGGGTCTAACAGGAACGCGTTACCTGCTCGATAGCGAGGTGTACCCGGAAAAGCTTCGGGCGCACAACCTGGAGTTCGTGCGCCCGAACCCTGAGGAGAAGCAAGAGATCAATCGCATCATCATGGACGAGCTGGTTTACGGTATTTTCAAACCCGAGGCGATCGCCACGTTTGAGCGGGTTATGGAACGAATGAAGGACGAGGGATGCGATGCTGTAGTCCTTGGCTGCACCGAAATTCCCTTGATCATGAACGATGCGAATTCTCCTCTGCCCACGCTCGATTCGACGCGATTGTTGGCGCGGGCGGCTCTCGAGCGTGCAATACGGGCCGTGCCCGCGTGAACTGGAAAACCTATTGCCTCACCAATCTTAAGCCATTAAGATGATTGCGACATGATGCGAAGCAAGAAGCTCCCCGTACCAACCGGGGCGGAGACGCGGCTGCTACAGATCCTATGGGACCTGAAAGAGGCCACTGTCGATAACGTGGTCAATGCGCATCCGGAAAAAGAACGGCCCCATTACAAAACCACGCAAACTTTGCTCAGGATCATGGAGAACAAGGGTTTTATCGCGCATGAGTTGCGAGGCCGGGTGTTTGTTTTCAGGCCGCTGGTTTCGCGGAAAACTGTTGATCAGGTTGCGGTTCAAGCGCTGGTATCGCGAAACTTCCAGGGGTCAGCAGTTGGTCTGCTCATCAACCTGTTGGAATCCAGCTCAATCAAAAGATCGGAGCTGGATGAGCTTGAATCGTACATGCGAGAGTATCGCAGAAGGTACGACACAGAAGATCGCGAATAATCCAGGGAGGGCCTAGCGGTTGATCGGTGTGAACTCCAGCTCCAGCCCCTGATCTCCAGGGAGAACCGTGAGACTCACCCTGGCTAGAGATTCAACAATCCAGTCGGCCGCTGCCAGCTGTTGGATCGTGTGCGAGAAGGTGGTGGCCAGGACCTTGCATCCTGCAGCATGGCCAGCCTTTGCCCCTGAGGTCGAATCCTCGATCACGATGCAGTCCTGTGGCGCCAGCCGGAGGATCTTAGCGCCTTTGATGTAAGGTTCCGGATGGGGCTTGCCTTCAGTAACCATGTCGGCAGTGACAATGTGCTCCGGAACAGGAATACCCGCAAACGCCAAACGGCTGCGGGCCAGCCGCTCGGTGGCAGACGTGACAATGGTCCAGAACTTCTGCGGCACCGATTGGAGAATGGATAAAACGCCCTCCAGAACCTCGAGTCCTTCGTTATCTCCTACCTCGAGGTCTTCTATCACTTTGAGCTCTGTCAGGTCGTCGGCATCCGGCTTCAACTTACGTACGGTTTCAATGGCTCGCATTCCGTGAGCGGTCTTGATTGTCTCGCGCACGTCGAGCCCATGGCGTTCTGCCCAGGTTTGCCAGCTTCGCTCCACCGATCCCAACGAGCTGATCAGCACACCATCCATGTCAAACAGCAGTCCTTTGGTTCTCACCTTCATGCCGAGTCTCCCATCGCGAATGCACGGCCCGCGTCCAGCAAAGCTTGAACCGACTCCGGAGAGCCGCTTTCGGCATAGATGCGCAACAGTGGCTCGGTTCCCGAAGCACGCAGCAGCACCCAGGTCTCTGCCGGAAGTGCCTGGGGGCGATCGAGATAAAACTTCATTCCATCCAGTGTTTCATGGCGCAACACACGCATCCCGGCAAACTCGCGCAATCCTGATGCTGCACGGCGTATGGCTGATTGCTTTGCCTCTTCCGGCAGATGCAGGTCAAGCCTGCCGTAGTGATGTTCACCGTATTCCTGCTGCAATCCGCTTACCAGCGAGCCAAGAGTGCGCCCTTCCTCCGCCATGATGTTCGCCAACAGTAGCGCATTCAGCAGCCCATCGCGTTCCGGTAGATGTCTTCCTATACCGATGCTGCCCGATTCCTCGCCGCCGATCAGTATGTCTTTGTCGAGCATGAGCTCGCACACATGCTTGAAGCCGATGCCATGCTCGTAGAGCTTGCGGCCGTAGCGGGCCGCGATCCGGTCCAGCATCTTGGTCGTATTAAAGGCGCGCGCGACATCGCCGGGCCATTGTTTGCGCTTGAGCAGCCACTCGAGCAAGATGCAGTAGATTTTGTTGGCGTCGACGAAGCGGCCTTCTTCATCCACCGCGCCGATACGATCTGCATCGCCGTCGGTGGCAAAGCCAGCATGGCAGTGTTGTTCCAGAACCGTTTGCTCGAGGGCGCGGATATGAGGCGGAATGGGCTCCGGCTGAATACCAGGAAAAAGCGGGTTCAACTCTGAGCGGATCTCCACATGGTCGATGCCTCGGCCGGCAAAGATGCCCGCCAACACGCCTCGCCCGGCGCCATACATGCAATCAATCGCATATTTTTGCCGCGCTCCGGCGATGCGATCAAGATCGGCGAAAACGGAGATGGCCTCGATATAAGGACTGAGAAAGTCAGCCTCGTCGATGGTGGCGCTGGAGGTAGCCACCGGTATCTCCTGGCCAAGATAACTTTCGATTGTTGCCATGATGGCCGGGCTGCCCGATCCTCCATAGCTGGCTTTGAACTTCACTCCGTTCCAGTTATAGGGATTGTGGCTGGAAGTGATCATCACCCCGCCAGCGGCGCCCAGATGTTTCACCGCGTAAGAGAGAGCCGGCGTGGGCGTGATGCGATCGGCGAGGCGCACCGGGATACCGGCCGCGGCGGCAACATCCGCGACAATTTGCGCAAAGCGCTGGGACAAGAACCGCGTGTCGTAGGCAACGCAGAGGCCGCGAGACGCGTCCTCTTTCTCCCGTACGTAGTGAGCGATCGCCCCGGCTGCGAGCCGCACATTAGCTTCGGTGAAGTCGGCGGCAAGAATTCCCCGCCAGCCATCCGTCCCGAACTTGATGGGGTTATCCGGTTTCAAAGTAGTTCGTCGTGCTTACCAGCCAGGTGGCTCACCACGCGGCGCACATCCTGCGAACGGTCCCTGGTGGTGATCAGGATGGCGTCTTCGGTCTCGACCACGACCAGGTCGTTAACACCCACTAATGCGACAAACTTTTCCGGGCTGTAGACATAGTTGTTGTGGGCATCGATCCCCACCATGTCTTTGGCTTCGGTAACGTTGCCGTTCTTGGCGTTGCCCTGCGCGAGCTGGTGTTCGTAGAGTGCGTCCCAGGATCCCAGGTCGTTCCACCCAAACTCGGCCGGCAGGCAATAGATATTGGAACGATGTTCGCCCTTGGCAGATCGCGGCTCGAGCACAGCGTAATCGATGCTGATGTTTTCGCACTTGGGGTAAAGCTCACGAAAAACCTGGTCGAATTGAGGTGTTCCGTAAGCGGCGGCAATCTGCTGCAGATAAGGCGCGGTCTCAGAAAGGTGCTCGCGGATGGCATTGGCCAGGGTCCGGGCTGACCACAGGAAAATGCCGCTGTTCCAGTAGTATCTTCCCGTTAGCATGAACTCTTCTGCCTTTTCCCGGTTCGGCTTTTCCGTGAAGCGGCGGACGCGTTTGACGCCGCGCGGTAAGACGTCTCCAGTTTCGATGTAGCCGTAGCCGGTCTCTGGGCGAGTTGGCTTCACTCCCAGCACCACGTTGTTTTCCCCGGCCGCTGCCAGGGCAATGCCTTGCTCGATGGTGGCCCGATACTTGTCTTCGTCGGTGATGACGTGATCGGCAGGGAAGATGCCAAGCACTGCATCTGGCGAAGTGCGCTCGATGAGGAAAGCGGCCAGGCCGGCCGCCGGTGCGGTATTGCGCGCCGCCGGTTCACAGATGATCTGCTCCCCAAGCATGGTTTGCAGTTGCTCGGAAATAGCTTTGGCGAGCAGGTCGTTGGTGATTACCCAAAGCTCACGTGCGGTGGCCAGGTTGCCCAGGCGATCGACGGTACTTTGGATCATGGTGCGTGCGCCATCCAGCACCAGAAGTTGCTTCGCCCGCCAGCGGCGGCTGCGAGGCCAGAAGCGCGTTCCACTGCCGCCGGCGAGAATGATGGGTCGAAATTCGACTTGAGTGTTCATCTGCTCCTAGGAAAGACTGGCAAAGAAATTCTTCATTCTGACCACGCCTTCTTCGACGTCATGGTGAGAAACGGCGTAGGACAGCCGGATGTGTTCCTGGGTACCGAAAGCCTCACCCGGGACCGTAACCACATGTGCTTCATGCAGCAGGCGCGAGGCAAGTTCGGTGGTGGTTTTTGCACCCGGTTTGCCCAGGAAGGCCGACACGTTCGGATAGACATAGAAGGCGCCTTCCGGCCGGGTGCAGGTAATGCCGGGAATTGAAAGCAGTCCTTTGAGGATCCGGTCACGCAGGTTCAGGTAATCCGCCCGCATTTCCGTTACGCACTCTTGTGAACCGGTCAGCGCTGCGATGGCTGCCTTTTGTACGATCGCCGCTGTGGAAGACGTGGATTGGCTCTGCAGCTTACTCATGGCCGCGATGATGGGCTTAGGGCCGACTGCAAAGCCGGCGCGCCAACCGGTCATGGCGTAGGTCTTGGAAAGGGAGCCGAGCACGATCACGTGCTCCTTTGCTTCCACGAATGAGCCACCGGACACGGGAGCACCGGCATATTGCAGATACACATAGCACTCATCCAACAGCAGGAAGATTCCCCGTGCATGGGCTAGCTTGACGATGCGTTCCAGGTCAGCGGCCGAAACGACGGAGCCGGCAGGATTCGACGGCGTGTTCAGAATGATGACCTTGGTACGCGGTGTAATCGATTGCTCGATGGCGTCTGCGGTAATGCGGAAGTTCGCCGCTTCGTCTGTAGGCAAATAAACAACTTTGCCACCGGCGTATTGGATGATGTCCTTGAAAGAAACCCAGTACGGTACGGGCAGAATGACTTCGTCGCCATGATCCACCAGCACCTGGATGGCATTGAACAGCGCCAGCTTCCCGCCGGTAGTGAAAACGGTCTCATCCGGGGTGTAATCGGATCCAAAGTCGCAGGCGTGACGTTCCACGATCGCTTTTCTCAACTCCGGGATGCCGGCGACGACGGTATAGCGAGTGAAGTTTGCCTCGATAGCCGCGATAGCGGCGTCTTTGATGTGGCGCGGGGTAGCAAAATGAGGCTCCCCGGCGCCAAAATCGACCAGTTGCGCACCCTGGGCGCGCAGCCTGGCGGCTTCGGCTGTGACCGCCATGGTGGCGGAAACCTCAATGCGGCCAATGCGATCGGCGAATATCTTGGTAGCGGTAGGCATTTCTACTATCTTGTCAGACTCCAGCCTATTCGCGAAAGCAGCAAACTGGGCCACCGGCTTGGTTGCGCGCTCCATTTTGGGTCGTGAACCGCTTCAGGCAGATGTGGGATTCCACGGACCTCGCCCCCTGACTGTGCCGGGGGCCATCTTGAGTGCGTGGCCCAGGTCTCGTCCTTGAGACCTGGGTTTACCTCGGGAGCTGTAACTGCGAGAAATAAACAACCAATATCGGTTGCTGGGAGCTCTATCATCTTGTACCGTAGACCCTAGAAGATGATTTCGGCAGGAGCTCGCTTATCGCGCAGCCGTTCCTAGCCGGGGGACTTTCCGTTCGTTTAACGGACTAAGCGCGAGCGAAGGACGGTTTTACCACTGTCCGGTGTCACATCCGATCCCTGTC
>CAZSUK010000771.1:0-2704 GCA_964609355.1 uncultured Acidobacteriaceae bacterium | reverse complement strand
GACTTTCCAAAATTTTTCACTTGCTCCTCGGGCATAGTGGCAGGTATCAGAGGCGTCCACACCGGACCCGGCGCCACTCCGTTCACTCGAATACCACGCTTGATGCAGTCCTTGGCAAAGCTCTTTGTGAGACTTACCAGGGCGGACTTCGTAGCGGCGTATGGCGAAAGCTGGTCTTTGGGTTCATACGATTCAATCGAGCAGCTATTCAGGATGACGCCGCCTGGCTTCATCTCGGCCAATGCGGCCTGCGTGAGAAAGAAGGTTCCGTACACATTTGTACGGAAGGTCCGATCGAACTCGTCTTCGGGTACATCGGTCAGGTCGTCGTAGGTTCTTTGAAAAGCAGCGTTATTTACGAGGATATCCAGCCTTTGATACTCCTTGACTGTGCGTCGCACGAGCTCCTGGCAAAAGCTTTTCTTACGTACGTCTCCGGCCAAGGCCAAAGCCCGTCGCCCGGTTCTTTCTACGAGTCGCACCGTCTCTTCCGCATCTGCCTGCTCGTCTGAATCTCCTTCCAGGTAACAGAAAAGGGTATCCGCTCCTTCTTTGGCGAAACACAGCGCGACGGCCCGGCCAATTCCGCTATCTGCGCCGGTGATGAGCGCGACACGGCCTGTAAGCCGGCCATGTCCCGTATAGCTGTTCTCGCCATAATCGGCGGGCGGATTTAGCTTTTCCGCGCTTCCGGACCCCGTTTGTTTTTCCTGGGGAAACGGGGGTTTAGCGTAACGTTCGCGTGGATCTGTTGGTTCCACAACCTTGCTGATCGTAGCGCTGCTGGACATAGTGGTCTCCTAATTGTTGGGATCTGGTTGCCTGACGATATAAGCGAGAAGAACCAAACTGAAACTACGATGATCGCCGACAGGGCAGACGTTGCCGCGCACGGCCGTTGTATTACTGCGCAAACGTCTGCACCACTGTCTCGGCGCGGTCCTACATCTTGTTCTGAAGACTGTCAGCCATTGTTGTATGCCTGGCGACGACGGTCTTTCCCTTCAGCACTGCCGCCTTGAACTTTGCATCCTGGGTTGATTGGGCTTCCGATGTGAACGCGTCCAACGCCTTGTAGTGGTCCTGCGCCATAGCGCTCATGTAGGCTTTGCCAAAGTCGGATCCGGAAAGACCGTTTAAGCGATCGTAAATTGCCTGGTGATCCGCACCGGGGCCGGTGGGCGGCGCAACTTTCCACTTGGTAGCAAAGGGCTTCATCTGCATTTCTGACTTGTTGTGGTCCTGGCAAAGGCTTTTACCTGCGGAGAGGCCGCCTTCGTTTCCGCGAGTTCGCTTAGCTTTATTTCGTTGATGTCGGATTGAGCAGCCATAGAAAGGAATTGCTTGTCGTCATCAGGTGTTGCCGCGTTAGTGGGAGTGGGAGCGAGAAGTTTCCCAGCCAAAAGCGCTGAATACGCAAACATCAATACGGTGCGATAGGTTTTCATGGTTTTTTTTGAGATTCGAAAGTGTGGAGGTACTCGTTGTCTTGTGATTCAGTAGCCGGACTTTTCGTTGTACTTCTCGCCGGTGTTCCGCGGAATCGCCATCATGCCATCAACAACGATCGTCGCTGAAGGTAGTGAAATCCGGCAAGCTGCCCGAATATCGCGGTCGCCCCAGAGTCACGACTCTTAGGCAATGTCTACGGATTCGTTTCCCTGTACCAGTGGGGTTGATGCGGGACGGACGAAGTAACCCCATCTTCTGAACTGCGGGACCGCACGGATTTACCTGGGTGAGGCCGCCTTCGGTAGCTGGCTGCACGTTCCCGAAACTCCCGTCACAAACGGATAGGAGAGGAATGGATCAAGCTTGTCATTTTCCGATGCCACTCCGCGTCGCGCCACATGCCTCGAAACTGCGGTCCGGCAAAATTGCTGGTTGCGATCGCGACCCATCGCCCTGTTCTTGCCGCCGTGCGGGCGCCCAATTCACATAGGTCCTTGATCCAGTCCCATTCAAGAAGCGGCCAGTCCTTGTAGTCCACCAACCCCCAACACTCAGTCGTGATCAGCGGCTTGTCTGTCGCCCGCGACCATTCCGCGCACATCTCGATGCAGGCCTGCAATTGGCTGTTCCAATGATCCTGCCTTTGCAAGTAGACACGCTTGGCATTGTCCACCAGATTTGCATAGCCTCTCAGGTCAAAACGCTCGTAGTTATAGCCGACTTCTTCGTAGTATCCAGGCGCCGCCGCCATCCAGATATGCGGCTCCATGAAATCGAGCATGCTCACATCCTGCTGTCTCCACGTGTCGAACTCCGTCGTCTGAGAGAACGTGTAGTCGATCTCCGGATGTGCGGTCCTGACCACCTGAATGGCGCGCTTCATCCAGTCAGTGTTCATTGTCGAGGCTCGAATAAAGCCCTTAGGGAGGAAGGGAGCCCAGACGTCAAGCGGCCACTCATTGCAAAGGTCTACATACAGTAGGTTCGGGAGCAATCCCTCCCGGGCGATAGAGTCGAGGGCAGCGTTCCAAATCCTGCCGATATCTTCAGGGCTGCGGATCCGCATCAAGGTCTGATCGGGGTCATGCCTGAACCATGTGGAAAGCGCGACGCGGAGTTTGCGTTCCGCGCACTTGCGGATGAACTGATTGAGCGCCGGCTGGACCTGCACACGGTTCTTGGCGGGGCTCCCCCAGTCCTGGGTGCTCCATGCGGGAATCAATTCCCATGTCGCGCCGGAGTTTGCTTCAAT
>CAZSUK010000770.1:0-4183 GCA_964609355.1 uncultured Acidobacteriaceae bacterium | reverse complement strand
CGAAAGGTTCGCTCTCGGGTGTCGACCACTGCTAGCATAGTACACAGAGGGAAAATGGGGATGGCTCGAGCAATCACGACCGGCGGATGCACTCTGCTGCTGCTGTCGACATTGTGCGCGCAGAGCATTCCTCCTCGACTGCACGGTAAATCTGCGGATTCCGCACCGTCGCCTCAAGCCCAGCCTGCCGCTGCGCAGCCGGCGCAGGAAGCGCCTGCAGCACCATCGACCCCTGCGGGGCCAACGACTCCTGTAGCCACCGACGTTGCACCCTCCCTGCTGCAGCAGCCGGCGCAGGAAGCGAAGATTGTCTTCGACAACAACCGTCTCTCTATCCACGCCGAAAATTCCAGCCTCGCCGGCATTTTGCGCCAGGTCGCCTCCACCAGCGGGATGAAGGTGGAAGGGTTGGGCGGCGATGAGCGGGTTTTTGGCACTTTCGGACCCGGCGCCCCACGGGATGTGATTGCCGATCTGCTGAATGGAACCGCATACAACGTGGCTCTCATCGGAGATTTGGACAACGGCGCGCCACGAGAGCTTATTCTCAGTCCTGCCACGCACGGAGCCGCCGCACCCGCTCCTTCGCCTCAGGCCAATTCCGACGACGCGAATGATCAGGAAAGCCAGGATGTGCCGCCTACGCCGCCACCAGATGTGCCCCAGCCCCCGACGACACAAACACCCGGGACGCCTGGGGTGAGAACTCCGCAGCAATTATTTGAACAGCTGCAGCGCATGCGCCAGGGACAGGGCCAGGGTCAGCAGCAACCTGTGCAGCAAGACTCACCGCAGCAGTAATTTTGAGTCGCGGGGCCAACAGCCACATCTCGCAAGAGGCGAGGTACCATGCATCCAGGTTGTCGGGGGAGACGGAGACCGAAACGATCTGAGTGGCTTTGTATCAGGGCACGATTTTAGCCGGCCGTAACCGCTTAAAAATATTTGCGGGCTTTAGCCCCTGAGAGCTGCTTTTCGAGTTGTGACCCAGAATCCAAAGGGGGAGGAAGGATTCAGTGCAAGGTTAGACCTGCGCGACTTGAGTCTCGGCTTTCGCGCTGCCTGCGGACAATCGAGCATGAAATCGCAAGACATCGAACAAAGTCTTGCAGCACATATAGCCCAGCATGACACCAAGCGCGAGAGCGGCGATGGCCGCACAGAACACCATCAACATACTCACATCGATTCCCATAATGGCCCTTCACAGCAGAGTTAGATTCATTCAAACCGTGCATCGTTCGTGCACTCTCGTTACTTGAGTCATCAGTGTGTCATTGTGACAGACGGCAGCGTTGCGTTGACCCTCGTTTCTATTGCCGAATAAGATACATATATCGTTACCCGTACCAGCCCGTTAGCCTTCATGCCCATTACTCATATCACCGTGCGGGGAGCGCGTCAGCACAATCTGCGCGACATCAACATTCGGATTCCCCGTAATACGCTTACCGTGGTCACCGGTCTCTCGGGATCTGGCAAGTCTTCACTCGCCTTCGACACCATTTATGCCGAAGGCCAGCGACGCTACGTGGAAACACTCTCCGCGTATGCACGCCAGTTTCTTGACCAGATTGAGCGCCCCGATGTTGATTCCATTGAGGGCCTCAGTCCTGCCATCTCGATCGAACAAAAAACCACCAGCCGTAGTCCCAGATCCACCGTAGGTACAATTACGGAAATCTACGACTATCTCCGCTTGCTGTACGCATCGATTGGAGTGCCACACTGCCCGAAGTGCGGCAAACCGATTTCGCGCCAGTCCGCGGAACAAATTGTGGAACGCATTCTTTCGCTTGCCGCTGGAGAACGCGTCATCATCTACGCCCCGATCGTTCGCGGCCGCAAGGGCGAGTTCAAGGACCTTCTCGATGAACTGGATCAACAGGGCTTTCGCGCCCGCATCGACGGCGAGATGCGCGACCTCGCCGATTCCATTCAACTTGAACGCAACAAGAAACACACCATTGAAGCCGTTATCGATCGCGTCGTCCTCAAACCGGGCATAGAGAAGCGCCTTGAAACCTCGGTGGCCAAAGCTCTACAGATGGCCAACGGTCTGGTTCTCACCGCTGTTGTGGGTGAAGAAGAGCAGCTCTATTCGTCCTCTATGGCATGCCCGGACTGCGGACTTGACATTCCTAAGTTGGAGCCTCGAAGCTTTTCGTTCAATAGCACTTACGGCGCATGCAAAGATTGCCATGGCCTGGGAAGTATTTACGACTTCGACGCGGCCAAAGTGGTTACCGATTGGTCAAAGCCTCTGACCGATGGCGCGCTTGGTCCGGGCGGTGGATCGCAGTATCTCAATCGCCTGCTGCAGCTGGCTGCGAAGAAGTACAAGATCGATCTCAGCAAGCCCTTCGAGGATCTCACCGAGAAGCAACAGAAGTTATTGCTCTACGGACCCGGACGGGAAGAGGCGCCTCGCACCGGATTCCACGGCGTGCTGGCCTATCTGCGCGATTCGTTGGAAGAGTCGAAGTCGGAAAGCTA
This sequence comes from uncultured Acidobacteriaceae bacterium, assembly GCA_964609355.1. GTDB lineage: Bacteria > Acidobacteriota > Terriglobia > Terriglobales > Acidobacteriaceae > PALSA-350. The sequence continues at coordinate 1,687 of CAZSUK010000770.1, read as the reverse complement.
TCGCGACTGGCTGCTGAACTACATGTCCGCCACGACGTGCCCAGCCTGCGACGGTAAGCGCCTGCGGCCTGAATCACTTGCGGTAAAGGTGGGGGCTCTATCCATTGCCGATTTCACCGCCTTGCCACTGCGCAAAGCGCTGGACGCTGCGCGGGCGATCGAATTCTCTCGCCGTGAAGGGCTGATCGCCGAGCGGCTTCGCCGCGAGGTGGTGGAGCGGCTGGAATTTCTCAACTCGGTCGGGCTCAGTTATCTCTCGCTGGATCGGAATGCCGCCTCGCTCTCCGGAGGCGAAGGACAACGCATTCGCCTGGCCACGCAAATCGGTTCGCGCCTGCGCGGAGTTCTCTACGTGCTCGATGAACCATCGATCGGTTTGCACCAGCGCGACAACCAGAGGCTGATCGAAGCCCTCAAATCTCTCCGTGACCTCGGTAACACGGTGCTGGTCGTGGAACACGACGAAGACACCATTCGTCATGCCGATTACGTAGTGGATCTGGGTCCGGGCGCGGGCAAACTGGGTGGCCACGTGGTCGCCGCCGGCACTCCGCAGGAAATCATGGACACTGACATTTCGCTCACCGGGCAATATCTTTCGGGCGAACTGAAGACCATCAGCCGGGACGCACCGCGGCCGCTCAAAGGCAACTGGATCACGGTCGAAGGTGCAACCAGTCACAACTTGAAAAACCTGACTGCGCAATTCCCTCTCAACGTCATGACCGTAGTAACGGGTGTATCCGGATCCGGCAAGAGCACGCTGGTCAATGACACTCTGTATCGCGCCCTTGCCCGGGAGCTTTACGGTTCGCGAGAATTGCCCGCCGCGCACAAGGCCATCCAGGGATTCGAAAACATCGATAAGGCGGTGCGTATCGACCAGTCCCCCATCGGCCGCACACCGCGCTCCAATCCGGCTACCTATACCGGGGTGTTCACGGCCATCCGCGACCTCTTCGCCCGTCTGCCGGAATCGCGCGAACGCGGCTACAAGCCGGGAAGGTTCTCGTTTAACGTGTCCGGCGGCCGCTGCGAGGCGTGCCAGGGTGAGGGCCAGCGGCGCATCGAGATGAACTTCCTGCCCGACGTCTATGTGCTGTGCGAAGTATGCAACGGCCGCCGTTACAATCAGGAAACGCTCTCGGTAAAATTCAACGGCTACTCCATCGCCGATTTGCTGGAGCTGGCCATTGAAGACGCTCTGCCCGTGCTTATCGACATTCCCCAGGTGCGGCAGAAGCTGGAGACGCTGGTGGACGTGGGGCTGGGCTACATCCATCTGGGCCAGGCCGCAACCACGCTCTCCGGAGGCGAAGCGCAGCGTATGAAGCTGGCCCGGGAGCTCTCAAAACGGCAGACCGGAAAAACGCTCTACCTGCTCGACGAACCAACCACCGGTCTGCACTTCGATGATGTGCGCAGGCTGCTCGAAGTGCTGCACCGCCTGGCCGACCTGGGCAACACGGTGATCATCATCGAACACAACCTGGATGTGATCCGGAGTGCCGACTGGATTCTGGACCTGGGGCCCGAGGGTGGCGAAGGCGGCGGCACCCTGGTTGCCAAGGGCACTCCCGGGCAGGTCGCTGCGACCCTCGGCTCCTATACCGGGGAATTTCTGCGGCGTTATTTTCCCCAACATGAGTTGAAGCCGCTTGCCGTGCAATCGAACGGCAATCACCTT
>CAZSUK010000769.1:0-12475 GCA_964609355.1 uncultured Acidobacteriaceae bacterium | reverse complement strand
GCAGCTTGCCCTGGGAAACGCCGGCAGCACGAAGCATTTCTACCGGAGCTGCCAGGAGTTGGTCAGGCCGCGGATGGTAGTCGCCGAACCCCGCCAGCAAACGGCCTAAAATGGCGCGGGCCGCATTGGCGTGCAGTTGCTGGTACAAAATGGATTCCAGTAGCGCCTCAAACGGAGAGTGGGTGCTTTTCACGCGCAAGGCGAAGGGACCGACGCGTTCGATGAGCGCCCCCAATTTGGGGTCAGCGGCGGTCAATTGCTGTAACGCGAGCGCAGTGTCGTAACGAACCGGACGCAGGCCGTCGGCCATTAAACTATTTTAGCTTTGCTACTGTGCGCGTTCGAGTTGCGTACTACTTCTTTTTCGATATTGACTGTTTCGCTTCCGTTATAAACCCGGCATCCGAGCTCCTTGGCTTGCCTACCCCCTGCCGTTTGCTGCTATATTCAACTTTCCGAGTGTGATACGGAGAAGCCGTCCGTGGTCGGCGCTCTGCATCGATGGCAAAAAACTCGTAGCCGGACCTTTCTTTAACCGACGGAAGCAGGGGCTCATTTAAATGGCGCAGATCTTTGACCGGAGTGCCAACGCGCTAGCACGCGCGAGCCTGGTCTTGACCGGATTGATTGTCATCGCCCTCGGAGTCACCCTCGATCAATTGCAGGGTTCTCCATGGGTGACCAAGCAGGGGCAGCGCGCTGAACAGCCGGTGCCGTTCAGCCACAAGCATCACGTGATGGGGCTGGGACTTCAGTGCCAGTACTGCCACACCTCGGTAGAAAAATCGAGCTACGCGGGCATTCCACCCACCAAGACGTGCATGAATTGCCATGCGCAGATCTGGACCAACGCGGCGCTGTTGCAGCCGGTTCGGACCAGTTGGGCAACCGGTGAGTCCATTCCCTGGGTCAAAATTCATGACCTGCCGGACTTCGTTTACTTCAATCACGAAATCCACGTGAACAAAGGAATCGGGTGCTCCTCCTGCCACGGGCGGGTGGACCTGATGCCGCTGATGTACCAGCAGAACACGCTGCAGATGGAGTGGTGCCTGAACTGCCACCGCAATCCGGCCAAGAACCTGCGCCCAACCAGTGAGATTTACAACATGGCGTGGGAAGGGCCCAGCAGCCAGAAGCCAGTTTGGTGCGGGACTACAGGATTGAAGGATGGTGTGCCCACGGCGCAGACGGTGAGCTGCACCACGGTCGATCCCAGCAAGACAGGCGCACAGGTGGCCGCGCTCAATATGCCCGGGCTGCATGGGCAAGTGGCCAGCGACCTACCGGGGATGACGATTCCGGCAAACCTGCAATATGTGAAGCTGACCGATCAGGACGCTCTGGGCAAGTATCTGACCCAGCAGTACCACATTCGGCAGCCCCAGGAATTGAGCAGTTGCGAGACATGCCATCGATGAGCGAAACGAAGGGTAAGAAGCAGGAATTGACGCTCGAGGCCGCCAGGGCAAAGCTTGCCGGCCAAAAGGGGAAGACTTACTGGCGCAGCGTGGACGAGTTGGCCGATACCCCTGAATTTCGGGAAATGGTCGGCCGGGAGTTTCCCACACAGGCGGCGGAATGGATCGATCCTGTATCGCGCCGCGGCTTCCTCAAGGTCATGAGCGCCTCGCTGGCGCTGGCTGGACTCTCGGGCTGCACCAAGCAACCGGACGAGCCGATCTACCCCTACGTGAAGGAGCCGGAAGATCTGGTTCTGGGACGGCCGGTGTACTTTGCCACCGCGATGCCCTTCAACACCGGCGCCGTGCCGCTGTTGGTAAAAACCGACGCCTACCGGCCGATCAAGGTGGACGGAAATCCGGAGCACCCGGTCAATCGCGGTTCTTCCGATCCGTTATCACAGGGTTCGCTGCTTGATCTTTACGATCCAGACCGCTCGCAGAGAGTAATCAACCGGGGTGAAGTTCGCGAATTTGCCGCCTTTCTCGCAGTGTTCCGAGCCATGTTGTCGGACAAGAAGGCCAGCGGAGGCGCCGGTCTCTACATCCTGAGCGACACGGTAACGTCTCCCAGCCTGGCGGCGCAGTGGAAGTCCGCGCAACAGAGTTTCCCCAATGCCAAGTGGGTACAGTGGGATCCGGTCAACCGCGATTCGGCTTATTCCGCGTCGAAGACTGCATTTGGCGACTACTACGACGCGCAATACCGCCTGCAGGATGCAGACGTCATCGTTTCCCTGGATGCGGACTTTCTTTCCAGCATCACCCATCCCGGCTTTCTTCGCCTGGCTGCCGACTATGCCTCGCGGCGTAAGCTGCTGGACGCATCCATCACCATGAACCGGTTGTACGCGGTGGAAAGCGCACCCACCACGACTGGCTTCAAGGCAGAGCATCGGCTGGCGCTTAAGCCCAGTGATATCGCACCGTTTGCGGCCGCATTGGCGGCTGCTGTGGGCGCCGGAGGCGGGAGTGCACAAACTCCCTCAGGACCGGCAGGCAAGTTCCTTTCCGCAATCGCGGCAGACCTGAAGGCGAATGCAGGCAAGTGCGTGGTCATTCCCGGCGAGCAGCAAACGCCGGCGGTGCACCTGGCGGCAATCGCCATCAACCAGGCGCTGGGCAACGTGGGCAAGACGGTGGTGTACACCGAGACCGTGAACCCGATGCCTTCGATCCAGGGTCAGGACCTCGTCTCGCTGGTGAATGACATGAAAGCGGGCAAGGTCGACTGGCTGGTGATCCTGAATGCCAACCCTGTTTATACGGCGCCCGTGGACCTGCAGTTTGAAGAAGCCCTGAACAAAGTGAAAATGACGGCGCACCTCGGGTCCCATTTAAATGAAACCGGTTTGGTTACAGAATGGCATATCAACGGGGCGCATTACCTGGAGAGTTGGTCGGACACGCGGGCGTATGACGGCACAGCGACCGTAGTCCAGCCCATGATCGACCCGCTGTACGGCGGCAAGACGGCGCACGATGTGATCCAGTCCATGCTGGACCAGCCTGACCTGACTCCTTACGACGTGGTGCGTAAAACGTGGCAGGGCAACCTGGGCGCAGGAGACGCAGAACATGCGTGGCGCAAGATCCTGCACGATGGCATGGTTGGGGGGACGGCTTTCGAAGCGAAGACGGTATCGGCCAAGATTGGCGATCTGCAAGCGACGGCGCCGAATGCAGCGGATGGAACGGTCGAGGTGATCTTCCGCCCCGATCCCAATGTCTATGACGGCCGCTACGCCAACGTGGGCTGGCTGCAGGAGATACCGAAGCCAGTCACCAGCTTGTCATGGGATAACGCCGCGCTCATGAGCTATCGGACGCTGTCGAAGTTTAAATTGGCGGAGCAGGATGTCATCGCCATCGAGTCGAACGGCAACACGGTGTTGGCTCCGGTGATGGCAGTTCCCGGTCACCCCGATGACGCGGTAACGGTCTACCTGGGCTATTTGCGGCCGCACGGCGGCCGGGTTGCGGGCGGCCTTGGCTTTAACGCTTACTCCATTCGAACTTCCAATGCGCTTTTGTTTGCTCCCGGCGCAACTGTCAAGAACACCGGCAAGACGTATGAGTTCGCGGTCACCAAGAGCCACTACACCGATCACCGGTCGGTGATGGCGGGCGGAGACGGATCGGGGACGCATTCTCTAGAGGGCAACGAGGCGCTGACGCGGGGCATTGTGCGCTACGCCACGCTGGACGAGTTCAAGGAAAACCCAAACTTTGCGCACGAGGAAGAGGATCCGGAGCCGGACACTAGCCTGTTCGCCAACTGGCGCTACGACAAGAACGCCTGGGGCATGGCCGTCGACATGAATTCCTGCGTGGGGTGCAATGCGTGCGTGGTGAGTTGCTACGCGGAGAACAATATCGCGGTGGTGGGCAGGCATAACACCATGACCGGCCGCATCATGCAGTGGCTTCGCATCGACACCTACTTCGAGGGGGATCTGGATGCGCCCAGGGCGCATTTCCAGCCAATGACCTGCCAGCATTGCGAGAATGCGCCCTGCGAGCAGGTTTGCCCGGTGGGCGCCACGGTCCACTCGCCCGAAGGACTGAACGTGATGGTTTACAACCGTTGCGTGGGCACGCGCTACTGCTCCAACAACTGCCCTTACAAGGTGCGCCGATTTAACTTCCTTCTCTTTTCCGATTGGGATACAGAGAGCCTGAAGCTGATGCGCAACCCCGATGTGACAGTGCGTAGCCGCGGGGTGATGGAGAAGTGCAGCTATTGCATCCAGCGGATTGCGGCGGCCAAGATCTCGGCCGACAAGCAGAACCGCGACATCCGCGATGGTGAGGTGGTGACCGCCTGCCAGCAGGCTTGCCCCACCGGCGCGATAGTCTTCGGCAACATCAATGACAAGGCCAGCAAGGTGGCCAGGCTGAAGGCGCAGCAGCGGAATTACGGGGTGCTGGCGGACCTGAATACTCGTCCCCGCACCACTTACATTGCGGAAGTCTTCAACACCAACCCAGAACTGTCTGAGGCGCGGACCGAGCACGCGCCGGCGAAGAGCTGAGAGGTTAGCGGAGCATGGCGACCAAACCAGAATTACCCGTAAACGATCCGCAACTGGATCCGGTCACAGGCGAGTTTCGTGTCATTGCGCCCGGATACACCTTTAGATCGGTAACCGATGTTATTTCGCGCATCGTGCTCACACCGCATACGCCGATGGGGTGGTTCTTCGGTTTCATGCTGGCCAGCACCATTTGCCTGCTACTTTTCACTGCGGTTACCTGGCTATTCCTCAAGGGCGTCGGCATCTGGGGCCTGGATATTCCCGTGGGCTGGGGCTTCGCCATCATCAACTTTGTTTGGTGGATTGGTATCGGCCATGCGGGCACTCTGATCTCCGCAATTTTGTTGCTGTTCAAGCAGCAGTGGCGCAATTCGATCAATCGCTTCGCAGAGGCGATGACTATCTTTGCCGTGGTTTGCGCCGGCATGTTCCCGCTGATCCACGTTGGCCGGCCGTGGCTGGGGTACTGGCTCTTTCCTTATCCCAACACCATGAACGTGTGGCCGCAGTTCCGCTCCCCGCTGCTGTGGGACGTGTTTGCGGTTTCGACGTACGCCACCATCTCGGTTGTCTTTTGGTACGTCGGCATGATTCCCGATTTTGGAACCTTGCGCGATCGTGCAAAAAGCAAATTGGCTCAGTACGTCTACGGCATGCTTTCTCTCGGCTGGCGCGGCTCGGTACGGCATTGGATGCGGTATGAGACGGCGTCCCTACTGCTGGCTGGATTGGCCACACCGCTGGTCTTGTCAGTGCACACGGTCATCAGCTTCGATTTCGCGGTGGCTGTGCTGCCGGGCTGGCACACGACGATTTTCCCGCCCTACTTTGTGGCCGGCGCCATCTATTCCGGGTTTGCCATGGTCATCACGCTGGCCATTCCAATCCGCAAGTTTTATCACTTGGAAGGGCTGATCACCATCCGCCATATCGACAATATGGGCAAGGTGATGCTGGCGACCGGGTTGATTGTCGCCTATGGCTACTCGATGGAGATTTTCATGGCCTGGTACTCCGCCAGCCATTGGGAATTCTTCATGATGTGGAACCGCATGTTCGGGCCGATGGGCTGGTCGTACTGGGTGCTGATCACCTGCAACATCGCACTGCCCCAGCTATTGTGGCTGCGCAGTACGCGTGTGAGCCCGGGCAAAATGTTCCTGATGTCGCTGATTATCAATACGGGCATGTGGTTTGAGCGTTTCGTGATCGTCGTTACCAGCCTGTACCGCGACTTTCTTCCTTCTTCCTGGGGAACCTATCGCGCTACCCGGTGGGATTACGGGACCTTCATCGGTACCCTCGGCCTGTTCACGGCGCTCTTCTTTCTGTTTGTTCGCTTCCTACCCATGATCCCCATGTCTGAGATCCGCATGATGCTGCCGCAGGCCAAGGTGACGGAGCCGGAAGCAATGGAGGCGGGTGACTAATGCCTGTGCGTGAAGGAATCTACGGATTGCTGGCGGAGTTCGATACTCCGACCGAACTGGTGGTTGCTGCCAAGACCGCGTATGACTCGGGCTGGCGACGCATGGATTGCTATACTCCGTACCCGGTGGAAGAGGCGGCCGAAGCTATTGGGTTCCATCGCAATTACGTTCCCCTGATCTGTCTGGTCGGCGGCCTGATGGGGCTGGCTGCCATGTTTTTGATGGAGACCTGGGTTTCGGTTTTCGCTTATCCGCTGAACATTGCCGGACGCCCACTTTTTTCCTGGCCGGCCTTCATTATCCCGGCTTACGAGTGGACGATTCTGTGGGCCGGTCTTTCTGCTGCTTTCGGAATGCTGGCCATGTGCGGACTGCCGACGCCGTATCACCCGCTGTTCAATGCTCCTAATTTTCGCAACGGAGCTACGGTGGATAAATTCTTTCTTTGCCTGGAAGCGAACGATCCCAAGTTTGAATTGGTGGAATCGCGCACCTTCCTGGAAGGCTTCCGGCCGGTTTCGGTAGTGGAGGTGGAGTATTAATCCTAAAAACCGAACCTGGATGAAGATCAGGCACACACGCACGGTGTGTGGGCGTTGGTTCGCTATCGGCGTGGCCGCGCTCGCGTGTGCCGGCTGCCGCCAGGATATGCAAGATCAACCCAAGTTCATTCCCCAGCGCAGCACGACGTTCTTTACCGACGGACGTTCCGTCCGGCCGCAGGTTGCGAACACCGTGGCTCGGGGCCAGCTAGGCGAAGACAGCTTTTTCTACACAGGGTTGATCGACGGCAAGGAAGCCGACCTGATGCCGTTCCCGGTCACCATGCAGGTGCTTGCCCGTGGCCAGGAGCGATACAACATCTATTGCACGCCGTGCCATTCGCGGGTGGGTAACGGCGCGGGCATGATCGTGCAGCGAGGCTATAAGCCAGCCGGCAATTTCCACTCAGCGCGAATTCTTGCCGAGCCCATTGGTCACTACTTTCACGTGATAACCAATGGCTACGGCGCCATGCCGGAGTACGCCGCCCAGATCACACCGGCGGATCGCTGGGCCGTGGCGGCCTATATCCGGGCGCTGCAGGTCAGCCAGAATGCGCGGGAATCCGAAGTGCCTTCCGGGGTGCAGGTACAGAATTTGAAGGACATTGCCGAGCGGGAGGGACTACCCGACTCGTTTGCCCAACCGTGGGATCTGCCGGCGACCGCCGTCTCTGCCCTGCCACCCGACGCCAGCCAGGGAACGCCCGGGATGGCACCGGCAACCGCAGATAGCCCCGTGCCGGCTCTGAGCCAGCCCGGCGGTAGCGCGTCCACCGCCGGCACGACAAAGCCAAAGAGCTTGAAACCGGTAACCAGGTAAAGATATGGCTCACGAAAACCATGCAAAATCGCTACCCACCGAGCTGAATTCTCCGCAGCTGCTCAATGCCTGGAAAAGCCGAGCGCTGAGGGTCGGCGCCATCTTTGCTGTTCTTTCGATAGTGCTGGCGGTGCTGGCGGCAATCGTCGATCACGACGGCATCGATCACCTGCTGCGCTCCTATTTGCTTGGCTACATCCTCTGCTGGGGTTTGACGGTAGGCGGCCTGGCGATGCTCATGGTGCAGTACGTGAGCGGGGGCAAGTGGGGCTTGCTGCTGCGCCGTCCGCTGGAAGCGATGTCGCGCAACCTGCCCCTGGTCATCGTCATGTTTTTGCCCATCGGCATCTTCATGAAGAAGCTGTATTTGTGGGCCCAATACAGCGACCCGGTGGAAGCGTTTAAGAATCATCTGATCAGTGCGGCGCAAGCGCACGCGATTGCTTACAAGCATCCCATGCTGAATATCCCCAGCGTCTGGATTCAGTCGGCTGTGTGTTTCGCGATCTGGTATTTCTTCATGTCCAAGCTGAACAAGTGGGGATTGCAACGGGACTCTGACCCGCACCCCAATGTGCGTTTCTGGCAGGTTCGGCTGGAGAATCTTAGCGGGTTCGGCATCCTGGTTTATTCGCTCACCATGACGGTATGCGCTGTCGATTGGGTCATGTCTCTGGATCCGACGTGGTACTCGTCGATCTGGGGGCTTTTGTTCCTGGTTGGACAAGGCTACGCGGTACTGGCGCTGTCGATCATCACGGTGATCCGGCTTTCCAAGGCCGAGCCCATGCACACCTTACTGCGCGTGACCGAACAGCATGACCTGGGCAAATTCGCCTTCGCGTTCGTCATGTTGAATATCTATCTGGCCTTCTCCCAGTTCCTGATTATCTGGTCAGGCAATTTGCCGGAGGAGATTCCCTGGTACCTGGACCGTATTCGCGGTGGCTGGGGCGTGATTGCTTCGCTGGACTTTGTGTTTCACTGGTTTATTCCGTTTACCCTGTTGCTCTCGCGCGACCTCAAGCGGAACAAGGAACGCCTGGTGCTGGTGTGCAAGATCATGATTTTCGCCAGGTGTTGGGATCTGTTCTGGCTAATTGAGCCGAACTTTGCCGATGCCCGGCGCAACCTGCACTTCAGCTTCGGGATACTGGAATACATGACCGTGCCGGTGGTCGTGATCTCGATTTGGATGTGGTTCTATTTTGGCCAGTTGGAGAAACGGCCATTGGTTCAGACCAACGATCCCCACCTGGAACAAATCCTGGAGGCTGACCATGCCCACGCATGAGCCACATGATCCCATTGAGCCGCAGCTAACCGAGTCGGAAAATGCCGGCTACGAAATCACCGACGTTAATGTCAACGGTATTGTGGTTTTTCTGGCATCGCTGGGGGCCTTCGTCGCGGTTTTTTTCGTTTTCTGCTTTGGCATGGGCAAGGTTATTAACACCGCTATTTTGAAGAGCGATGGTCCGCCAAACAAATGGAACATGATTGGCGCACAGCCGCAGGGCAAGCGTCAGGATCTGACCTCGAATGCGGTGATGGAGCAGAACCAATTAAACCAGATGGTGCAGCGTTTTCCTACGCCTCGGCTGCAGACCGATGATGGCAACCAGGAAATCGCGGAAATGCATACGCGGGAGGATCTGCTGCTGGACAACTACACCTGGGTGGATCGGACCAGCGGCAAGGTGCGGATTCCTATTAGCCGCGCGATGCAGATTATTGCAGAGCATGGACTTCCAGTCGCCCCCCAGGAGGAACAGACTGAGCCTCTGATGGCTGGGGATAGGGTTCCGGTGGTGACAACGCCGCTCACGGATGGATTTGCCAGAACAGGTTACGAACAGCAGTACCTGGAGACGTTGGAGCAACAACGGTTGCGTGGGGAAAAGCCCGGAGAACAGGCGGCACTGGGAAATCGGTAAACCGCGGGGTCCCTCCACTACGCTTCGCTCCAGTCGGGATGACAAGCGGGGGGAGCGGCGAGTTCAAGAGAGTATCGTGCCGTGGCTGAGAAGGGCATGTCGGTTTGAGTGGGAGAACTGCAGATCCCTCCACTGCGCTCCCCCGGATTTCCTGTCGAGATCCGTGGCGCTGATGGATTGTATGCGGCTCTCCTTAAAGAGAGCCGCACACGTGGTAGTAGCTGGCAGTGCGAAGTAGGAAATCCGGGTACGCTTCGGTCGGGATGACAAGGGGAGAGGGGTTACGTTTCGGAAGATTAGCGACTTGGATGGACAGAGTTAGGATCGGCTACTTTGCGACGAGCGCAGATCCCTCCACAGCGCTCGCTCCGGTACAAGGGGAGAGGGGTTTAGGTTTCGGAAGGTTAGCGACTCGGATGGACAGAGTTACGAACCGCTACTTTAGTTCCCGGCCGCAATTGTTGAGCAGGAGAATCAAGGGCTGGTTCGGTTCGTGTACAGGCTCAGAGCAGCGATAACATAAGAGTAGAGGCTTCTAGGGCATGCGGGTGAAGGGCACAATCCGGTTGGCGTTGGCTGCAGCGGCGTTGTTGGCTGCGGCAATGCCCGGACTGGGCCAGGTGGCTCCCTACGGAGAAAAGACCATGGGGGATCCGGCCCAGGATCATCTTCCGGATGTCCTCAATACAGTCAAGATCGACCAGCGGTTAGGCCAACAGCTTCCCCTGGACGCTCAGTTTCGCGACGAAACGGGTAAGCCGGTCCGGCTGGGAGATTACTTCGGCAAAGTTCCCGTCATCCTTTCGTTGGTTTACTACCAATGCCAGATCCTGTGCATGGAAGATCTGAATGGACTGGTAGGCGCGCTCGAGATGGTGAACCTGACCCCGGGCAAGGATTTTCAGATCGTCATCGTAAGTATTGATCCGGCGGAGACGCCTGCGATCGCCGCGGCCAAGAAAGCGTTCTACGTGAAGCGCTATGGCCGCGTGGACACGCAAGCGGGCTGGCACTTTCTGACCGGCGAACAGCCAGCGATCAAAGCTTTGGCCCAGGGCGTCGGTTTTGGTTATGTGCGGCTTCCAGGTCCAGCCGGCAAGCCGCCGATGTTTGCGCATGCCAGCTCAATCGAAGTGGCTACACCGGAAGGACGGATGGCGCAGTACTACCTGGGAGTGGAGTATTCGCCCCGGGATCTGCGGCTGGGGCTGGTGGAAGCGTCCCACAATACCATCGGTACGCCGGTCGACAATATTTTGACCTACTGCTATCGCTACGACCCGAAATTAAACCGGCATAGCCTGGTGATCGCTCGGGTCGTACAGGCAGGATGTCTACTCACTTTTTTGGGCCTGGGGAGCTTCATGGTGGTGAGCTTCCGCCGGGATTTTAAGGGTAAAGGGTAACAATGCATATAAGTCCAGTGCTGTGGCAGTTTCTCGTTCGATGGTTGACGAACTCTGCCCTCTTTCCGCCGGAGGCCTCGGCTATTTCGCCGTACATGGACGCCTTCTACTTCTTTTTGTGCGCCATCTCGGCCGTGGGCCTGATTGCGGTGGGCATCCTGGTGTTCGGCTTCTCCATTATGTATCGCAAGGAGAAGAATCCCGTGGCCACGCACATCGAAGGTTCGACGCTGCTCGAAGCCACCTGGACCATCATCCCGCTGGCCCTGTTCATGATCTGCTTTGTTTGGGGCGCACTGCTTTATTTCCGCATCTACGACCCACCCACCAACGCGATGAACATTTACATCGTGGGCAAGCAGTGGATGTGGAAGGCCGAGCATCCGGGTGGACAGCACGAGATTGATTCGCTGCACATCCCAATCAATCGCCAGGTGCAGCTGACCATGATTTCGATGGATGTGTTCCATAGCTTCTCAATCCCGGCTTTCCGGGTGAAGCGCGAGGTCATTCCCGGCCGCTACTCGACGGTGTGGTTTGAAGCCACGGCTACGGGAACCTACCATTTGTTTTGCACCCAGTATTGCGGCACGGACCATTCCGCAATGATTGGGGAAATTGTGGCCATGACACCGGAGGACTACCAGAAATGGGCTTCGGGCAGCACCAGTGGAGCCTCGCTGGCGCAGAACGGCGAACGGCTATTTGCCAGCCTGGGTTGCAATTCCTGCCATTCGGGCGCAGCGACCGCACGTGGTCCGAACTTGGCCCAGGTTTACGGCTCGCAGCTGCAATTGGCGGACGGCTCGACTGTGACTGCGAACGACGCTTTTCTGCGGGAGTCGATTCTCAATCCCTCCACCCGCGTGACCGCGGGCTACGCGCCGATTATGCCTACCTACCAGGGACAGGTAAGCGAAGAGGGTTTGATCGACCTGGTGGAATACATCAAGAACCTCAATTCGAACTATCGAATTCAACAGACGTTGACCACGAGTCAACTCTCCACTGGGCAAGCCGGCGCGTCCACTTCTGGCTCCGGCTCGAATTCGCCCGCAATGAGTGGACCCGCAAAGGCGGGTAGGACGGCACCTAGTGTGCCCGGGACGGTGAACCAATGAGTACAATTGTCGCGCTTCCAGATCAGGAGACAGCCCAGCTGCCGAAGCTGAACTACCTGAACAACGGATATGGCCTGAAGAGTTGGCTACTGACCGGCGACCATAAACGGATCGCCATGCTGTACCTGTTTTCCATCACGTTCTTCTTCTTTATCGGAGGCGCCTTTGCGGGGCTGATTCGCCTGGAGCTGCTGACCCCGCTGCCTGACCTGGTTGCTTCCGATACGTACAACAAGCTGTTTACCATGCACGGCGTGATCATGATCTTCCTCTTCCTGGTGCCATCGGTTCCGGCAACGGTGGGGAATTTTGTGATTCCGATCATGGTTGGCGCCAAAGATCTGGCGTTTCCAAAGATCAACCTGCTGAGCTGGTACCTGTATATTGCGGGCGCCTGCTTCCTGGTTTTCTCCCTGATCAACGGCGGTGTCGACACCGGCTGGACCTTCACCACGCCGCTCAGCACGCACTACCTGAATACCCACGTGATGACGGCGGCGATGGGAGTCTTCATCGCCGGCTTCAGCTCCATCTTTACCGGCCTGAACTTTATTGTGACCATCCATCGCATGCGCTGCCCGGGCATGACTTGGTTCCGGCTGCCTTTGTTCTGCTGGTCGAACTATGCGGCTTCCATCCTGATGGTTCTGGGCACGCCCGTTTTGGCCATCACGCTGGTTCTTGTCATGTTGGAGCGGACCATCGGCATCGGCGT
>CAZSUK010000768.1:0-11211 GCA_964609355.1 uncultured Acidobacteriaceae bacterium | reverse complement strand
GCGCTCGATCGCGACCAGCAGCTGGCCTCGCTGCACCAGGAGTTGGAGGTCGCGAAGCGCATACAGCTTTCGATTCTCCCCACCGGCTTCCCGGCGTCGGAGCATTTCACTGTTGCAGCGCGCTATGTGCCGATGACTGCGGTCGCAGGTGACTTCTACGAGTTTCTCTCGCCCGTTGGCCCCAGGACGGGGTTGTTTGTTGCGGATGTCTCGGGCCATGGAGTACCGGCGGCCCTCATCGCTTCGATGGTCAAGATGGCGATCAACTCCCAGCGACAGCACGCACCGCGTCCGGAGCGATTGATGACGGGCGTGAATGAGGCGCTCTGCGGAAACACCCAGGGTCAGTTTGTGACGGCAGCGTACGTCTACCTCGACGCGGAGCGGGGCGAATTCTGCTATGCCGCTGCCGGCCATCCGCCCATGCTTCTGCTGCGTCAGGGCCAGGTCAGCGCGATCGAAGAGAATGGTTTGTTGATGGGCGTCTTCTCGTCAGCGGCCTACATCGCGACCCAACGAGCCTTAGTCCCGGGGGATCGTCTGCTGTTGTACACCGATGGAGTCATCGAGGCCGCGAATGGCGGTGAGGAAGAGTTCGGTCAGGAACGCCTGGGTAAGCTGCTGGCCGCGAGCGCGGGGACGACGGTGAAAGAGCTTGCCGATCGGATTCTCTCCACGGTACAGGACTGGGCGCCGACACAAATGGATGATCTTACGGTCGTCGTTTGCGACTGCCACTAGGTAGGGGACCTATGAAAAACGACCACTCAAGCGATCCGATCGCTTTTGCAGCTTGATCGCTTTCTCGGGGCAGGCTTTCACGCAGAGGCCGCAGCCCCGGCAAGCATCAGGGTCGAAGACAAACGCCTGCTTTCCGCCGTGTACAAACAGTTTGAATCGTCCCGTCAAGGAAAGTTTGGCTTTCTCTTCAGCTGGGACGGTCCGGATCAAGAGAACGTCGTAAGGACAAATCGGAACGCATGGTCCTGCTGCTTCGCAGCGCATGGGATCGATGACAGGCACCATAACACCCGCGTCAAACTTGCAGTTTGGGTCAGGCTTCGTCATCGGCCCCCGCACGGCGACGGAACGGCCAAGCCGATCATCCAACATGCACTCCAGAATGCAAGTGCCTTCGCATTGGCTGCCCCGATGCCCTTCGACGCTTTTGTAACAACCGCTGCTTTGCCCTTCAACTTTGCCATGATCCTCCCCTCTTCTGGTTGCTCAACTTGTAACCAGGTCCGGCACGGTACTGTAGGTAGTAACGTTTCAGAAACAAAAATATTGTGTCTAAAAGAAAGAAATAGCCGAAGACCCTCATAATCCGCGACCCGGCGCTGTAGGAGCAATTGCGCCAATGCATTGCTTGCCTGCGGTGCGGCTCTGGCACCTCCGGATCTCAGCTCTGCCGATCCCCCTGCCCCGCCAAATTCCGTAACAGGCTACAGGTTGATCCGTGGCAAACCCAAATAACGGCTTGGATAATGCAAATGCAATTTTCTGATCGTCTAACCCCGCCGCGTTGAGTCGGGTATGGCGGCTACTCGACTGCGTACCAGCTTGCGAATGAGCGCAGCGGGCAGGGGTTGGTCGAAGGGCAAATGAAGACTGCTCTTGGTGCGGGTATACGGCTTCAGCTCTTCGGTGAAGCTGTTGAACAGTGATCCACTGAATGGCAGGACGGCTAGGTGGTTCTTGAAGGCCGCATAGCCAAAAAATGCCTTGGACAAGGCGAACGCTGGAATGCCGTAGGAGATGACCTCGACGGCCTCCTTGGGAACGGCGGAACGGATGATCTCACGAACCTGAACCAGCGCAGTTCGAGCAGGCTCGGGGACCGCGGCAATGTAGGCGTCGACAGCGTCGCTCGATGCCCTCAGGGCTGCCGCGCGATCGCCATGCGGTACCTTTTTCATGTGCACCATGTTACAACCGAAATCAGAGGGGCACCTACAATAGATACGAGCGATTTCGACCAGGTTTTCGTCTGTATAGCCGTGCGTACAAGGCAAGAAGAAGCATCGCATCCATGCCAACCAAACGATCGCTTTCGAAGTGTCTTTCCTTGCAAAGCGGTTGCTCATCGCAGCTGCATTGCTGGCTGTTACGTCTTTAGGACAAACTTCTTCTCCGCCGTCCCCGCAGGCGCCCGTTTCCACATCGGCGGCCGCTTCGCTTCCGGCCTTCGAGGTGGCAGCGATCAAGCTGAATAAGCCCCCCAGCGGAAGTCCTGATGGTGCTCCAATTTGTAGTGGTGCTATGGTTTTTCCCGGAAACCAAGGGTTTTACCCTCGAGGAGCTGCAGCATCGTCTGGAAACAAAATGAGCCTGGAGCGGCACCAAGCCCAGGAAAAAATCTACATCAGGGCGGGAGTTGATATGCAACGGAGACAGTTTCTCAAAAGGTCGGCGATGGCGGGCGCGGTGGTTGCCTTTTCTGGCGCAAGGGTTTGGGCGAAGGACGCCGATGCTCGCATTGAGGTTCTTCTGGACGAGCCGCTAGGGGAAATTTCACCAAACATCTACGGCCAGTTTACGGAGCACATTGGGGGTGTGATTTACGACGGCGTGTGGGTTGGAGAGGGATCGAAGATCCCCAACGACCACGGCATTCGTTCTCAACTGGTGGCCATGATGAAGCAGATTCATGTTCCTGTCATTCGTTGGCCCGGAGGTTGCTTCGCCGATAGCTATGACTGGAAGGATGGTATCGGCGAGCCTTCCAATCGGCCGCGGCGCACTAACTTTTGGGAGGTCGATCGTGACGCGGCAAGGCTGCATGAGAAAGGACTGCAAATCTTCGAATCCAACGCCTTCGGCACCAATGAATTCATCCGCTTTTGCCGGCTCACCGAGGCACAACCGTACTTCGCAGCGAATGTGCGCAGTCTCCCCGCCCTCGATTTCGATCACTGGGTGGAGTACTGCAATTCTCCTGCCGGAAGCACAACCCTGGCCGAGGTGCGCGCCAACGCCGGATTTCCAGAACCCTTTAATGTCCGTTATTGGGGTGTGGGCAATGAGAGCTGGGGCTGCGGCGGGAACTTTACCCCTGAACAATATGCATCTGAGTTCCGCCGCTACACTGACTGGATTCCGCGTTACGGAGTCGACCTGCAGCTGATAGGCTCCGGACCGAACGGCAACGATATCGACTGGACACATCGTTTCTTCGAACAGATCTACTCCGGCCACACCTACAACAACCCGAGCTTTACAGGCTGGTCCGTGCATCACTACGCGTCGAACCTGAGCCGCGGCAGAACGACGGACTGGATCGCCAGAAAGGGCGACGCCCTGCAGTTTGATTCCGTGGATTGGTATGAGCTGTTGCGAGAGTGCAATCGTATCGAACAGATCATTCAGGACCAGTGGGCGGTTATGGGCCAGTACGACACGCATCATCGCGTGAAGTTGGTAGTGGATGAGTATGGGCCGTGGTATCGCGAAGGAACGGAACTCGATCCCACGCACATTTTCGGGCAGCAGATTACGGTGCGCGATGCGCTTGCCACTGCGTTGACGTTAGACGCGTTCAACCGCAATCCGGAGAAGGTGGGCATGGCCACCTGCGCACAGCTGATCAACAACCTGAATGCGCTCTTTCTGGCGCATGAAGAGCACTTCATCGCTACCCCGAACTTCCATGTCTTCGCGATGTACGCCGCCCACCAGGCAGGGCAGGCGTTGCGGGCAGAGTTTTCTGCTCCGGATGTGCAGTACACGCGCGATGACAAACCGGCGCGATTCTGGGGACTTAACGGCTCTGCATCGCGCAAGGGCCAGACTGTGATCCTCACCATCGTGAATCCCGACGTCTCGAAGACAATCGAGACACAGGTCGCACTCCGAGGCGGCACCGTCACCCGTGCATCCGGTACCGTTCTGGCAAGCAGTGACATGCACGCCCACAACACCTTCGATCAGCCGAATGCCGTGATGCCGGCGACTCTCCCGGTAGCTTTGAGTGGTGGCCTCATTAACGTTAGTATTCCGCCCGCCTCAGTCGCCAGGCTGGATGTGTCCCTGGGATAGGGCGGCCCTCGGAAACTTCTCGATTGCATCTTCGATGGCGAGACAACGGTTTGGGGCCTTACGATGTAATATTGGCGCCAAAATTGCTTGGCAATCTCGGACCAGGGGCGCCAATCGTCAGCAGAAACTCAAGTACTGTGTCCAGGAAGGCAGAAGCACACTCGATCGTACGCAGCAACACGGAGTGAATTGAACTCACGACTTCGCTCTTGGCCTCCAGCATCTTCGCAGGGAACCAATTCCGCAGGAACATCTCAGCCGTTGCCGAGGCGTCATCCCGTTTCGCGATCGCCAGCTCGAACGTCTCTTGTGGACAGAGTTCCGGCGCCGCCTTTGACCACTCATTCATAAAAGTAAAATCCTGTGACCGGGCAAGCAAACAGCACCGGGCTCAGGTTAACAATCAGCAATTCCATCGAATTCAGCGCCGGGGGTTGCCCCGCAGTTCACGTCGTCGACCGCGTCCCTGGGTTGAAAGGCAAAAGCAGCGCAGAGAGCCAGTTCGGGGAGCCCCCACGCGGCGTCTTGCAGTCCGTCACGCCAACCCAGCTCCAATTCGAGGTATCCGAGGATCAGGACCACAACCGCATTGACCCACAAGTAAATGGAGAGAATGCGATAGAAGCGTCTTCTTGCCGGGGTTGGATTGGAGAAGAAGCGCAAGCTCACAGCTGCGACCAAAATCCAATTTTCCGCATCGGTAAAATAATTGAGTGTGCTTGCCGGGATCGGCCGCGGCCGGGCATGCGAGGGTAGTACCGAAAAAAGCAGCAGGTAGGCGAGCACCGCAGCGATCAGCGCCTGTGCTCCATCCAGCCATACGAACGTCCTTAATCCGGCATCCTTATTCCTGGAGCAGATGGCCAGCAGGATCGGAATTCCGTAGACGAAAAAAAAGAAGTCGCCGTTGAAGGCCTGGGGGTGGGTGCGTAAGTGCGCGGCGTAGGCAGAGTACGTCCATGCCAACTGACCAACCGTGGCCAGAAGAAAACCGGCTCCGAGCAAAAGCCACAATGGCCTGGTCTCGCTGCATTCGGTATGAGCGCCGGCCAGGCACAGTGTCGTCGCCAGTATTAGCAGGCAGAGGCTAAACAGGTTGGAGAAGAGGGTCGCCTCGGGATGTCTAGCGAGGAGAGTCGCATGAGCGCCCACCAGAATCGTGGCCGTTACCAGGAGAATGCGAGACGCACCCAATTTTGACCTCACTCGTGCCCACCCCGGAAAACTCCGTCCATTCGCACCCTCGGTCAACCGTGAGGTTCAAATTGTCGCCAATTGAGACATACCGCTTCAACAGTGGTTATCGGCGTATTGTTCCATTGACATGATGGCGAAGTTCATACTGAAAAGAAGTGTCCTGGTATTCCACTCACAACGCCTCTGAGCAATGACGCCTGTCGGGAGTTCTTCCTAAGATAGGTTCGGTCCTGTAAAGCGTAGCGACCGCTCATACCTTCGTAGCATCTTCATTGTCAGAGGAGAAAAATGGAGACCGTAAGAAGAGGACTTTTCAAACCTGTTGTCCGGATGGCAGGCGCACCAATTGGGATAAATCTCGGATGACAGTTCCCGCCAACCTTCGATCCAACCACCAACATCATGAACCGCCCCGTGTTCCGCGTGTAGCGATCGTTGGGACAGGCTTTGTGGGTTCAACGACAGCCTATGCTCTCTTGCTCTCCCGCATTCCGGCTGAAATTGTGCTGATCGATCGAGATCAGCGCCGAGCCGACGGTCATGTGCAGGACCTGCGAGACGCCGAAGTATTTACCCACACTACGAAGGTCGTTGCCGGCCAGTTTGCAGATTGTTGCTCAGCGGACGTGGTCATTATTACCGTCGGTGCGAGCCAGTCTGGCCGCACATCACGACTCGACAGTTTGCACGAGACCGCAGCGTTATTGAAAGGTCTGGTTTCTAACGTCGCGCGGTCCAACCCTAATGGAATATTGCTAATCGCATCGAATCCTGTGGACGTGCTGACCTATGCTGCCTGGAAGTGGTCTGGTCTTCCGCCGAACCGCGTGATCGGGTCTGGCACGTCTCTGGATACGTCCCGTTTGCGCAGGCGGCTTGCCGAGCACTACGGCGTGGCTTCGGGCAATGTACACGCATATGTTATCGGTGAACATGGAGAGAGCCAGGTCGCGGTGATGTCGTCTGCCCGGGTCGCGGGCATGCCACTGGAAAGCTTCAGCGGGGAACTTGGGCTACCCTACGATGCAGGTGCACTCAAACGAATCGCGGATGAAACACGAGCCAAGGGAATGGGAATCATCCGCGCAAAAGGAGCGACATACTACGGCATTGGAGCGGCGCTTGCTCGTATCGCATGCGCAGTCTTGCGCGACGAACATGTGGTGCTGACTGTGTCCAGCCTGGCGCCCCCGTCGATGGGATTCGGCGAAGTGTCCTTGTCCCTGCCGGCTGTGATTAGTCGCGATGGCGTCGCCCGCGTCCTCTCCGTTCCACTAAGTGCGTCTGAAAGAAAAGCACTTGAGGCGTCGGCACACGCGCTGAAACAATACATCTCTGCGTTGAACACATCAGAGACCGTCCTCGTTTAACCCCGTTGCTTCTTCAGAAATCAAACCGGCTAAGCCTTTTGAGCCGTTGCGAGTGCTGGCTTCTGCTTTGGGCTGGAACCAATCCCCAATTCGATAAGCCATTCTTTGATGTTCGCGCCGATTACATCGGGATGGTCCTCCTGCAGGTAGTGAGTGCCGGAGCTAAGCTGCACCACTCTGCAGTTCTTAAGTCCCTTGGCAAAGCTCTCGGCGAAGGCCGGCGATATGATCGCGCCTGGATTCCCCGCGAAAAGCAGCTTTGGGTAAGTCGACTGCGCCAGAGCCTTATGTGCTTTTTCCACGGTTGCATGCACGTCTGCCGGTTCTCCCGCGATCGGAATTTCGTTCGGGAATTTCCAGGTGGGTCGCCGTGACTTGGGGGTAGGGAAGGGCGCTCTGTAAACAGACATCTCCTCATCCGTCAGCTTTCGTGCGGTTCCCGCGGGAAGCACCCTCTCCACGAAGACGTTGCCTTCAAGGATCATCTCTTCGCCGACTCCCGGTGTTCTAAACTTCTGGAAGGTTTTGACCATATCCGGGTGAAAGTCATCCCATGTAGGAAAGGCCCGGAGGAACTCCATGAACGCAAGCGCACGGACGAACTCGGGCTTACGGTCTGCCAGATGAAATGCCAGTACGGTTCCCCAGTCCTGCGCGATGACAAATGCGGACGAGATTCCAGCCTGATCTAGAAACGCATCGAGATACCGCACCTGATCGGCAAACCTGTATTCGATGTCGGGTTTGCCCGATTGGCCGAACCCTATCAAATCCGGTGCGATGCAATGTGCTACCGGCGCCACCAGTGGAAGGATATTCCGCCATATGTACGACGAGGTCGGGTTCCCGTGCAGAAAAAGCGCAACCGGCGCTTCGCGATCTCCTGCTTCCCGATAGGCCATTGTGGAACCCAGAACGTTTACCTGCGGTAGTGCAACATCAGAGACGACGGTCATTTCAACTCCTTGAATATGGTTTGAAAAGCGATTGTCTTGAAACGTTCAAGAGCAGCAGGGCTGCGTTCGACTTTCATGCGGAGAATTGCGCCCTCCCAGGATGCCAGGAGAAATTCGGCGAGATCGATCGGGTCAAATTGTGAATCGATTTCGCCCATCGCTTGAGCTTCGGCGATACACGAAGCAAACGGAGCACGCCACTCCTTGAAGATTGCTTCCAGTCGTCGGCGCAGAAGTTTGCTCTGTGTGGAAGTCTCAAGGCTGAAATCGCCGATCAAGCAACCAAGGTTCCATTTGCGATCCGCTGCCCGCCCGCTGATGATGTCCAGATACCGCAGCAGTCGCTGCCGCGGAGTCAGGGACCTGTCCTCCAGAGCCTCTTTGACAACATTCTTCGTGCCCGCAAAATACCGGTCCAGGACTTCCTGGGCAAACGCTTCTTTGGAACGGAAATGATTGGTGAAAGAGCCCAGCGGAACTTGAGCAGCTTCGCATATATCGCGCACACTCGCCGCCGTGTAGCCCGATCGAAACATGACTTTGAGTCCGGCGTCGAGAAGCTCTTCGCGAAGGGATGGCTTGCTCATATCGAACATAATAATACGTACGTACGTATTGAGCAAGCCTCGCTTTTCCTGAACGGATTCAGAACAGTAGACTTAACTTGCATGAAGAAAATTGGCTTTCTCTCATTCGGCCATTGGACACCTTCACCGCAGTCACAAACGCAGTCGGCAGCGGACGCGCTCCTGCAGTCCATTGACCTCGCCGTAGAGGCCGAGCGCCTGGGAATGGACGGAGCCTATTTCCGTGTTCATCACTTCGCGCGGCAACTGGCGTCACCGTTCCCACTGCTCGCGGCGGTCGGCGCTAAGACACGAAGCATTGAAATTGGCACCGCAGTCATCGACATGCGGTATGAGAACCCTCACTATATGGCGGAGGACGCTGGCGCTGCCGATCTCATCGCTGGCGGGCGCCTGCAATTGGGAATCAGCCGCGGTTCCCCCGAGCAGGTGATCGATGGTTGGCGCTATTTTGACCACCGCCCGAAGGAAGGTGAAGATGATGCAGACATGGGCCGGCGCCACGCCGAAGAATTTTTCCAACTGCTGCGCGGCAAGGGCTTTGCTAAGCCGAACCCACGTCCGATGTTCCCCAATCCGCCAGGGCTGCTGCGTCTTGAACCATACTCCGAAGGATTGCGTGATCGTATCTGGTGGGGCGCAGCTTCCAATGCTACCGCTGCCTGGGCCGCCAGGCTGGGAATGAACCTGCAAACCTCAACCCTCAAATTCGACGAGACTGGTGAGCCGTTTCACATCCAACAAGCCGCCCAGATTCGCGCCTTTCGCGCCGCCTGGAAGAAGGCTGGCCACACCCGTACTCCGCGCATTTCCGTCAGCCGCAGTATCTTCGCATTGGTCGATGACCGTGATCGTGCCTATTTCGGACGAGGAGGTAAGGAAGAGGACAAGATCGGCTTCCTTGACGAAACCACACGGGCGATCTTCGGCCGTGGCTATGCTGCTGAACCCGAGGTCCTGATCGAACAGCTCAAGGAGGACGAGGCGATCGCGGAGGCGGACACGTTATTGTTAACCGTCCCAAACCAACTAGGCGTTGCCTACAATGCACATGTCATGGAGACAATTCTGACTACGGTTGCCCCAGCTCTCAGCTGGCGCTAAATCGCCGATACTCTTTGGGCTCTGTCCACCACCAATCGAAGGGTGGGATGATCTATCTCACCCTTTTACTTTTCGCAAAAGCAGATCTACCGGAAAGCGGCAGACCTGTTCAGGCTTCAAAATACTTCATATGGTCGAGATCCGAGATCAGCCCCGGACCCGTCGGGCGCCATCCCAGCCGTTGCTGCGTCAGTGCGCTGGAAGCCGGCATGTCGTAACCGGTGAACACCGCGAGCCAACCAAAGTGGTCCCCTGCCTCCTCGGGAGACTTGACAACAACCGGCACCTTCAGACCGCGTCCGATTGTCTCAGCGATTTCCCGAAACCCCACGCCCTCTTCGGCGACCGCGTGATAGCGGGCTCCGGCTGATCCCTTTTCAATCGCCAGCCTGTATAGGCGGGCGCAATCGAGCCGATGCACCGCGGGCCAACGGTTGAGCCCTTCGCCCACATACGCCGAGACGCCCTTCTCGCGTGCCACCGCGACCAGGTAGGTAATGAGACCTTGCTTGACTGTGTCATGGACCTGCGGAAGGCGCATGACCAACACGTTGACGCCACGCTCCGCCACGGACGCGCCTGCTAACTCCGAAGCTTTGCGGGGATTCGGGTGGTTGGGATTGAAGTTTTCTTCACTCGCCGGTTGACCCGGCGCCGTGTTCCCCATTCCAGTTCCGGAGGTGATGAGCAACGGGCGGTCAGATCCCGCAAGCACGGACCCCATCGCCTCGATAGCGCGTCGATCGGTCTCACAATTCGCGACGAATTTCGAAAAGTCGTGATTGAACGCAGTGTGGATGACGCCGTCGGACATGGCCGCTCCCCGGCGCAGACTCTCCAGGTCTTCAACATCGCCGCGATGCACCACGGCGCCAGCGGCGGCGAGAGACTTGGCGCCCGCCTCCGACCGCGTCAGTCCGAGTACCTGATGGCCCGCGTTGATGAGTTCTGCAACAATGGCTGACCCGATAAAACCGGTAGCACCGGTGAGAAAAATACGCATGATGGTTCTCCTTGAACTCAGTTGAGGACTGTAGTCGCGTCCTGCTACTAGATGGGGCATGGAGTCGATACGATCTATACTGAGAGTCCGTATTATTGGTTCGATCGTCCGGAGGCTGCATGGACCCGCTTTCAGATGTGCTGTCGTTGCTCAAACCGCGCAGCTATATATCGGGCGCCTTCAATCTGGATGGAGAGCTCGCCATCCAATTTCCAAAACATCAAGGCATCAAGTGCTATGCCATGTTCTCGGGCCAGTGCTGGCTGTCAGTGGAAGGCGTTCCTGACCCGGTACTCGTCACGGCGGGGGACTGTTTCCTTTTGCCGCGTGGGCTGCCTTTCTCGCTCGCAACTGACCTGTCGCTCACGCCTGTCGACTTCAACATACTTCTCGCAGCGCGGAAGTCGGGTGGTGCGGTCTCCAATCATGAAGGTGCGGGGCGCTACATTGCCGGCGGGCACTTTCTTCTTCCCGGCGGTCATGCCGACATGCTGCTGGGGTCTCTGCCGCCCATCGTCCATATCCGGAAAGAGTCGGATAAGGCGGCCATGCGCTGGTCACTGGAACGGATGAGGGAAGAGCTGCGCGATCCGCAGCCGGGTGGCGCTTTGATTGCACAGCAACTCGCCTACATGATGCTCATTCAGGCCCTTCGACTGCATTTGGCAGATGGAGCGAGAAGCGGTGTCGGATGGCTCTTTGCCTTGGCCGACAAACATATGCGCGTGGCGATCACCTGTATGCACGACAATCCGGAGCATCGCTGGACATTGCAGGCGCTCGCGGAGCGCGTTGGCATGTCGCGATCAATCTTCGCTCTGAAGTTCAAAGAAACGGTTGGCGAGACACCGATGGAGTATCTAACACGTTGGCGCATGTTGCTGGCCGGCGACAAGTTGAAGACTACCGGCGGCTCTCTATCCGATATCG
Organism: uncultured Acidobacteriaceae bacterium; assembly: GCA_964609355.1. Classification (GTDB taxonomy): domain Bacteria; phylum Acidobacteriota; class Terriglobia; order Terriglobales; family Acidobacteriaceae; genus PALSA-350. The sequence goes on along the minus strand of CAZSUK010000768.1, from coordinate 26 downwards.
CCCAGTCGCTCGGTTACGAATCTGAA
>CAZSUK010000767.1:0-24471 GCA_964609355.1 uncultured Acidobacteriaceae bacterium | reverse complement strand
GAAGAGGTTAGACGGCAGATTCTGCTGCGCGGCGACGGTGGCGCGGGTGGTGGGCTGCACCAGCGTACCAACGTTTGCAACCAGCGCGGCGGCGCCAGCGTCGATGAGTTGGCGCACTTCAGGCAGGCTGGGGTGCAGGCTGTAGTTCGGCATCGCAGCAAGCTGCAGCAGCTGGCTTTGTGGCAGAGCAAGAGGTCCGCGAAGTTGAGCGTAATTCTTGTAACCTGCGGTGTCGAACGGTACCAGCGTGTTGTTGGCATCGTTGCCTCCAAAGAGGAAGACACAGACCAGAGCCTTGTAGGAGGGCGTGGGAGCAGATTGAGCAAAAGCGTTGAGCGCGCCAAAGGGCCGCAGCCCGGCAAGATTGCCGGCAGCGGCGAGTGAGGCGTACTGGATGAAGCTGCGACGATTGACACTCATTTTCCAAAATCCCTTTTCTGCCGTGCTACAAGTGACGCCGGCTGGGGCGCCTGCAGCCCTAGTGTTCGATCTGGTAGAAGTTTGAGCTGATGACGAGCCAGGTGGCCACGCGAACGCGCTGACCGATCACTGGAAGTTGAGTAACATGGGCTACGATGGCAGCTTTCATCGCCACTGGCATTTGAGCGTGTGTGAACAGGATGTCGAGCGCATTCACCAGGTTAGCGCTGTCAACACCGGCGTTGCCGGTTGCCGAAGCAATCTGACCCAGCACACTTGTCTGGCTCATGTCGATATTGAACGACGTGAGGTGATTCCGTACGATGCTGTCAGCAAGGTTAAGGCGAAGCATCGCTGCGGCCGTGTTTTCCTGTGCAAACTCGGGCGCGTTGATGCTGGTACCCGGAATCACATAGCTTGGGGGAAAGAAATTGAAGACGCTGGCGGCGCCGTAAGGCGTCTCGCCCAGGGGCGCGGTGTAGCTGGTGGCAATGTCATAGCGGCCCTGAGAGTTGAGATTGGTAAATTGCAGGGCGCGCAGGATACCGGTGAAGTACAGAATGGGCTCGCGCAGGTGGCCACCGTCCTCGGTCGGATTGGCGTCGGCTGCGCGCGCCTCCGGATCAGTGAGGATAGCGGCGATCACCGCCTTCATATCGCCGCGAACTCCAGCGCCGTCATTCCCGAATACAGCGCTTACGCGACCCACATAGGCGGGCGAGGGATTGCTGGTGACCAGGTGCTGGATGAGCTGGCGGCAGACGAATGGTCCCACATTGGGATGATTGAAGATGGAGTCGATCACTCCTGCAAGATCTGCTTCCGCAGTTTGTCCAGGCGGAAGGTTTGCGCCGTCCAGCAAGGTTTTTTCTGACGTATCATGCGAAATCTCGATGGCCCTCATTGGCTGATCAAAGTTTGGCAGGCCATTAGGAAAGCTCGTGGGCACACCACCCGTGGGATTGGCGTAGGTCCAGCCAGTCAGCGCGCGCGCACTCGCTTGTACTTCCGCTTCAGTGAAAACCGGCTGAGGAAGTTGCTGTGCGTTCAACTCGGGCTCGCCTTCCGGGTTGATCACAACCAGGCCGGTAGTGAAGAGCTGCATTAATTCGCGGGCAAAATTCTCGTTAGCGATCTGACCAGCGGGCGCTCGGTTGCTGTCAAGCATGTTGAGGTACTCACCCATGGCCGGAGAGGTCGCTACGTCATTGATGATCTGGCGAAAATTGCCGAAAGCGTCGTCGGCGAGCAGGTTGTGGTAGGACGGTATCGTGCGCGCGTTCACCATGTCGGTAGAGACCACGAAGATTTCACTGTATGCAAACGCAACGCGTTGCCGTAGCTGGTCGTTGGCGGTCAATGCGTTTTTCCAAAATGAGCTCTGCGCGCAACGATAGGTAGCATCGGGGCAGGCGGCGACCGGCGGATTCCCAATGGCAGGCATCCGCGTTGTCGGCGTGGCAAACTGCTGCGTGAGGTAAGCAGCTACACCGATTTGCTGCAGGTTGCTGATCGCGGAGAGGGTTGGGCCGAAGGTGGTTTGGTCCAGCAGCCGTGCCGCCTGGCTAAGGCTAACAGTGGGCATGGCCTGAACCAGTAAGGTCTTACTCACGGGAGAGGTTTGCGCCGCGTTCGGGTTAAGAATCGCTACATTGAGAGTGGTCGATCCCGGAGCAACACGGATGGTGCTCTGGAGCTCGGTGGAAGAGAGGAATGTGGTGGGAACACTGGCGCTCGCCGCCTGCAACTGTGACGTAGGGAGAAAACCGGAGCCGCGTACATCGAGCGAAAAGCTGGTACCCGGCGCGGCTTGAGTCACAGATCCGGAGGACAGGACTGGCAACACATTCAGGACGTCGACGCTGAGCGAGGAGGAAACAACCGGTTTTGCCACTGTCGCAGCGGCGATTGTGACCGAGTGGCCGGGCACGATCGTGGAAGAAGGCGAGTACTTGCCCGAAGCGGATATCAGGCCGATCGAGGCGTTGCCGCCGGTGATGGTATTGACCGACCACATGACACCAGATGCAGCGCTGTACTGCGCACTGCTGCCGAGCCTTACCTGGGAAGGACCGGTAACGGTCACAACCGGCACCGGGGTTGGTGTAGGAGCTGACGGCGACGTCGGATTTTTGAAACTCTGCGGCAGGGTGCTGTTGCACCCTGCCAGCAGGAACACCAGTAAGGCTGGAAACCTTGATCTCATGATTGTTTGGTGGACGTCGGGATTGGCTGACTTCTTCCCACCTTAGGGGCGCCCTGAAGGAGGAGCCATACAACGTTGATCGGGTTACTGAAGTGCGAGAGTTGGCCTGGATTCCCTCGCCCCCGACAAAGCGTTGGCCGATAGGGGCACGGGTTGATTGGGCAGCTTGGGGCGTTCTCACCAGGGCTAGAGCCCTAAATTTATATACGGAGCGTTCCCACGGGCCTGAAGCGGCTACCGAGCGAGGAGCAGATGCCTTTACCCGCGGTATCCGCATGAAAGCCCGCTCCCCCGGACTGAAGTCCGGGGCTACACCAACGGAACCCGATTGCTACTACGCCGCCACAGTCTTCAGCTGGGATTTCAGGATGCCGAGGAAGGCTTCCATGCCCGGCGAAATCCATTTGTCTTTGTGCCAGACGATGTGGGTAGCAATGGTCATCTTCGGATCGTGCCATTTCACCGCAGTGAACTGCTTCTTCCTGAGTTCGCAAGCAATGACGATTTCCGGTAGAAACCCGATTCCCATCCCGGCAAGGACGCACTGCTTGATAGCTTCTACGCTGGAGAATTCGGTGATGTGTTGCGGTTTTACATTTGCCAATGCCAGTTGCATGTCGAGCTTCTTGCGGTATCCGCAGCCAGCCTCGGTCAAGAGCAGAGTTTGATCCAAAAGATCCGACGGATACACCTTCTTCCCGTTGGCCAGCGGATGATCCGGCGTTCCGAACAGATAAACGTCTTCGTTGCGCATCTTGATGGAGCAAAGTTGTTCCCCATCGATCTCATCTGACATGCTGATGGCCAAATCTATCTTTCCACACTCCAGTTCGACCGACAGCTTATTATCCGACTCGGGGCGGAAGATTAGTTCCACTTTGGGATATCGCTTTCGAAATTGTTTGAGCACTTCGGGCAGCCGATAAGTGAGCACGCTCTCTGGCGAGTAAATGCGCAAGGGACCGGCGGGTTCGGTGCCAAACTTCACCGCACGATATCCCTCTTCCATGGCAGCCAACGCCTTCTCTGCGTAGGGGCGGAAACGGCGGCCTGCCTCGGTGAGGAACACCCGCTTTGCCAACCGGTCAAAGAGTGGGTAACCCAGTTCCGCTTCCAGGGACTTGATCTGCGAAGTCACATTGGATTGGACCGTGTAGACCCGTTCTGCAGTACGCGTGAAGTTCAACTCTTCCGCGAGAATACAAAATGTTTGCAGCTGGCGAACTTCCATTCTGCAATCTCCTTTTGAGATCGATTCGATACTAACAATCAATTGGACGGATGTATAGCACAGGCAGAAACTCGGCCTATGAGCTTACATTGGTCTCAGCATCGGCAACACCAGGGAGCGATCAGCTGCATCCTGGTCGTCTTCCTGCTGGCTTCCGGGCAGACTCATAACGGGTTTGCGGCTGCCATACCGGGTCCTGGGTTGAATGCACAGCAACCTGGTACGGCGTTTGTTTTCTATGCCCCGGAAATGAACCCGGAAGTGAGCGCCGATCTGTGGCGGGTGTTGTTTCAGAAATTGCGAGCCGATTTGGCCGACGGCGGAGGTGATTTGCCGGACGGCCTGGTCCCGGACAAAGACCCATTACTTGTTCGTGGGGACCAGGATTTGCGAGCGGTGACTTTTTCACGAGTGATAAGCGTTAAGTTGCTGGGGCGCTGTGATGCGTTCTCACAGACCAGCCACTCTTCAGAGAATGGGCCGCTTGGATGGGTGCTGCAGATTTCCGGGAAAGTCCAGCCTTTTATTTCCATTGATTGCGACCGTATCGCCGAGGTGCTTCGTCCGGCGACCACCGGCTGGACCAAGCAAAGACGCCAGGATGCGATGTTACAAGCGATTACCCACGTCCTTATCCATGAGTGGAGTCATATCGCAACGCAGAGCTCCTCGCACGGCTCCCGCGGCATCACGCAGGCAAATCTCTCGGTGAGCGATCTGATCAAAGAACCGGTCAATAGCCACTTTTCGGCTCGGATCCACCAATGATCGACGTAACTTGGTATAGATGTGGCAGGATAGTTATGCGGCCCCTGGCAACGCATGGCCGAAAACGAGGACCTGACGGTGATGCTGGAGCAGATTCGGAATGCTCAACCCAAGCGTGATTCAAGGGTTGATGCTATTGCGCGTCGCATCTTGTGCCTATTTCCCCGATACACCAAGTCATTTGGGACATTTGATAATGCCTACCCTCTGCTGGGAGTAAAAGCGTTCATGCCTCCGCAGGGGCTGCTGCTGATCGCCGCCTACATCCCCACTCACTGGGAAGTAAGGTTCATCGACGAGAATGTACGCCCAGCCACGGAGCGCGATTTCCGCTGGGCCGACGCGGTGCTGGTCAGCGGGATGCACGTTCAGCGCCAGCAGATCAATGAGATCAACCGCCGGGCGCATGCGTCGGGTAAGGTGACGGTACTGGGTGGGCCCTCGGTGTCGGGGTGCCCGGAATATTATCCAGAATTTGATTACCTTCATCTGGGCGAACTGGGTGATGCGACTGATGCGCTGCTTGCTGCACTCGCGCAGAGCCTGAAGAGGCCATCTTCGCAAATACGATTCACTACGGCCGAACGACTGCCGATGGCGCAATTTCCAACGCCGGCATACCAATTGGCCGGGATGTCACAATACTTTCTGGCCAACGTACAGTTTTCGAGTGGTTGTCCTTATCGGTGCGAGTTCTGCGACATCCCGGAGCTATATGGGCAGAATCCGCGGCTGAAGACACCGCAGCAACTACTGGTTGAATTGGATGCGATTGTAGAGAGTGGCTGCGTGGGCGCGGTTTACTTTGTGGACGACAATTTTGTTGGCAATCGTAAAGCGGCGAAAGAGCTGTTGCCTCACTTGATCGAGTGGCAGAAGCGGAAGAAATATCCGGTGGAATTTGCCTGTGAGGCGACCCTGAATATCATCAAGTCACCTGACCTGCTGGAGATGATGCGCGAAGCGTCGTTCTGGACAGTGTTTTGTGGAATCGAGACACCAGACCCGGCGGCGCTGAAGGCGATGGACAAAGACCACAACAATCAGACGCCCATCCTCGAAGCAGTGCGGACATTGAATAGTTATGGAATGGAGGTCGTTTCGGGGATGATCATGGGGCTGGACACGGACACTTATGACACCCCGGAACGCGTTCTGGAGTTTGTGGAAGCTTCGAACATTCCGGTGCTGACGATCAATCTGTTGCAGGCGTTGCCGCGCACGCCTCTTTACCGGCGACTCCAGGCCGATGGAAGATTGATCGAACAGGAGGGCCGTGAATCGAATGTCGATTTCAAACTGCCGTACGACGACGTGGTTGCAATGTGGAAGCGCACCTGGCATGCGGCCTTTGCACCCGAGGCCATTTATCGCCGGTTCGAGTACAACCAGAAGCACACTTATCCGCATAGGATCGAGATTCCGCCAACCGGGAAGCTGAGTCTGCGCAACCTGTGGAAGGGATTCAGTACCCTGGCCAAACTCATCGTGAAGGTGGGCATCCTGAGCGACTACCGGGCGATCTTCTGGCAAATGGCAAAGCCGGCGTTGAAGTGCGGGGATATCGAGACCGTGATTCACGTTGGCCTGGTGGCGCACCACATGATTTCGTTTTCCCGGGAAGCGGATGCGGGAGTGCAGAACGCTTCGTTTTTCTCCACCAAGGTCAAGCAGATCGCTTGACGCCGTTTTTCCCGGTTGCGACGTAGCTACGATCGAGTTCCTGTCTGGACGTTTTTGATCATGCTGACAAGTTCCGCGAGCCGAACGGGATCCACGTCGCTTACGGCAACTATATCGAGATCTCCAACTCCCACGCTTGCCACCTTGAATCCCGAGTGATCCGATTGCCTCTCGGCCATTGGTTCACCGGTTCTCCTCTCAGTCAGGAAGACTGAAACGCGGTGGCGACCGATGGTGTAGAGAAGCTGGGCTACCGGCTGATTGTGCAGGTAGGTCAGGTTGGCGCCGTCGAGCTTTGTATCTCCCGGCAGATTATCCGGGAGATTAAAGCTGAACGGCAGCTTGCCCTGAAACCAGGGTTTGACGGTGTGCCGGTCTGAAGAGAGCACCTGCGGACCAAGGCCCGCCGCCAGAGTTGCGATGTGTAGATCAGACACCTCGCTCACCTGCGCCTGGTACGCGAGAGCCGCTAATTCAGTTCGCCGGCGCCCTTGCTGCATGAGAATCAGGCCGGAGAAGATAACCAGAAAAATAGCCGCGGCGGTCGCCCAACCGGCTATCGCGGATCTTCCTGAGGGGCGCGGCCTTCCGGCCGTATCGGATGTTGCCAGACGCTTCAGGCGCTCTTCCATACCAGCAGGCATTGTGTATCTCTGCCCTGCCTTGGCGATATTGGTCTTGAGGAGAGTCTGGACCAGCGCCGCAGTGGTGCATGCGGGGCAGGCGGCGAGATGGTCGTTGACGAGAGAGAGCTGGTCGGCAGAGAGCTCCCCATCAGCGAGAGCGTTGAGGTTGGCCTGAGAAATATGGTCTGTCATGCACCCCGCTCCCTTGGTTGAGCGTCTTGAGCCTGCAGGGTCTTGCGGAGAGCTGTCCGGGCACGGGCGATTCGAGACATCACGGTCCCGATTGGAATATCCAGCACGACGGCAATCTCCTTGTATTTCATTTCCTCAACGTCACACAGCAGGATAACTTCCAGGAGAGGCGGAGGCAGCTTTTCCAGAGCCGCTTGCAGCATGGCCCGATCAGCCAGGCGGATCAAGTTGATCTCCGGCGTTTGGCGATCGATCGCGCCTTCGGGGTAGAGACCGGGGCCAGCTACGCTCTGCTCGTCGAGTTCATCCTCCAACGCCACGGTGCGCGTCGCTTCGAGACCACTGCGGGAAGTGAGAAAAGTATTTCTCAAGATGCGAAAGATCCATGCCTTGAAGTTGGTACCCGGTTCGAAGCCTGCAAAACCGCGCAAGGCTTTCAGAAAGCTCTCCTGTACTAAGTCTTCCGCGTCGGTCGCGTTGCGTGTGAGCCAAAACGCTACGTTGTAGAGTGCAGGGAGCAACGGCACTGCAAGGTCTTCAAACACAGACGTTTGAGGGCCAGGCTTCTGTGCCACCCGCTTCCACGGCAACAGAGTCATCAGACAAGAACGACCTTTCTGGTCTCCAAAGATGCAAACTTGGATCAGAAGAAATTATTCCAGTTATGGCGGAATAAAGCACGAAATGACCGGTTTTCTTTCGTGGAGGATCTCCCCATGAATGATTCGGCCGGTGCCAATGGTGTGAGAGTTGCTCGCACTGTTGCGGTGATGGGCGTTCTTGCCTGCACCGCGTCCCTCCTTCTGGCCCATGTACATCCGTTTGGCGACGCAGGCCTGTATGGCGCCAGGGATGCAAAGACGCAATAACTCGCAACCTCCTCTTTGCCACCGGACGTGCGAGCAACCCTCACGGAAAAGTGCGCCGACTGTCACTCGATCGAGTCGAAGGCGCCGATTTACGGTCGTTTAGCTCCGGTTTCCTGGCTCATGGAGCGCGACATCCTCAAAGGCCGGCAGGCCACGAATCTGTCTTTGTGGGATCGTTACTCCGCAGAACAACAGGAGTCCTTCAAGGCCAAGATTGTGCAGGAGACAAAGGCAGGTGAGATGCCCCTTCCGCAGTATCGGATGATTCATTGGAATGCGCGCATCAGCGATCGCGACATGCAAAACCTGACCCGATGGGCAAGAGGGAATCCCGGCGACGAGGCTTCGGCACAGTTAGTGCACGAAGGAGATCCGGTTCGAGGCCGGGAGACGTTCGAGAAGCGTTGTACCGGTTGTCATGCAATGGCTTCGGACCGTGAGGGTCCTCGACTGCAAGGGGTCTATGGGCGAACCTCGGGGACCGTCGAGGGCTTTGCTTACTCAGCGGCGCTGAAGAATGCGCATGTCGTCTGGAACGAATCTTCGCTGGAAAAGTGGTTGACCGATCCGGATGCACTGGTTCCAGGCAATAACATGGAGTTCCACGTGCCTAAGGCTCAGGAGCGCCTGGATCTGGTTGAATTTCTGAAAGAGAACACGAACAAATAACTCTATGGAAGGGGGGTCCACGCCCCCTACTCAGAAATTGAAGCCTTCGCCTCCTGGGGGTCGTCCTATTACCAGAGGGTAAGTTCCAACAAACGGCGAGGTAGCACGATGAAAACGTGGATGGTGTTGGTTATGTTTGCGGGTTTTTTGGGCGGTGCCAATTTGGCGCCGGCCGCCGGCAACCAAGGACCGGCTAAGGCAGATGCCACGAGCGTGACTAGCCAGACAAGTGCAGCCTGGGACCTGCTGAATACTGCGGTGTCGGCCACCAAGATACAGGTGCAACAAGCGAGACTCGATGCGATCACTGCCCTGGGTACCCTCGGTGATTTTCCGCACGCAGTGGATTTGTTGCGCGAGGCGCAAAAGGATCAAGACCGGTACATTCGCCTGGCGGCTGTAGCAGCGATGGGCGCGAGTAAGAAAACGGTTTTTATCCCCGACCTGAAGCGTGCACTCGATGACAGCGCCGCTGAAGTCAGTTTCGCGGCTGCGGTGGGTCTGTGGAAGATGAACGACAGGAGCGGAGAAAGTATCCTGAACGCAGTGGTTGCCGGGGATCGCAAGGCGAAACAAGGCGCTGTAAGTTCGGAAAAGCACCAGGCAGATGAGGATCTGCATAGTCCTTCGAAACTGGCGCTGATCGGAGCCGAACAGGGCGCTTATGTGGTCCTCGGACCTTTTGGATATGGACTTTCGGCCATTCGCCGAGGGAAAGAGAATGGAGCTTCTGTACGAACAATAGCGGTTACGCTCCTCGCAGAGGATAAGTCGCCCACAAGTGAGAAAATTTTCGTCGATGCGCTTGACGATCCGGATCCGGCGATTCGCACTGCTGCTGCGCGTGCGCTGGGCGATTACCACAGCAAGGACGTGCTGGATGCCCTAGGAGACGGATTATACGACAGCAAGCCTCAGGTGCGGTTGATGGCTGCTGCATCGTACATACGAGCAGCGCATACGGATACAGAGAACAAGGAACATACGGCGGACCAGCATGGACACGCTTCTGGCAGACGGCCGGTTGGTTGATGTGGCGAGCAGTTTAGTAGCTATCGTTAGGCGCTGGCGTGTAGTTCTCACCGAACTTGTTTTGGTGGTGAGTCATGATGTCTCCGCTGGCCTGTAAATCAAAAGTGCCGAGATCGGTGTTGGCCGGCGAGACATCGACTTCGCGGCTCAAGGCGTTGAGGCGGTCCACCGCTACATTCTCGGCCCAGACATTAAGCCGATAACTACCCGCAGGCACACCGGGAATCTTGATATCGCCATCCCTGGTCGAAACTCCGAAGTACGGCGTACTCAAGGAAATGACGACGGCACCCATGTCAGGGTGAATATTGCAGAAGATGTAGGAAACACCATCGCGATCGAAAAGGACCGCCCGATGTGTGTGCGCTTCATAGAGACCGAGATCAAAACGCTTGCCGTTAAACAGTGAAAAGACATTGTGGTAAAACGGGTCGAGATTGGGGAAATCCACACTACTGCCGGTGCGCACAACCAGGATATGCGGAATAAACTGCTTATCTTTTTGAGCCAGGGTGTAGCTTTGTTGGCCGCGAGGCGCGGGAGGCAGATTTCCTTTTGGCGTAAGCCAGACCACTACGTCAACGGAAGATTGCCGGGAGGAATGCTTTGCGCCCCGAGCTTGGGTCACTCTCACGTGGGCCGATAGATCCACTGTTTGTGCTGAGGCTAACGGCATGTACGCAAGACTGCATAACAGGATTGCGAGCAGGCCGATGCGTGGTGGTGGTTTCATTCTTGTGCCGATGTTCCTCTTCGCGCAACGTTCCGTCAGAATTCGAAACCTGCCGTGATAGTGAAAATGTTAGCGATGTTTGGGGAACCGTTGTAAGGCCACGTCTGAATCCGGCGATATTCCGGAGATAAGATCAGGTAGCTTTTAGGCCGGTAAATCAAGTTTCCCAGGACGGAGCGATTTCTGGCGTTGGGCGGCGTGCTGCTGATCGCAGAAGGACTAAAGCCGTCAAAGTTGCTGGTGAACGCGTCATCCATGCCGAAGGCCACGTTTGACTGGAGGGTAGAACTGGCGATGAACTTCAATTGACTCCATCCCCCTGCGGTGGCCACGCCGGTGGTTCGCGTAAGGCCGGTTATGGCATCGGTTCCGGTAAATATATCTTTGTAGGCCCCACCACCGAATCCTCCAAGAGATCGACCGCGATAGGCTTCTCCGCTGAGACCAAACCACTTGAAGATGGGAAACTCCCAATCTGCGGTCACCGCCCAGGAATGGATTTGGGTCGCACTGTTATAGAGCTGATGTGCAGAGTAGCCGCTTACGCCAATGGCGAACGGCCGCGCCACGCCTTTCCAGGAACCGTCAGCGCGGTAAGAAATGCGCCCTTCGTAACCCGGGTGCCGCGACGCCTCAACCGGAGTGTCGAGTTGGTCAGACATATAGCCGGAAGCCGGCGGATCAATGAGGCCAGCCTGGAGCCCTATGGTGCGCTGCTCGGTAATTGGAATCCGTTGCTCCACTTGCAGTTGGGGAGACCAGGTCCAAAGATTGCCGGAGCCGGTTAAGGAAGGGACCGCAACCGTGGCGTACGAGGTGGGCGACAGAGGAGAGATGAGCGGAACGGTGTATCCCACTTGAACAGTTGTCTTGTACCAATCGAGATTGGCCCAGGTTTGGCGCATGCGTAGCAGGCCCCCGGATGCACTGTAACCGTAACTGTTGGTAGAGCCCCCCCCGAAAAAGTCAACGCTCACTTCCGCAGAGCTGCGAGCACCCGCGATCCTGGGACCGGTCGCATCGAGCGTAAGCAGGGTCTGGCGCAAAGTGGCACCCGAGCTACCATGAGATTCTCCTGGGGGACGGGCCAGGGCGATGGTGGGTAACTCGGCGTTATCCACCACACCGGCGTTGGAAAACGCGTTGAAAAGAATCAGACCGCTCAGCCGCAAGGGGTATTTTGAAAAGGTCTCTACCTTGGTTTGTTCATGCTGCTTGATCTCGGCCTGCATTGCATCCTGCTGTTCGCGAATGGCGTCTAGATCCTGCGAGTGGCCGTAGCCCTCATCTTGTGGGCTCGGAGCTGCGCCACTGGGAGAGACGGCGCCGGTTTGTGCGCGAAGCGCATCCAGCTGCGAACGAAGGGCCTGAATTTCCGCGCGTGACTTATCCAGCATCTTCTCCGTTTGACTCAGCGTCTCGGTCAATTGGTTGAGCCTGGTTTCGATAGCCACTACTTGTTGCTGGTCAGGCGAGCCTTGATGGTCAACCGCCTGGGCGAACGATCTCAGGGTTAACGCGCAGGGCAGCGACATAAGCAAAACGAAAAATGTGAATCCATAGCGACTGCTCGCACCTGGAGATAGCTGACCTGACAATGGTCTCATAGCAGCTTCCTTCCCCGCCTGGTCTCATTTGAGACCAGGGTTTGCCCTTGCAAATGAGTCTTAGCCGGAAACACCCAGGTCTCAAAAGCGAGACCTGGGCCACCCACTCAACGTTTCTACTGCTGGAACGTGTTGACCTTGACAGACTCTGCCTTGGTGTGGCCGAAGGCCTCCAGAGCCTGCTTATAAAGCAGGATGCTGAATACAGTTTCTCCGGGCACGGATTTCTCCAGCCGCACCTCGCCACCATGTTCCTGGGCGACGTGTTGCGCCAGGGTGAGTCCAAGACCAACTCCGTTCTCTTTGCCGGCGCTCACGAAGGGCTGGAAGAGTGTTTCCCGGATGGAGTCAGCAACCCCTGGGCCCGAGTCACGAATGCTAATTTCGATCCTGTCATTGTCTTCCACCAGTCTCACTACGACCCTGGCGACGCCGGCGCCAGTCTTAGCGGATTGACATGCGTTAAGTAACAAGTTGTAGACAGCGCGGGAGAGCTTCTTGCTGTCGACCCAGGCATAGACAGGGCCGGGAATTTCTGTGGAGATTTGTACCTCCCGGCATTCCGGGTGCTGGCGTACGTTTTGGATGGTGCGCTCGATCAAGCTCTCGACCGAGTCGCGGCGCAGATTAAGCATTTGACCTGTCTGGCTGAAGAGAAGCAACGATTCAATGAGGTCGGTCATGCTTTGTACCCCTTCCTGGACCTCAAGGTGTAGTTCTGCGCGCTCCTCCGCGCCGGCCTGGGGAAGGCTCATGAATTCGGCATTGGCGTAGATGGCCGAGAGATGGTGACGAAGATCGTGGGATACGGAACTGGCCATCCTGCCAATGGTGGCAAGACGATCCGACTCCAGGAGCTCGCGATGTGTGCGCCTGAGCTCATCGCGCATTCTGTCAAAGGCCAGCGCGAGCTCGCGGACCTCAGCAGCGCCATCCACGCGAAGCTCATAATCAAAATCGCCTCGACCGAGAGCGCGGGCGCCGGCGACCAGGGTTTCGAGCGGCCGGGTTACGGAGCGGGAGACGGCAACCGCCAGCACCAGCCCAATGAGCAAGGTCGCCAGGCCAAGGGCTATGACCAACCGGCTTACGCGGCGAAGGTATTCGCTGGCGCGATCGTAGGACTTGAGAACCACGATCTGGATCTTTGTCCGCCCGGCGGCAGGGAGAGTGGCGGCAGCCGCTATGTAGGCCTCTCCGGCCAATTGCATTTTTTGCGGAGCAGAAGCCTCATCGAGCGATGAACTATGCTGACGAAGATCATTCAACCGGGTTGCGGGGAGTGTGGTAGCGGCGACCTCACCATCCACGAGAAAGGTAACGTCGGCGGCAGCGGCCTCACTGACCTCGGCCGCCAGCTGACGATCGATGGCGTAGCCGATGATCACATAGCCTAGGTAGGACCCGTTCTCTCGCGGCCCAAAATAAAGCGGCTGGAACGAAAGCTCATAGAGGCTGTGTTCGAAGGCGATCATGCAGGTGTCTTCGCCAGACCCCATACAAGCCTGGAGACCCCGTGTCACCGATGCTTGACTGAGCTTCGGGCCACGATTGGAATAGGCGAACAGGGTCCCGTTAGCAGCCGTCAGAGCGAAGAAATCACTACCGCTGGTAGCCCAGAAATCCTGACTCTCGTCCTGGATGGTGTGCGCATCCTGGGTGGACATCAGGGCTTTCAGACTGGGGAGGTCGGCCAAAAGGGCGGCTTCGCGGTCGAGCATGCGATTGCGCTGATTGGCCAGGTTTGAGAACGTAGTAAGGGAGTGGTCCAGGTCCGCCTGGAGACTCTTCCTGATTTCCTGCTGAACAGTTACGCGGATGATGAACAGGCAGGTAACGGTAAGTCCCAGCGAAACCGCCAGGAGAGATACCATCAAAGTTGTCCGCATCCGCCACTGTTTCATGAATCAGTGATCTCTTTTCACGACGCTGGTTGGTCTTATACCTGCGGCACGAATTTATATCCGATTCCATGAACAGTGCGGAAGTGAACAGGGTTCGCGGGGTCCGCCTCGAGCTTCTGACGAAGCTTGAGTATTTGGTTGTCGACGGTTCGGGTGGTGAGATGGAAGCTCATTCCCCAGACATCATTGAGCAGTTCTTCACGCGCAATGGCACGGCCCGGATTGTCGAGGAAATAACGGAGAAGCTTGAATTCGTGAGCAGTCAAGGGCACTAGGGCGCCGCCGCGATAGATCTCCATTTTCACGAAGTCGACAGAGACGTCGCCAAAGCCGAGCGGTAGTTCCTTCACTTTCTTTTGTGTGCGACGAATCGCAGCCTGGACACGAGCCAGCAGCTCGCGGGGGCTGAACGGCTTGGTCATGTAGTCATCGGCACCGGTCTCAAGCAGCAGGACCTTGTCTGCCACCTCAGAGACCGCGCTGAGCACGATCACAGGAATGTCTGAACACCAGGCCTTGATTTCCTTGCAGACCGTACGGCCGGAAAGTCCAGGCAACATAAGGTCAAGCACCACGGTTACGGGACGCAGATTCTTGCAAGCAGCGAGGCCCGCGGGACCTTCGCCTTCGATATGAACGTCATATCCTTCTGCGCTGAATTGTCGTCGCAGCGCCCGTTGAATTCTTGGATCGTCTTCAATAACCAGAATCAGACTCATAGTCACTCACTAGCTCCAGGCGTAGCCTGGGCGTTCTTCCAGCAAAAGCCTTTCCCTACAGTGTCCATCAGGAAGCAGCCAAATAAACCATGAAAAAACGAAATGACAAAGAAGTGACATTTTGCACCTTTCCAGGGGCTTATAGTGCGTTTGCATTTCACCTGGCGACCGCCGTCAGAGCTTCTGAAACAGTCAAATGCGAGCGGGACAGTCTGCCGAACATTGCCGTCGCTGCCAGCGCGAGCAGGGCGATCCCTAGTAATACCGGCGGGTAACCAAAGCGAACGATCGCGGCCCCCATGACTGCTGAGGCTAAGGCCTGGCAAGCTGAAGTAACAAAAAAGGTAGATGCGGAGGCGTTACTTCGTTCGCCGGGGGAAATTTGGTCCATCAAGAGGCTGTAGATGCCGGGCTCGTTCATGTACTGGATCGCCATGTAAGCGGCGTACAGCCATACGGCGGCGGTGCTACCCCGAATGAATGCGAGAAACGCAAGAGCAGCGGCGGTGGCAATCTGGGTTAGAACGACACCCCTGACCAGCCCCGTACGCCGGAAGAGGAGCGGAGCACCCAGGACAGCCAGGAACTGAACCAGTTGCGAAAGGGAAAAGACAAAGCCCACCTTTTGCAGGGACAATCCCAGGTGGTGAACGAAATACACGTTAGCGAAAGGCGGAAATGAGCCGGTGACCAGGGCCCAGACCGCTATCGCCGGCAGAAATCTACGCAAAAAGGGGTTCGAAAATCTTGGGAGCCGAACCCGGGGAGCCGCTCCGGGCAGACGGAGCCTGAGCAGAGGAATGATGGCAAGCGCTGCGGCGCCACAGGCACACTCCAGTGTCCAGCGAGTGGCCTGGATGGCTGCAACCGGGTGCGGCAGGTGGCGCAGCCAGGTGGGCAACTGGCCGGCAACCAGCGCGCCGAGCGCGGCTATGCCGATGCCGGAGGAAAACATCAAGCTGAAAGCGAACGGCCGCTGCTCCTCTGTCGTCAGGCTGGCGACGGTAGGAGAGAGACAGACCGCCCAGGAACAAAGGGTCAGGCCCGTCAGGATCGCGAGCACAAATTGTACGGGCTGGGCGACAAGATAGACGCGTAACAAGGAGAACAGCACAGTGCAAGATAGACCGGTCACGAGCGTTGGACCGATGCCGAAGCGTTCAGCGCTGATGCCGACGGGAATCGTCCCCAATATGCTGCCAAACGCCATCAGCCCCCCGATCAGCCCCAGAGAGCGTTCGGTAAGGTTGAAGCCGAGCAAATAGAGGTTAAAGAGAAAAAAGAAGATCGAGAACCCAAAACTGAAGAACAGCGAGGCGGCGTAGAAGAGCCAGAACTGTCCGCGAGGCGCTTTCGACAGACGGATCATGTGGGTTTGACCGGAGTGCGAGCGAGACGGTTGAGGCAGTCGATCGCCTGCCGAAGATCCTGGTAGCGGAGTTCATATACGTCGGCCGCACAGAGGGTCTGGAGCGCTTCGGTTTGTGCCTGCCGAATCTTGTCAGGAAATGAAAGATATTGCTGAAAGTACCGGCTCGCGGCTTCCCTGGGAAGCGGCTGCAGTTCGGCGTGCGCCGAGGGCCAACGGTTCAGCAGAATGATGTGGTGAACTAATGCCTCGTCTGCGGTGACGATTCCGGGCAGCTCGGCGGTCGGCACCTCGATGGAAGGTTTGCCCTCGGCGCGCGGAGTAACGCTTCTGCCCTGCAATTCAGGAAAGAGATCCCTGGCGGACGGCCGGAAACGTAACTGATGCGAATTTCCGACGATGCGGAGCTCGCGGGAATTGTGCTTGAGGTAGCTGGAGTCGTCGGACGTAAAAAGCCATCCGCTGCGAGCGCAGGCGTAGGCGAGGGTTGATTTGCCGGCTCCGGAATCGCCGCACAACAAGAGACCCCTCCCGTACCTGCTGACGCACGCGGCATGTATGGGAGTGGCATAGGAGGTGGAGATAAGGATGAGAGCGACTGCCTCGATGAAGTGGTATCGGGTATAGCTGGAATGACGAACTGCGTCTTCCGTGAGCCAGGCGAAGGCAAAGCCGGCGTTGAGATCGCAAATCGCCTGGTTGTTAGCATCTGCGACCATCGAGAGCAAATTCTGTTGGCAGCGGACTACCGGGGCGGGCGGACAGTTTTGAGAAGTGCCCCTGGTCACCCCGATGCGGAGGCGCAGAATGGGGCCGCTGTCACGTTGTTTGGTGTGAGCCCAACTCCGGCCGGCCGCGTCCAGCACCGCCTGGCTGTTGGTGGTGATCTCGAAGGCGAAGCCAAGCGGATAAAACACAGCTCGCAGCGGCAGGTCCACCTTGCATAGTAGGGGATCGTCGATGAAGGTTTGCTCCTCAAGTGTTTCGAGTTCCATGGCTTCTCCTGTCTTGGCATCAGACGCCGGCTGTAGCTCCCTGAGAAGCGCTGGATAGTTGCGAAATGCGCGCGGCACGGGAAAATTGATTACTTTGTCCATGGCTGAAATTGGAGCACCTCAATTTTTTCTATTGCCCAGGCGATCAAGGCCCTGCTCTCAGGATTTGAGTCCTGAGGATTTGAGTCCTGCAGTCTACGCAACAACGGTAGGGCTTCCCGATCGCCCTGCCAGCCGAGAATGCGAATGATCCGCACCTGGGAAGCCGGATCGCTCAACGGCAACGCGTCGCGTAGAGGCGGGAGAACGGAAGGCCCGGCTTTCACCAACGCCCACTCGGCACGATCAGCTACTTCCGCGTTGGTGGAGCGCAGCGCCTGCATGGCGGGCGCGGGATCGGCGGCGATGCGGTCCCACATCTGATAGCCGGCAACCAACGCGGTGACCCGCGAATAATCTTTGACGGGACGAAATGCCTGGTCCGCGAGCGCACGACGAGCCTGTTCGGGTGGGAGGGACTCGAGCGATTGGATCAGTTTCATCTGTTCACGGTAGGCGGCCTCGATTGTCCCGATTTGTTCCGGGGTGAGCTTTCCCCCCAGGTGTCCGCGGGCGGCTCGTTCTTCATCACGAAGGAGTAAATCCATCACCGCAGAAGCGGCCACCTCAGGTTGATGGCGGGCGAGAGCCAGTGCGGCGGCTCCGCGCACCTCGGGTGTGGCATTGGCCAGCAATGGCAGAAGCGCTTCCGCGGGCACTTCTCCAGGGCAACGGCTCAGCGCAAGCAGGGCTTCCTTGAGAACCTTGGGGTCTTTGTCAGCGAGCAACGAAAGAAGAGGGCTTGTGGCTGGGGCGCCGGTGATTCCAATAGCCCATGCGCCATTTTGACGAGCTGTCTTCTCAGGCGCGGAAGTCGCGTCGATGTAGACCTGTGTGGGGGTGGCCGGCCGGGCAATCACGAGCGCGAGGGCTGCGGCGCGGGAGATGCGATCGTCAGTATCGCGCAGCCAATGAATGAATAGTTGCTGAGTGGGAAAGCCGACATAGTGAGATAGCTCGCTAATGGCTGCCAGTCGCACGGGCACCGGACCAGCCGATGCTGTGCGGGCTAGATCTGCGAGCCTCGTTTCTACCGGGCGACCCACGGCATCGGCTGCCAGGCGAGGATAGTCCACGTTCAGCGCATCCACGCCTGCCGCCACGGCTTCGCGCATAGCGGCGAGATCCATTTCATGTGCGTTGCCAGAAAAATTAGCCACTACGAATTTGCCTTGCTGCTGTAATTCCGCAACCTGCGTTGCGATGCAACCCGGTTCGACCCACGCGACTGGATCGCGATTTGCGTCCGGGTAGAGGGCTTTCACATCCTGCCATTCGCCGCCGAAGATGACCCGCTGCAGCATGCCTTCTCGTTCGAGGGCCTCAAGAAGAAGGGGCGCAATGCCCTTTGTCTTAATGTCGAGGTCGAGACCAATTCCCTGCTCGCGAGCCACCCGCAGGGCTTCTTCGAATCGGGGAACGCGCATCCCTTGAAACCGGTCTCCCATCCAGGCTCCGGCATCCAGCAATTGCAGTTCATCGTAGGTTGTAAGCTCGACGTTCCCCATGCCGTTGGTGAGCCGCTCAAGAAAGCCGTCGTGGTTGAGAACAAGGTGGCCATCCAGCGTTTTTCTGATGTCGATCTCGACGATGTTGCAGCCCATGCGCGCGGCGAGCGCCAGCGACTCTAAAGTGTTCTCCGGCATGTCACGGTTCGCCGTCCGATGGCAGATCAGCTGCACCTTACCGCGCTCGAGGATTCCGGCGTGCGCCTGCAATAGTGCAGGAAGGAGCAGCACGAGGAGCAACAGAGAAAGCTTTCGATCAAAATCCATATTTGGGGACGAACCAAATCATTCCCGGCTTGAGGGTGGCAGCGGCGATAAGCCCGACGGTCGTCGCGTCCTGTGAAGGACCTGGCAGGAGAACGCACACAGTCAAGCCAAACAGAACAAGCAACCGTCGCATCTTCACTTGTCGCGCCTTTAAGGAGGTATTTCAAACCCCTATGGCCGAGTGTAGGTAAAGTTGGAAGGCGGTTTGTCACCGAATTGTCGACGTTTGGTCATGATTTAGACCAACCTCGGATGGGAGGAAGAACGTACAGGTGAGTTGGTTGGCAACTCCGCCAAGCAATCGGTGAGGGCACGTCCTCAGGGCTCTAGCGGTTGTTTGAGAACTGGAAAGGGAAACGGCAGGTCCCCTCCACTACGCTTCGATATTTTCGAGGAGCATGGAACTCAGGGCAAGAAGCGCCGCTTGCAGATGGCAGTAAAACCCTGTGCTCGGCCACAGTCGCTGCTGTAAAGCAGCGTTTTGGAGTCGGGTAGCCAGGCGGGTTGAGTTTGATTGCAGCCCACGGTTGTAAGACGGCGCACCTCGAGGGTACTGAAGTTGCGCAGGGAGAGGTTCCAGTAACCGGATTGAAAGGTGCTGAACGCCAGCCAGCGTCCATCCGGGGAGATCGCGGGATAGCGCGCTTCGCCGACAGGGATTAGCTCCAATTGATCGACACCCCTTACCGTGTAGAGGCGCGATTCTCCCCTGTTTTTGGTCGCGGCAACCACAATGGAGCTGCTGGGTGAAATGGAAATCTCATCGAGATTCCAGCCAGCGACCGGCGTTGTGAGCTGCTGACCGCCAACGAAAAGCTGTTTACGGCCATCTATCTCACGAAGAAAGGCTAGTTCGTTTCCGCCTGCGAGCGTGGCCGGCGACTCCGCGTCGACGATGGAGGGCCCGAAGCTTGACTCGAGGATGGAACGGGCCTCCACTACTTCCGTCCAGAGTTGACCCCCTCCGACAGTAAGCGATAGCTCATCATTCACGCCATCAGCAGAACTGACGCGAACTGCATCGTCACCCATTGTGGCTCTGCGGTAACCGTTTCGGAAGAGCGCGATGGTTTGGATTTCGCTCCCTTGTGGAACTGGTTGGGCTGTCAGGAACATTTGCTGGCCCATGGGGAGCCGATAAGGGTAGTCGTCAAACAATCCATGCTGATGTTTCAAACCGCTGACGATGCTGATGGTGAGAGCCGCGGCAGCTCCTGCGAACCACCATATTCGCTGTTGAACGCGGGCACGGCTTCTGATTAGGGAGAGCGCGACCGTGGTCAACAAGATGAGCGCGTACAGCCTCTTTACATGGAGAAGAGCCCTCCAGCCATCTACAGGCGCTGTATTCCATCCCGGATAACCGACCGCGAGATAAAGTGCAATGACAATCATGAGCAGGGCGCTGCGCCGCTCTTGAACAAGGTACCCGCAAATAATGGCGACCGGCAAAATGAGTACGGTGAAGTGGTAAGAGGCGGGCAAGGGCGTGAAAGTGAGTGTAGCCAGCAACAACGCCGCCCACTCAAGCGCCGTGCGAGTGGCAGACGAAGCCCGTTCTTCGATCCAAATCAACGCGGGTAGTAGCAATGTCAACTCCAGCGCAGGGTGAAGAATGGCGAAGAGCCAGGGAGCATGCAGGGCTGGGTGGGTGTTTAGTTGTGGCTCGAAGATGAAGAGCCGATGAAGCAGGCTCGATAGCGAAGAACTGCTGAGGTTATAAGGGTCGAGAGCCTCGCCTCGCAGAGTCGCGGGAAGGACCTGAAGCAAATAGGCGCGATGAAGACTCCATCCAAAGACTGATATGGAGGCCACCGCACAGAGAAGGCCGGTGACCAGACACGCAATGAGAGCGGCCCAGTTCTTCTTTTTGACAAAGTGGAGCGCCAGTATGACAGGAAATATCTTTACCGCTACGCCCAGGGCAAGCAGAGATCCGGCGAAATAGTTACGCTGTCGTTGGACGGCCCAAAGCGCGGCAGTCAGAATTCCGAGCAGAGCTACATAGTACTGGCCGTACAGAAAGTTTCGATGCATGGGAAAGCACAAGCCCACAAGACAGCCCACTTGCAATAGGGATAGACCGGTAACAGATCTCATCAGCCACACAATGGGAAAGAGAAGGGCGAGATTGAAAATTAACCATGCGTGCTTCGCAGCCAGGGGTGGCAAGCCTGCGATAGGCCACATGGCCAAGGTAGAAAAGGGTGTAATCGGTACCAGCCCGACTACTGCCTGATCGATATTGCGATGGTCCTTTTCTCGCTGCAGCCAGATCCAGTCGTAGGCTCGCGAAGGGTCAACCCCCTCACGAACAAGCCGGGCCGCGAGATAGTAATTAGGAAAGTCGGTGTTGAGCGTCCTCCATGCACGTGGCAGGGTGTATCCCAGGAGCACCAAGCCCAGCAACCCCAGCAACGCCAGGAGGGCGCCGTCGGAAACACGTTTATACACGCTACCTGCTCATACTGGTAAAACGTAGTTTGCCCAGGTAGAGCCGGACGCAAGTGCGCAGGCTTTGGGGATTGTCCATGTACTTCAGCCACGCATGTTTAGGGTCCTTGAGGATGCACTCGAGCAAGATCTGCTTCTGCCGCGCGGCGGAGGCACTGTTCGGGGTTCTCAAGATCCACTCCTTTCAAGCGTGCAGCCCACATCGCAGGCACTTTCCTCTTCGATGGCAGTGCTGCCATGACGCAACTCTGTATAGAGCTGAAAGTACGCCTTTGCGATGCGATCGCTGGCATACCGATCGACGGTTGGCGTACGAAAGCGGAGTGTGGTGAGAGCCTCGCGGGTCGCGCGCACAAACGCGTCCTCAGGCGACGAGGATAAAGGAACGTAGTGACAGTACGATCCACCGACTTCACGAAATGCTGGAATATCGGAGCAGACGACGCGGCAGTGATGAAACATTGCCTCGACAATGGGCAGACCGAAACCCTCAATCAGCGAAGGCGCCAGCAGCAATTCGCAGTGTTTGTAACACCACTGTAGCTCGGCATCGCCAATTCCCCTCAAGAAGACGACCCGCTGTTGGAGCCCGAGTTCGTTGATGGCTTGATGGATGTTTTCTGTTTCCGGTCCTTCGATACCAATCAAGACGAGCGATGCGTTTGGGCTGATTTCGTTTGCCGACAAGAGGCGCTGAAAGACACGTAGAGCAACGACTATGTTCTTATTCCGCCGGTGCTGGGCAACGCAGAGTAAAAATGGCTGGCCATTCCAGGCCGGGATGGGGCTTTCGGTTGAGGTCGGCGGTCCGGGGTCGACGCAATTGTAGATGGTAACTGCCCGTTGCGCAGCTACGCGTGGAGCATAAAAGGAGAGACGCCTCAAGGTGGTTTCAGAGACACAGGCAATCTTGTCCGCAGCATGCAGACACTGCTGCAAGATCGCACGGTTGAAAAGGACCTTGGGGAAACCGAAATTCGATGGAATGTCGTACGGGTAGAGATCGTGCAGAGTCACCACCGCAGGACAATCGAGCGCGTTCCGGTTTACCGGAGCGGGATATGAAAAGTGAAGGATGTCAGCATTGAGCCGACGGGCAATATCCGGAAGCCGGTAGTAGTACCAGAGATTGCGGCTGATGGGATCACCGCCCATCTCCACTTTGTGGAGTGTGAGCCTGGGTTCCTGGCGTGGCAATGCCGAGTCCATCAAGTCACACTGAGAAGCCCCGGCAACCACATGGATTGCTGTCACGCCGGCGCGGGTAAGCAGACACCGGGCGAGGTTTGCGGCGTGACGAGAGACTCCTGAGAGATAGGTAGAGGAGCCGGCGACTGCGATGACGATGTTCATGATTGGCCGTCCTTTATCGGCGGGGGGTGGGGGGCATTCAAGAGCGAGCTGATGAGAAACACGAACCAAAGCGGCAGGGTGAGTTCGAAGCGATCAGTGTCACCAAAACCTCGTATCACGATGAAGAGAAGGAGCCCGTAGAACAGCGCCTTATCTGAAACCGAGGCACGGCGGAGTTGCAGGTACAAACTGCCGTAGACAGCAATGAATAGGAGTAGTCCGACGATTCCGTAGGTGTAAAACAGTTGCAGCAACTCGTTATGCGCATGCCAGGCTTCGAAGACGCCAAAGGCCGGCACTACATTGCGGAAGGAGTGAAATCCGTGTCCGATCCAGGGCTGTTCGAGCGCGCTTTCAAGGGTGTAGTTCCAGATGCCGACTCTTCCGGTGAGGGTCTCAGCCTCGTTGCCGGTAGTGGTATAGACCTCGAAATAGGCTGCAATCAACCTCCAGAATGCTGCGACTACCAGGCCGGAAGTAACCACGATCGCGAGCAGCTTACGGCGGGTAATTGCAGAATCGCGGACGAGCAGCAAAGCCTCACCGGCGATAAACGCAGCGATGGTCGTCTTACTGAGTGTGCGTAAGAGAGTGATAGAGAGAAGAACGGCAGCAATATTCCACGACCGATGCGAACGGCTCAGGTACTGGGCGATGAAGACACCGAAAGCGCAGATCAGGGCGATTGCATTGGGGCTGAAGTATTCGTCATCGCCCGGGCGCAAATCCTGCATGGTTGGCGATAGCCAGATAATCACCGCAATGACGATGGACCCCCACACGTACCCCTTCATGAGTGAGGCCGACATGGGCTGCGGTCCGTTGCGCAACAGCAACACGACCATGCCCACGTCTGCGGCCACCCCGCACCAATAGGCAAAGGCGACGCCTACCGATACGGTTGCGCTCCATACCAAGCTACAAAGTGCGATCAGCAGAAACGCGCCGATCGCGGGGAAGGCGGGTACGCGTACGGTTGCACTCAGAGTATTGGGCGCATCTCCTAATGAGTGGAACAGAACCAACGCAAAAAACAGGATGTTCAACGCCACACTGAATGCGGCGCCAGCGCGCGGGTCTGATTGAAAAAATAAGTATTCAGTGGCGTAACGGAACGCAAAATAGAAACCCACAGCCGCAGCCATAAGGCTGCAAGGCTGAGCAGCGGTTTCTAGCCTGACGATTGCGGCGCTGCTCATACGTCCTCACAGACTGGGTGGATGCCTGAGGACGATAAAGATGGAGCCCGTGCACCCCCCAGCACACGGGCCAGCGGGACGTACAACAGCAAAGCGATAAGGCCGTAGGATAGACGCGCCATCGCGATTCCGTGAACGCCCTGCAACTGTAGCAGCCAGACCATGAGAAGCAGCATGATCGAGCCGCCGGAAAGATTGAGCGCAGTGACCATATGAATATGGCCCAGCGCCATCAATGAGTAATAGCCGGTAACACTCAGCCCCAGCAGCGCAAAGCTGCAGACGATTGGGGTGAGGATGCTGACTGCGCTTTGGGCAACCGACCGGCCAACCCATGCGTAAAGCGCGACGGGGCCATAAAACAGCAGGATGCCGGTTCCTGCGGCCACGATCAGAAAGTTGACCGCGAACGCTGCCAGGACGACTTTCCTGATTGCAGACGGTTCTGAAGTTTCACTTCGCGCCGACAGGTAAGGAAACAGAAAATGCAGACCGGAAGCCGCGATGCCATAAACCGGCTGTGCCATTTGCACACACAACGCATAGGCCGTAACCGTCGTTGCCCCCA
>CAZSUK010000766.1:0-3031 GCA_964609355.1 uncultured Acidobacteriaceae bacterium | reverse complement strand
CGACAAAGTCGCCTTACAACTGAATCAACGCCCGCGAAAAACTTTGGGCTTTGAGACTCCCGCTAGTAAACTTCAAGCCAGTGTTGCATCCACCCATTGAGACCGCCCCGTTTCACGGGAAATCGACATCAGTGCCGAACGGTCTACATTGAGTGCCTACCTCCCAGGTGAGGAGCAAACGGGTTGGCGCTCAAGTACGGCACTCCTAGTTCGGCGAAGGGTGCTCCACGTGATCGATCACCATCACCGGAGCGTCAACCTTCTTCGGCTCCAGCTTCAGCCCCAGCTGGCCCTGAATCGCTGTGTACAGCGGCGGCGGCGCATTCGCATTATCCGCTGCCGGCTGAGGCGCCCTCATCCCCCTGTCCACAAATTGCGTGTCATCCGGTGTCCAGTTCAGCGTGAAGTCCCATCGCCCACTGAGTCCCGTGTTGTCCACGACCGGCTGGCCGAGGATATCGCTTTGCAGTAAATGCGCGAACTCCCCCATCGTGGCGCTTCGTGCGGCCACCATGCCCAGAGGAACGGTAAAGCTTGGCGATTCCGACGCGTCTGCAGTCTTAGTCAACTTCGGCCCGTTCTGGCCCACGGTCAGGGCGAAGGCCGCCATGTTCCGCTTCTCTTCGTGAAACTTCAGCGCGAAACGCTCCGCAAAGAGCTTCTGCAGGATCTCTTTCTCCTGTGCGACGCTCGGCGTCCCCGGCGTGTCCGGCTTCACCTCGATGTCCCATTTGTCCGTATCAAACCAGCCCGGCCCGCCCACGAGCTGCCGGTCCGGCATGTCATATGCAAACTTTATTAAGAACTTGAGCGTGAAGTTCTTAATCACCACATTCTCTCCTTGTGTGACGAGCATGAAGAGGTTCGTTCCCGGCTGGGTCGGCTTGATGGTTGCCACCTCCACGCCGGGCTTCGCGTCCGTGGCCATCGGCGCAATCCGCCGCGGCGGAGCAGGAGTCGCCCACTCCGTCGCCGGTGTCGCGCGCTCCAGCACCAGGGGAAAGGAGCCAAGCTGGGTCACGGTACCGCTGATCGAATTTCCATCCGCCGAAATCTTTCCCTCATACGTCAAGCCCGGAAACTGATTCACGAACCGTAGCGTTCCCCCCTCAAAGCGCACCGTGTCGCCGGCCAGCGGCGCCTCCTTCGGGTCGATGCGGTACAGCGTTGCGCTCATGGCACCCTTCTCATCCTTAGCAATTTTCAGCACGAACCGCAGAGTGTGTCCTCCGGGTGCATGGGCCGTTCCCTGCCACGTGCCTGTGATGCCGCCGTTCTCGAACCCGTTCCTTTGCGCCGGTGGCGTCTGTCCTTGCGCCGCGCGTAAAAGACCCGCCGCGAGGGGTACGCCCACCGCCAGCACAAAGGCCAGTGCCAGCATCGCCTTCCGCAGCAGGTCCAGTTTCTGCACACCCTGTCCGGACATGATCCGCGCGATCCGCTGCTTCAGCTCCGATCCCATTACACCTGACGCGCATGCGATGGGAGATTCGGTATAGAACTTGCAGACGTTAAGAATGCTTTCCGCATAGACCGCCGCCTCATTGCCGAGCTGCAAAACGGCTTCGTCGCAGGCACGCTCGCGTTCCTTTACAAGTTGCCGCTCCATCCACCACACCAATGGATGGAACCAGAAGATCGCTTCCACCAGCATGTGGATCGCAGACGTTAGATTATCGCGGCGCTGTACGTGGCACACTTCGTGCGCGAGAACCGACTCCAGATGCGCGTCATCCATATGACACGCGATTCCCTCCGGCCACAGTAAGACGGGGCGGATGATGCCAAAGACTCCCGGCTCCATTGAGTTGCTCGAAGGTAACAGCGCGACTGACCTGGGCAATCTTGCTGCCCGCTCCGCTTTGCGAAGGAGGTCAACCTCGCGTCCCTCGATTAACGGCTTTGCCGACCGCACTAATCTGGAGATTCGCCGCCACTGCAGACACCAAAAGATCAGCATCGTAATGGAGCCGGTCAGCCAAACCGCCATCACCATGGGTATGAAGATACGAATCGGAACCTGGGAAGCTGTAGGCTTTGGGACAGGAATATCGATCGGTGTGTTGAGGGCCGTCACCTCCAAGAATGGCTGGCTCATCTCTTCGATTGCGACGTAGGGACTGGTCTTCGGCGCCACCGCGTGGCTGGGCCAGGGCAGATGGCTTCCGAGGCTGACCAACAGCGAGAACGGAATCAGGAACTTGACTGATGCTGTCATCCAAACCCAGTACCGTATCCGTGCCTGGTTCCGCCGCAGTAGCAGTGCGAGCAACGCGACGATGCCAAGGAAGAGCGTGGACTGCCACAGGTGATGGCACAGCTCACGTACCCCAACCGCCCAAATCGGAGAAAAAGATTCAGGGGTCATAGCGATTTGTCCTTTCGCTGCAGTCTCTTGAGTTCCCGCTCGGCCTCTTTGACGTCTTCAAGTTTCAGCTTCCCGGACCTGACCAGATGCATCATGACCAACTCGGAGCGTCCGCCGAGCATCGCGACGAGTTCATCGATCAATCTCAGCTGAGCTGCATCTCGGGAGATGAGCGGCTCAAAGAGGTGGAAGTTGCCAACCTTCCTTGTGCGGCGCACGATCTGCTTCTCTTCCATCCGGTAGATTGTGATCTGGATGGTTCCATAGGACGGCCTGGACTTTTCGGGAAAGCTCTCCTGAATCTCGCGGATGGATACCTCGCTGCGAGTCCAGAGAGTTTCCATGATCTGTACTTCGAGCTTTGACAGCTTCGGGCCGGGCATTTACCCCTCCAACACGTGTTGTATTTTCTATAACACACGTTGTAGAGCAGTCAAGAATCTTATTGAGACCACGGATACCGCACGCTTAGCGCCATCTGTTCGTAAAACCGGCTTTCGGACAAAGGCCTGCAAAGTCGGGTTGTCGGTAACTTCCCCCCTGCGGGAGGGATCAGTCGGCGCACTCTCGTGGAGTATTATCGTGGACCATATGCGTCGCGAATTCCTGATAATAATGTTCATCGCCGTTTCGCTTAATGCATTTCCCCAATCGCCACCCCTC
>CAZSUK010000765.1:0-6319 GCA_964609355.1 uncultured Acidobacteriaceae bacterium | reverse complement strand
GCCCCGCCAGACGCGGCCTGGATTGCCCGCTATGCCTGGACTGGCTACGGCCACCCCGAGGCCAAACCAAGCGACTACCACGATGTGCTGCTCGCCCGCCTCAAGACGCTGGAGCACAGCCTGCTTCAGCAGCTCGGTCCTTTTGAATCCCGCTGCTATGTGGATACCGGGCCGCTCGTAGAGCGGCTTTACGCCAGGTATGCAGGCATCGGTTGGATTGGCAAGAACACCTGCATTCTCGACCAGGAGCTCGGATCGTGGCTCTTTCTCGCCGTGATCATCACTTCGCTCGAGCTGCCGCCCGCGCCCATCAGGCTGCCGGAAGACCGTTGTGGCAGTTGCACCCGCTGCCTCGACGCCTGCCCAACGGGCGCCCTGACAGCCCCCTACCAAATGGATGCCGGCCTTTGCATTGCCTACCTGACGATTGAAAAGCGGGGACCCATCCCCGAGCCGTTGCGTTCCCAGATGGGCCGCCAGGTCTTCGGCTGCGACATTTGCCAGGATGTATGTCCCTGGAACCGCCGCGCCCCGTTGAGCGGGGATGCGGACCTGGCAGTACGCACAGAGCTGGTGAACCCGGCCCTCGCCTGGCTGGCAGAATTGGACGCAGAGGGCTTCCGAAACTGGTTTCGCCAATCGCCGGTGCAACGCGCCAAGCTCGCCGGCCTATTGCGCAATACCGCTATCGCCATGGGAAACAGCGGGCTCGCGAGCTACCTACCCAAACTACGGGAGTGGGCGACCGGACCCGATCCGGTGCTTGCCGAAGCGGCGCAGTGGGCCGCAGACCGTCTCACCATCACTGAACCGAAGACTGCCCACTGATCTAATTTCAGGCGCTGCGTATCACGTTGGCGGCGTTGAGTCCTTTGGGTCCCTGCTGGCATTCGAACTCGACTGCATCGCCCTCGTTCAGCGTCTTATATCCGTTCTCCTGGATCGCGGAGAAGTGCACGAATACATCTTCACCAGTGGAACGTTGGATAAAACCGTATCCTTTCGCTCCGTTGAACCACTTGACCACGCCATTTTCCTTCAAGCGAACTCCCTTTCAACCTCGATTGACCATCGTCAGCACCTTAGGGACACCCCGAGTAGCCGCTAAATGTGTGCAGCAAATCCGGTTCACCTGGATGCTTTGAGGGCGGTGAAACAATTACAACAATTGGCCTTCCCGTATTTCGAACATTGCACCTTTGTTCGAGCTTGTTGATGTTATGGCAGGAATTGGAATTCAGTGCAAGAAAAATTTACCCAACGGTACCTGATCACAGAAGGTTGTATGCGATGCCGCACGAGAGTCATTTCGAGGCGGTCGCCCCGGCTGCTAGCATAACGGCTATGAGCCTCGGCATCCCTGTCCCCCGGATCGTCGTTCCGCCCGAACTCCCCGAGGTCGATGCAGTTCCGGAAGCCCCCGTGCCGGAAGTCCCCGTAGGCGACGCGCTCATAGGGGTTCCGGCTGTGCCGAAGCCGCCGGCCAGGTTAGCCAGCCCCGCAAGTTTCGGACAAGGGCTTTGGAGCCTGGCCCGGTACATGACGCAGACCGAAGTGCACACCTACGCCTTCAGCGTCGCCGCCAATACCATCCTGTCGCTGTTTCCATTCATCGTCATGATGTTCACCATCGCCCGGGTGGTCTTTCACTCCCACGCGATGGAGGGCGCAATTGCCGATATGATTCGCTATTTCCTGCCCACCGGTCAGGAATTTGTCACCAAGAACATGGAGATTGTGGCCCATGCCCGTAGCGGTGTGCGGCTTGCCTCGGTGGTGATGCTGCTGATTTCCTCGACCGGGGTGTTTCTTCCTTTGGAAGTGGCTTTAAATCGCGTTTGGGGCGTGACCAAAAACCGTTCCTATTTCATGAACCAGCTGATCTCGCTGGGACTCGCCGCCGGCATTGGCACCATTGCCATGCTGAGCGTCGCCGTGACTGCAGCGCAACAGTCAGTGTTGCAGGCATTGTTTTGGGGCCACATCGATAATGTCGGGTTTGTGTTTTTGTCGCACTGGCTGCTGCAGATCTCGGCCGCCGTTGCCAGCATCCTGCTTTTCTTCCTCATCTATTGGGTCCTTCCCAACCGCAAGCTGCCCGTTCGGGCGGTCCTCCCGACCGCCATCGTGATAGGGCTCTCCTGGGAGCTGGCAAAGATGCTCTACATCGCAGCCCTGCCCTGGATGGACCTGCATTCGGTCTACGGTCCCTTTTCCGTATCGGTGAGCCTGATGTTATGGGCTTTCGTTACCGGTCTGCTGCTCCTGGCCGGGGCCCACTACTCGGCCACCCGGCACACGCTCCGTCTTGCCCACCTGGCAGATCTGGAACGCATACGGGAAGAAAAGAAGCAGTAGCGTAGTGGAGAGATCTGCGGTGCTCATACCAATTCTGGAGGAAGTCCAAACCCTACCGAACCAGAAAAGCCTTGACGACGATGTCATTGGGCGATCGGCCGGCGGGAAAGAGCGTCAGCAGGGAAGCAGGGTTCGCCGTGGTAGGCGTGCGCACCACGGCAATGTCTCCCGACTGTGCATCCACGACCAGTAGAAGATGCCCGGAAGAGTTGAAGGCCAGGGCATCCGGACCCTCCCCCACTTTGACTCCTTCGCCGATCCGCTTGCCATCGTCAATGCCGTAGAGACTCACTCGCCCGGCGCTGAAGTTGCTTACGTACAAAAGCGAGTTGTCCGCGCTGACCAGGCCGCGTACCGGGTGGGTTCCCACCAGGTATGCCCCACCCACTTCGTTCGACGAGGTGGTTAACTCGGAGATGGTGTCGCTATCGTAATTGGAGACGAACGCCTCACCGCCATCAGGCTTGAGTGCCATGTGCAGCGGCGTCTGGCCGACATCCAGCAAGCTGAGAAGAACATCGGCCGGCCTGGGATCACTCCCGTTACTATGTGCCAGCCCGATAACCATGATCTGGTGCCCCCCAGAGCAAGTGACGAAAGCTTTGGAGGAGTCGGGCAGGATCATCACATCGGTCGCGCCGGGACAATGATCGAAACTGCTTCTCACCTTGAACGACTGCGCATCCGCGATGCTGACGCTACCGCTGGCGCGGTTGCTGATCACCACCGTCTTCCCGTCGTTCGAAATGCGGGCCATCCCCGGACCCTCACCGGCGCCGATCACCCCGACCTCACGGCGCCTGGCAAGGTCCAGTACCGATACATTGTTCGAAGCGGAGTTGGCGACATAGGCGCGCTCTCCCTGGGCATCCACGTCAATGAAGTAGGGTTTCCGTTGGACGCGAATCGTCGCAGCCACAGTGTTGGTCTCCGCGTTAATCACGGTGACCGTGCCGCTGCCGGTATTCACCACGTAGACTTCGTTGCGGCGAGGATTGACTCCCAGCCCGGAAGGGCCGGCTCCGACGGCAACCACCCGATCCTGGCGCATGTGCACCAGGTCGAGCACGGTTACGGTGTTGCTTCCCCCATTGCTGATGTAGGCATACTCGCGATAATTCGCGGGGTAATTAGGGAAATCCCGTTGCTGGCAACCCGTGGCGGCGAGAACCAGCAAAAAAAGCCAGCACCTGCCCATCTTAGAGGCGGGTGGGTTCGGCGACCTTGATGGCACGCGGCAGAGACCGGTGCACCGCCGTGGCAATCTGAGATACCTCATCCATTAGTTCAACAAATTGATCGGGGTACAACGACTGAGCCCCGTCGGAAAGGGCCTTATCCGGTGCGTGATGCACCTCGACCATGAGCCCGTCAGCGCCTACCGCGATCCCTGCGCGCGCCAGGGGCAGAACCATGTTCCGCTTACCCGTCCCGTGGCTGGGGTCGACGATGATCGGCAAATGGCTTAGCCGCTGCACTGCCGGCACGATACTCAAATCAAGCGTATTGCGGGTGTGATCGGCGAAGGTGCGTACCCCGCGCTCGCATAGGATCACCTGGTAGTTGCCTTCGCTCATAACGTACTCGGCCGCCATGAGCAACTCATCCAGGGTCGCGGACATGCCTCGCTTGACCAGGACCGGTTTACGGGTCTTGCCGGCGCGCTTGAGGAGCGAAAAATTCTGCATGTTACGGGCGCCAATCTGGATCACGTCGGCATACTCTGCAACCAGGTCGAGGCTCTCGTTATCGAGCGCTTCGGTCACAATCCGCAAGCCGAACTTATCCCTTATTTCGGCCATGATCTTCAGTCCGTCTTCGCCCATGCCCTGGAAAGCGTAAGGGGAAGTGCGCGGCTTATAAGCGCCACCGCGGAAGAACTGGGCTCCCGCGTGCGCAATCTGCTCCGCCACCGCAAAGGCCTGCTCCCGCGACTCGATCGAGCAGGGGCCGGCAATCACTGCCAGGTCGCGGCCGCCAATGGTCGCGTTGGTTCCCGGGAACTGAATGACGGTGTCTTCCTGCTTTACGTCACGGCTGACCAGTTTGTAGGGCTTGGTGACGCGAATAACCTCGGCGACCCCGGAAAGTTCTTCCAGGCCGCCCTGATCGACGGCGCCGCTGTTGCCGGTAATGCCAATGGCGGTGCGCTGCGCGCCGGGCATGGGATGCGCACGAAAACCTAAAACTTGAATCTGATCGCAGACCGCCTGGATTTCTTCCGGCGTGGCCTGCGGTTTCATCACCACGAGCATGGGATTAAGACCTTTCTATGCACTCTAAGTGTACCTCGTGTAGCCCCGGACTTTAAGTCCGGGGGCTGCGGCAATCATCTGGTATACCTGAGCAGATGGACCACGGACCACGCCTACGCCGGCTGCGGCGCGAGATGAAGCAACAGGGCATTGAGGGTTTACTCATCACCCATCTGCCCGACGTGCGCTACCTGTGCGGGTTTACCGGCTCCAACGCTTTCCTCGCCATCACCCACGGTCGCGCCGCCATGATCACGGACGGCCGGTATACCGCGCAGGCGAAACAGGAGACCAGTGGGGCGCGGGACGTGATCTCCAAATCTACCCGCGACGAGGCTTGCCGATGGCTGGCTTCTACCGGGATCAAGCATTGCGCCTTTGACCCGGAAACGACCACGGTTGCCGATCTGGCAGCTTACCGCAAAGCAGTTACCGGACGTCGAGGATTCTTTGAGCCTCTCGGCCAGCCCCTGGTGCGCAATCTGCGACTGATCAAAGACGAGCAGGAACTCAAGTTAATGAAGCGGGCGGCTCTGCTGGGAGTGGGCCTCTACCACGAGATCCTGCCGCACCTTCAACCGGGAATGCCCGAGACCGCCGCTGCGGCGATGCTCGAGCAAAGCGCCCGCGCGCGCGGGGCCGAGGGTATGTCGTTTGAAACCATTGTCGCCAGTGGTCCCCGCTCCGCCTTGCCGCACGGCCGCGCAACCGCCCAGCGGCTGCCCCGTAAAGGCTTCGTAACCATGGACTTCGGTGTTATTCTCAAAGGTTATTGTTCAGATATGACGCGCACTGTATTCCTGGGCCAGCCAACACGCCGGGAGCGCTTCACGTATGATGCTGTGCGGGAGGCGCAACAGGCCGCCGTTGCTTTGGTGAAGCCTGGGGTCTCCTGTGGGGAAGTAGACGAAGCAGCGCGCAGCGTCCTTCGCAAGGCTGGGTTGGCTGAGTACTTTACTCACTCCACCGGTCATGGCGTGGGGCTTGAGATCCATGAACCACCCCGCATCGCCGCGGACCAGTCGCAGTCCCTTTTGCCGGGAATGGTCATCACCATTGAACCCGGCGTCTACATCGCAGGCCAGTTTGGAGTGCGCATCGAAGATATGGTTGTCGTTACCCGGGAGGGTGGCCAGGTGTTGACCCCGGCATCCACTGGTTGGACGCAACTCTGAAGCAGACGAGAGATTCATGACGCCTGATGAAATGAAAGAGTTGAGGGAACTGGTTGAGTTCCTGAAGGAAAATGATCTTAACGAGTTCGAGTTTGAACGCGGCGACCTCAAGATCCGATTGAAGTTTACCCAGCCTCAGCAGGCGCCTGCGTCTGCTCTCGATCTAGCCCGCCTGGGGCAGTTGTTGACTCCGGGTGGGCACGCGGCGCCTTCCGCCTCTCAGGGAATCCACGCCGTGGCTTCCTCAGCATCGGCGTCGGCCGCTGCGCAAGCGGCGGAAGCAT
This sequence comes from uncultured Acidobacteriaceae bacterium, assembly GCA_964609355.1. GTDB lineage: Bacteria > Acidobacteriota > Terriglobia > Terriglobales > Acidobacteriaceae > PALSA-350. The sequence goes on along the minus strand of CAZSUK010000765.1, from coordinate 247 downwards.
TGGCTGACGAAGAGAAACTCCATATTGTGAAGTCGCCGATCGTGGGTACGTTCTACGAGTCGTCTTCTCCTGGTGCGGCCGCCTTCATCAAGATTGGGGACGAGGTGGAGAGCGGCCAGGTGCTTTGCATTGTCGAAGCCATGAAGTTGATGAACGAGATTGAGTCGGACGTGGCCGGGGAGATTGTCAAGAAGCTGGTGGCCAATGGTCAGCCCATTGAGTACGGGCAGGAACTGTTTGTGATCCG
>CAZSUK010000764.1:0-5418 GCA_964609355.1 uncultured Acidobacteriaceae bacterium | reverse complement strand
ATGACGACGAAGATCTGACAGCGAGGCTCTCACACCAGCCCCGGGGGAGGCGCAAAGCTGGGTCTTCGTGCCGGTTCGCTAAGTTGTTGGTTTGATTGGTGGACCTGATCGGGATCGAACCGATGACCTCTTCCATGCCATGGAAGCGCGCTCCCAGCTGCGCCACAGGCCCACAAAGGGTGGAACATCCTTTATTCTGCTGGAGCATGCCAAATACGTCAAACGCTCCGCACGTGGCAACCGTCGTTTCACCGTTGTCATCAGGAGAACGAATGTCTACCCTCCCTCGTTGCGCCAAATTCGCTGTGCTAACCCTGCTCCTGTGGAGCGGTTCTTTCACCGGTTCTGCGGCCGCCCAGACCGCCGCCCCTGCCGCCGGTGCGGCCCCTGCACCTGCTCCAGGAGCGTTTGCCATGGCCAACCTTCGCCCCGCGCTGGCCAACGTGCAGACTGCCATCGGCAACCTCAACATTGGTCACTGGAAAGCGTCTGCAGCAACCCGCTCCGCCACACAACAGGATGTTGCCTCCATGCAGCGCGACCTGACCACCACCCTACCAGGACTCTTTACCCAGGCAGAGGCCAGCGGTCCGGCCGTACTGTCTCCAAGTTTCGCCGTATTTCGTAACCTGGATGCTCTCTATGACGTGTTGCTTAGAGTGACCGAGACGGCGGCACTAGCCGGCTCCGAGGCGGATGCCGCCAACCTGGAAGATGCTCGCGCTGGGCTGGAGGACGGCCGGGGCAAGCTGGGAGCCTGGTTGCTTCAGTCGATAGGCGCCCAGGACGCCCAGATTGCCCGCCTGCAGACGTCCGCCGCCCACCCCGCTGCTGCGGCCCCGCCGCCCAGCAAAATCGTGGTTGACGATGGCCCGGCGGATACTCCCAAACCGCACAAGAAGAAACCGGCCCCAACCCAAACACCGCAGTAACCTCTTTGCCGCAGGAATTTGTTGCCTGGGCGGTGTCTAAAGTAAATAGAGCCTGCTCCCTCATGGACTCCCCTTGACGGCGTAATTGGGAGACGCAGGCGGACGCTTCCTGTTATGGTATGGAGAACTTTTGCATGCAGGTAGGCATTGCTTTGGGAAATATCGCCAGCGTCCTCAGTGTACCCTCTGAAGAAACCGGGATTGTCTCGGAACTGAAAGCCGGTTCTGAGGAGGCATTCGCATGGTTGATCGCGAAATATCACCAGCCAATTTACAGCTTGATAGCGCGCACCATTCCCGATCCAGCGGACGCGGCTGACCTGACCCAGGATGTCTTCATCAAGATTTACCGCGGGATTGGCGGATTTAACGGTGACTCCAGCCTGCGCACCTGGATTTATCGCATCGCCCTGCGCGAGGCCAGCAACCAGCGCCGCTGGTGGGGACGCCACAAGCGCCAGGAAGTCACCATTGAGACCGAGTTTGGTGAGAGCCACGATGGCCAGCCCCTGAGCCTTAAGGACACCCTTGTCGACGCCCATGAATCACCCTTTGACCGGGCAGCCTCAGAAGAGGTCCGCGCCAAAGTGGAAGAGGAGTTACGCCGCATTCCCGAGCCGTTCCACGCGGTTGTTGTTTTGCGCGATATAGAGGGTTTTTCCTACGAAGAGGTGGCGGAGATCCTGGGCGTGAATCTTGGCACAGTCAAGTCGCGTCTAATGCGTGGCCGTGCTCACCTGAAAGCCCGGCTGGCCGGTTTTGCTGAGGCTGCGGCAAAACGGCCAAGTGCTGCTTTTCAGCCGATGGAAGCGCTCTCGACGAGCGCCAGGGGGGCCAAGTGAAGAAATGCGCACATTTCTGTGACCAATTCTCGGCATACCTCGATGGCGCTGTAACCGGCGCGGCGATGCACGAGATCGCGGCGCACCTTGAGGTCTGCCCCGGGTGCGAGGCTGAATTTGCCCAATGGCGCAACACGCAATCGTTGATCAGCTTGCTCGGGCCGGCGAAGGCCCCCGCAAATCTGGATCTTCGGCTTCGCGTTGCCCTATCGCAGCAGGCGGCCAATACTGCTCAAGAGAAATTCGCACGCGGACGGGTTCGCTGGCAAAACAGGCTCAGTCCCCTGGTCTGGCAGGTTACAGCCGGCTTCGCCAGCACCGTTGCCCTCCTGGGTGGAGTGGCGCTGCTGATTGGAATGTTCGCATCCCCGGAGCCGCTGCTGGCGCGGGATGAACCCCTTGGGATGGCGTCCAGTCCCCGTTTCCTTTACTCCGCGCTCGAGCCTGCCGGGGGTGTTGCAGATGGCAATAATCCGGTGGTTGTGCAAGCGTTTGTCAACGGAGCAGGCAGGGTCTACGACTACCGGATTGTCTCCGGAAACGCTGATAGCAAGACCCGTTTGCAGTTGGAAGATACTTTGTCCTTCAGCGTATTCGCCCCGGCGCAGGTGTTTGGGCAGCCGGTACGGGGTACGGTGCTCCTCTCCTTCTCAGGAGTTTCAGTTCCGGGTTAGAGTCTGCGTGAGGTCCGGGCGGAGTGTCGATCGTTCTTTGGCCTGACCCGGGGCTACCTAAGTGATGAAAAGCGGCTTCTGAACAGGAGCCGCCCCTTGAGCTGTTGATTGGGTGCGAAACGTCGTGATTGACCCTCCCATACGCAAATGCATAGACTTGTTAAGGGTCCATTGCAGCAATCTATGCGGTCTCTTTGCAAGTCGTCCGTACTCCCTTCCCAAATTCTCAACGCGTTCTTTGCGCTTCTAAGTCTCTGTTGTCTGCCAGGCGCATTCGCTCAGAATTCCTCTTCAAATCCGGAGGCCGCCCCAGCACCCCCCAAATCCCCGGCTCTGGTGGATACAGCCGGCCCCAACATCAGTCTGCAGAATAGCGAAGCGCTTTTTGATATTGCCGCGACGCTTAACTCCTGCGGCTATGACCAGGGGCTCGCTGCCTCCGACTCCGTTCGCCAGGATGTCCGGGATCAGGTCAACCAGGCGCTTCAGGCCTCTGCCGATGCGCGCGAAGCGCACGAGCAGATCTGCGACTTCATCGATCGGCACAAGCTTTCGAATACCGGCTCGGACCTGGCGCAGTATATTTCGCTCGCCCTCTACATCACGCCGCCTCCGGAGCTGACGCCGAGCGCGGAGGGCGCGGACATGCCTCCAGACGCAGCCGGCGTGGAAAACATGCTGCCTTTACTGCGTCGCTTCAATGAATTAGTGAACCTGCATGCGATCTGGCTCCACGTCCGCCCGCAATACGATAAGCAGCTGAGCCAACTCCACGACTCGCTGACGAAGATGATTGACGATACCGGCATTTATCTCAAGGCGCCTGCCGGAGGCATCGAAGGCCGGCGCTTTCTGGTGGTGATCGAGCCGCTGCTCGACCCCTCGCAGACCAATGCCCGAGTCTACGGAGCTGATTACGTAGTGGTTGCTTCCCCCGTCAATGGAAATATCCATATGAAGGAAGTTCGCCACGCTTACCTCCACTACCAGATTGAGCCGCTCCTTTACGCCCGTGCAACCACCCTGGACAGGCTTCTTCCATTTCTCAAGACGGTGAAGGACGCGCCTCTCGATTACACCTATCGCAGTGACATTGTGGCTCTGGTCGTCGAAAGCATGATCCGGGCCGTCGAAGCGCGGACGATGGACACCGGGGTCACCATCTACAAGATTCCAGCCGACGTTCGCCGCAGCGACCTTGAATCAGCCACCCACCAGCACAATGCTTCGGTCGAGGCGGCCGAAGCCGTCCGCCGCCATGCGGTGCAGAAGGACATGGAGGACGGTTATGTGCTGACGGATTACTTCTACTATGCCTTCGAAGCGTTTGAAAAGCAGCCGCAGAGCTTCAAAGAAAGTATCGGCCAGATGGTTTATGGAATGGATGTGAGCCAGCAACTGGGCCACGTAAAGAACATCACCTTTAGTCAGCAAGGTGATTCGGACGTTGTCCATCGTGCTCCGCCAGAGCTCAGGGGGCTTGACCTGGCCGAAATGAAATTGATGAAAGGGGATACGGACGGCGCCGGGGCGCTAGCGCAACAGTCGGTCACCGACAAATCCGGTGATCCAGCAAGAGCGAACTTCATCCTGGCTCGCGTGGCTATCATGCACCGCGATGTCCCCGGTGCCCAGCACAGCTTCGAAGAGACAATTCGGCTCTCCAAGGATCCTCGGATGCTGGCCTGGTCGCATATCTACCTCGGGCGAATTTACGACATTCAGGACCAGCGCGAGGAGGCCGTCAACGAGTACCGCGCCGCACTCACCGTGCGCGACGGCCAAGCCGATACGAGACTGGCGGCAGAGAAAGGTCTCAAGCAGCCGTACGCCGTACCCAAACAGGAGCACACTGAGCCGCAGAGCGACGAGGATCCGGCGCCTGAGGCCCCGTCCCATTAATGCCTCCTGCCTCTAACGTGTTATCTGCCAGCTATCCCTCTCGTCATGCACTAAAGTAGGAGACAGGGCCACCCGCCTCATGACACAACCATCTCCCAACACGCTCCAGGCGGCGCTTGGTTATTCCTTCCACCAGCCGCAGCTGCTGGTGAAGGCGTTGACCCATAGCTCGCTGGCGTACGAGCAAACTCTCGAAGGCCGCCAAGCCGAGGGATCCAATGCTCTGCGTGAAGAAGATAATGAACAACTGGAGTTTCTCGGAGACGCGGTTCTGGGCCTGGTGGTTGCAGAGATCCTGTTCCGTCGTTTTCCCGATCTTCATGAAGGCGAGTGGACTCGATTACGAGCCAGCCTGGTCAGCCGTCGCCATCTGGCCCAGGTGGCCGCTGCGCTCGATCTGGGGAGCTACCTGCGTCTGGGACGCGGCGAGGAACGAGGCGGCGGCCGAAAGAAATCCACCTTGCTGGCTAACTGCGTAGAGGCTGTCATCGCCGCGTTGTATTTGGACGGCGGTCTGCCGGCGGTGGAACCGTTTGTCAAAGAGCATGTGGTTGCCCCCTATGTGAATGAACTTCGCCACGCCCTGGATCTCGGCGTCTCTCTGGGGGATCACAAGACGGCGCTGCAAGAGCTGCTGCAAGCGCAGAAGACCGGGCCCCCGGATTACGTCCTCAAAGCGGAAAGCGGGCCCGATCACCGCAAGCGCTTCCTGGTGGAGGTGAGAGTGGCGGAGGGAAATGGACCAAAGGCGATTGCACGTGGGGTGGGAACCACTAAGAAACGCGCCGAGCAGGAGGCCGCCCGGCGGGCTTTTGAGAAACTCCGGAAGCAGGCTCCTGCCCGGCAGTCTGTAGCAGAAGGTAACGGTTCTTGACCAATCAACGGCCAGTGGATTTCTTTCGCGTGACCACGGAAGAAGCGGTCGGCGTAGCGGCTGCGGGGTCCCCTGCGATCCCTCACAGCCCAGCGCACGATAGCCACGCCCACCTCGTCTTTCCCAACCTGCTCGATACCTTCCGCTCCCTGCTGTCGATCATCGTGATCGCGCTCTTTGTGCTCACGTTTGTG
>CAZSUK010000763.1:0-10986 GCA_964609355.1 uncultured Acidobacteriaceae bacterium | reverse complement strand
GTCGGATGCACTCTCTGGGTGGTGGGAACGAGCCCGTTGGGGAAACTCATGCCCCAGGGCAGACTGGTGGGAATGCCGTAGTCGCCATCGCCGGAGATGAGGCAGCCAAGGCGGCCTACACCATAGCCCACAGCGACGGCGGGAGAAGCCAGATCCAGCATGCCCAGGCACCCGGTTTTCGCTTGCCGCCCCTGCCACAGAAGCACTGCGATCCCAGCCAGCAATCCCCCGAACCAGGCAAAGCCTGCGCGGTCAAATAAAACCGCAAACGGATGATGCAGGAGTAGTCCCGGCTCTTCCAGAACATGCCAGAGCTTGGCCCCGACGACGCCGCCTACCGTGGTGTAGGCCGCTACCCCGACGGCGTCGGCGTCAATGCCAAAGCGTTGAAAATTACGATAGAGCGTCCAGCAAGCACAGACAGACGCCAACCACAGGCAGAGACCAAAGGTGCCAATGGAAAAGTGTCCGATGTGAATGAAGGGATACATGGGATGCGTCTGTCTCTACAGTATAGCTGCGCTTTCTCTTGGCGGAGATACGTGGAAGAATGACAGAGCCAATGAGAGAGCACGAGCACGAGATGTTGTTCAGTCGCGAGGAGATCGCGAGCCGGGTTGCGGAAATCGGCGCGCAGATAAGCCATGACTTTGCCGGCGAGGCTATTTTGCTGGTCGGCGTACTGAAGGGGGCAGCCATTTTTCTGGCCGACCTGGCACGAAGCATTTCGGTCGAAACCACGTTCGATTTTGTAGCTATTTCCAGCTACAAAGGGGTAAAGACCAGTGGCGCGGTAAGATTGATAAAGGACCTGGACACTCCGATCGGGGGACGAAACGTAATCCTGGTCGAAGACATCCTGGATACGGGCCTGACCCTGGTGTTTCTGCGCAAATTGCTGCAGCAGCACAAACCTAAGTGCTTGAAGATCGCAACCTGCCTGGACAAGCCGGCGCGGCGACTGGAAAAAATCAACGCCGATTATGTAGGGTTTACGATTCCCAACCATTTTGTCGTGGGTTACGGAATGGATTACCAGGAGCGCTTTCGTAACCTCTCGGACATCCGCATTTTCAATCCGGATGAGTCACCAAATTCCCATTGATCTTTGCCAACGTAAGGGCATAGAGTCCCCACCGGAGATACCCATGACGACGAAACTGCTGCAACCGGAGGCTGATCATGCCTCTGGATACTTTGATGTAACTGGATTCGCCAGCTCTGCGCTGGCGAGTGAATCTGCCCTGGCCGCGGTGTTTGACCACACTTTGCTTAAGCCGGAGGCCACCCGGGACCAGGTGGTGAAGCTGTGCGAGGAGGCGGCCTCTTTCCGCTTTGCCTGTGCCATGGTCAACCCGGCGTGGGTTTCTTTGGCACACTCGGTGTTGGCGGGCAGCGGTGTTCCGGTGGGAGTAGTGGTTGGCTTTCCCCTGGGCGCCAACCTGGCCACCAGCAAACGGGAAGAGGCCCTGGCCCTGATTAAGCTGGGCGCGCATGAACTGGACATGGTAATGAATCTGGGCCTGCTCAAGTCGGGCATGAATGCGCTGGTGGAACAGGACATACGTGGGGTCGTGCAAGTGGCGCATGAAGCGGGCGCGGTGGTCAAGGTGATCCTGGAAACGTGTCTGTTGACGGTAGAAGAGAAGCTGCGCGCCTCAGAGCTGGCGCTGGCCGCGGGGACGGATTTTCTCAAGACGAGTACGGGTTTTTCAACCGGCGGAGCGACCGCTGCGGACGTGGCGGTGTTACGGGGAGTGGCTGGTAACCGCTGCGGAGTCAAGGCTTCCGGGGGGATTCGCACCCTAAGCGAAGCGCGCACCATGCTGGAGGCGGGGGCTACCCGGATCGGGGCCAGCGCCAGTGTTTCCATCCTGCACGAATATCAGAGCGGGAAGTAAGTGGGTGGCCCCGCCAGGAGCCATCTGTGAGGAGAAACCCAGGTCTCAAAAGCGAGACCTGGGCCACCCACTTAAAGGCTGGAAGCTACAGCATTATTTCGACAGGGACCCGCTATCTCTTCGAATCCCACGCCGAACCAGCTTTGGCGCCAAATGCTCTATGATGACTCGATATTTGTATGACGCCTCCCCGCGACCAAGACGACGCCGATACCGAGAAAAAGCCCGCGCAAACGGTTGTTACTCAATCGTTTGAAGGCGATTATCGTCCCAGCTCGGAAACTCCCCTGGTCCCCGGTTCGGTAAAGATCGACCCGCTGCAGACCGAGTTCCTGATTCGGCTGGCCAATGCACTCAATACCACGCTTGATCTGCAAACGCTGATGCACCGCACCGCCGACCTGGTGCGTGCCGTCATCGACTACAAAATCTTTGCCATCCTGCTGCTCAATGAGCGAACCAACGACCTTCGCATGCGCTTCCAGATAGGCCATTCGCCGGAAGCCGAGCGGCTGAGGATCCGGGTGGGCAAAGGGGTGGTGGGCCGGGCTGCGGAGCATCGCGAATCCATTCTGCTGCAGGATGTGCGCCTGGAAGATAACTACATCAGCGCCAACCCCGACGTTCGCTCGGAGTTGGCGGTGCCGCTGATCGTCAAGAACCGGGTCATCGGCGTCATCGACCTTCAATCCGAGCAAGTGGGGTATTTTCAGCCGGAACATCGCCGTTTGCTGGAGTTGACCGCTTCCCGCGTGGCCCAGGCAATTGAAAATGCGCGTCTTTATACCCGGGTGGCGCGGCAGGCGCAAACACTGGCCGTGCTGAATGAAATTGCCCGCGAGGTTACTTCGATTTTGGATCTTGATCCCCTGTTGGAGCGCGTTGGAGAGCTCTTGAGGAGACTCATCGATTACCAGATGTTCAGCATTTTGCTGCTCAATGAACGAGAGCAAGTGCTTGAGATCCAGTATTCTGTCCGCTTTGGCCACCCGGTTTCTACGCCGGCAGAGAAAGTTCCGATCGATCGCGGGCTGGTGGGGACGGCGGTCCGCGAGCGGAGGCTGATTCACGCCGGAGATGTGCGCAAGGACGCGCGTTACTTCATGGTGAATCCGGAAACCCGCTCGGAGATGGCGGTGCCGCTGCTCTACAAGGGCAAAGTAGTTGGCGTGCTCGACCTGGAGCATGTGCGGGTCAACTACTTCAACGACGATCACCAGCGCACGCTGGTAACGCTGGCCTCGCAGATAGCGGTGGCGATCGAGAATGCCCGGCTGTACCAAAGGGTAACCCAGCAGGAACAACGGCTGGAGCACGATCTGGACATGGCGCGCGATGTCCAGTTGCGGCTGTTACCCCCCACGCCGGCGCGCAAGCCGCACGCCGAGTTCGCCACCCGGTTTTTGCCCGCGCGCACCATCGGCGGCGACCTCTACGATTTTCTGCCCTATGACGAGAACTGCATCGGCATCGCCATGGGCGACGTCAGTGGTAAAGCGGCCCCCGCGGCGTTGTATGCGGCGCTTATCAGCGGCATCATGCGCGCTGCGACCAGCCAAATGCTTTCTCCTGCGGATATGTTGAAACAACTCAACGACTCGCTGCAGGAACGCAAGATGGACGCGCAGTACGTGACCATGTTGTTCGCGGTCTGGAATGATGAGAAGCAGACGCTGCAGATTGCCAATGCAGGCGCAGTGCAGCCGTTGTTCTGCCGTGCAGGACAAGTAGAGACAGTAGAGGCCGAAGGATTTCCACTGGGCATGTTTAAAGACGTGAGTTACGAAGAGTTCACGCTGTCTACCCGGCCGGGGGACGCCATTGTCTTTTTCAGCGACGGCATTGTGGATGCGGTCAACGAGAATGAAGAGATGTTCGGCAACGATCGGCTGGTTGCCCTGGTCACCAGCCAGCTCACAAACTCGGCGGAGGGGATGGTGGCCGCGATCTACCAGGAACTCTCAGCTTTTCAGGGTGGGGTGGAACGCTTTGATGACGAAACGGTGGTTGTGCTGAAGGTCCTGCCCGGCCCGGGTTAGGATAAGCTTTGGAGTTTCGACATTGACGGATACCCTGACAACCGAACGAACGATCCATCCTGCACGCAACCTGCTCGGCACCCTGCGACTGCCGGGCGATAAGAGCATTTCCCATCGATACGCGTTATTGGCAGCGCTGGCAGAAGGCGGTAGCCGCTTTCAGAATTTTTCTACCGGCGCGGACTGCGCCAGCAGCCTCGCCTGTGTGCGGCAGCTGGGCGCGAAAGTCAGGCATTCGGGAGATACGGTCGAGGTGGAGGGTAGCGCCGGCGGGTTGACTCCGCCGGGCACGGTGCTGGACTGCGGCAATTCCGGCTCCACGATGCGGATGCTGTCGGGATTGCTGGCGCCGCAGGCGGGCGGGTTCACACTGGAGGGAGACGCATCGCTCAATCGCAGGCCGATGGAGCGGGTGCGGAAGCCACTGCTGGAGATGGGCGCGAGTATCACTCTGCTCGATGGCCATGCGCCGATCCAGATTCAGGGGGCGAAGCTGCGAGGGATTTCTTACACCACACCGGTACCCAGCGCGCAGGTGAAGACGGCCCTGCTATTCGCGGGATTGCAGGCAGAGGGCACAACCACGGTGAACGAGGCGGTGCGTACACGCGATCATGGAGAGCTGGCGCTGCGTGCCTTCGGAGCCGAAATTCGCCGCAGCAGCGATTCGGTGTCGATCAGCGGCGGCCAGCAGCTGCGCGGGATGGAAGCCACGGTGCCCGGAGACATGTCATCGGCTGCTTTCTTTCTGTGCGCAGCGGCGCTGTTCCCGGAATCGAGCCTGCTGTTTGACCAGCTGGGGATGAATCCCACGCGGGCGACTTTGCTTGATGTGTTGACCGCCCTGGGAGCGAAGGTTCATGTTCTGAACCTGGAAGAGAAGCACGGCGAATTGATCGGCAGCGTGCAGCTCAGCGCGCCAACCGAGGGCCTGGGCAGTATGGAAATCAGTGGATCGTTGACGGCGCAGTTGATCGACGAGCTACCGGTGCTGGCGGCGATTGCGCCGTACACGCGCGGAGGGATTCGTATTCGCGATGCGCGAGAGCTGCGAGTGAAGGAGAGCGATCGCATTGCGCTGGTGGCGAGAAATTTGCGCGCGATGGGCGCTACGGTGGAAGAGTTTGAGGACGGGCTCGATGTACCCGGCGGACAACGGCTGCATGGCGGAGTGGTCGATTCCGACGGGGATCATCGTATCGCCATGGCGTTTGCGATTGCTGCTCTGCGGGCTGACGGGGATACGCTGGTGTTGGGCGCGGATGCGGCGGCGGTTTCTTTTCCTGAGTTTTTCAGTTTGCTGGAGCAGGTCACGGAACGTTAGTCATGTTACCCGTGGGACGACTTTCGCGGCGCGCTTTCCTGGCTGGGGCAGGGTCTGCGGCCGCCGCGATCCCGTGCAAAGCCTGGCCGAGAGACAAGGCGATGCGGCTGGGCGGTCCGGTCTTTGTGAAATCGGACGATCCGGCAGTTCTGGCGAAAGCCCATCGCGATCTTGGGTATCGCGCTGCGTATGCTCCGGGCGATCTTTCTGTAACCGACAAGGATCGCATTGCGGGTTGGGTTAAGGAATTCGCGCGTCAGGATGTGGTGATTGCGGAGGTGGGAGCGTGGAAGAACATGCTCGATCCGGACGCCGAAAAACGCCGAGGTAACATGACTTATGTCACCGAGAGGCTGGCGCTGGCCGAACTGCTCGGTGCGCGTAATTGTGTCGATATTGCCGGTTCCTACGATCCCAACGTCTGGTACGGCGAAAACCCCAAAAATCTGAGCCAGGTGTTTGTGGATGCCACGGTGGAAAATTGCCGCAAACTTATCGACGCCGTCAAACCCCAACGCACGTATTTCAGCATTGAAATGATGCCGTGGAGTTTTCCCAGCAGCCCGGATGAATATGTGAGGTTGGTCAAGGCTGTCGACCGTAAGGCTTTTGGGGTTCATCTGGATGTGTGCAACACCATGAACAGCCCGGTCCGGTTCTACAACAACAGTGAGGGAATACGCGAATGTTTTCGCAAGCTTGGTCCCTGGATCAAGTCCTGCCACGCGAAGGATCTCAGGTGGGGACCGGGTGTCCAGGTTTGCATCCAGGAAGTTGTTCCCGGAACCGGGTTGATTGACTACAAAACTTATTTGCGGGAATTAGCGGCGTTGGGAACAGATGCTCCGTTGATGTTGGAGCATTTGCATAGCGAAGAGGAGTACACGAAAGGACGTGAGTTTATTCAGGGAACCGCTCGATCCCTGGGCCTTTCGTTTGGGGAATAGGGCCTGACCCCGGCACTTACTCGTTGCTCTTCGCTCTCAGTCTTCATCAAGGTCGGCAAAGAGCTGTAACAGGTTGACCTGGATCTTTGTTCCGGGCACCGCCAGCGTATCGGCGGCTGTCCACGCGTCTCCGATGCACTGGCGGCCAGTCCTGGATGTCGGATCAATGATCCAAACGCACGGAACCCCCATGTGCAAGTAGTCTGCCGAGCGTGACTGGGTCTCGGTATAGGTGTCATCCGGCGAAAGGATTTCTACCACGAGCACGGGCGGATCGACGGCTACTTCCGGTTGCGGACCTCGTGGCACCAGCATGACGTCTGGAATGCGGACACGGGTCGGGGAAACTTTCACTCTTTGCTCCGTGGCTACCTTCACCGACCAGCTCTTTTCCTGAGACTGGAACAAACTTGCCAGCAGAGCCTGAAGCCGCGCATGCTCCCACTTGCCCACGTTTCGCTCCCGCAACTCGCCGTCGACGAATTCCCGGTCGGGCCGGTAGCTCGTCTTCATGTACTCCGACAACGAGAGACGCGTTGAGGTTGCCATCTAGGATCCCGTTATAACCATTCTAATGGAAGCACTTCGGAGATACCGCAGGAGAAAGCTGCGGGAAGTCGATTTGGTTAGAAAACAAGACGTGCCTCAGGGCTTAAGAGGGTGCGTGAGGACTCTGAGGGGATGGAAAAACGTACCCAGCGGCTAAAGCCGGGTTTGGCGGTGTCATTTGCGGCACGGCTGAAGCCGTGCCCTTCCGGGGCCGAATGCTCAAACCGGAACACCCAGGTCTCAAAAGCGAGACCTGGGCCACCCACTCAATATTTAGCCACGCCATGGTCATTCGATCTAACACGGTTACGGTGGCAGATCGAATCCGCAACAGTTACTGCGGCGGTGGCGTCGCGGCCGGCGGTGGTGCTGCTTGTTCCGGCGGCAGGTTTTGCTCCTCTTGCGGAGTTAGCTTGGGCTGCGGCGGCATCACCGGCAACGGGGGCATTTGTTCGGTATGCTGCAGTTGCTGTTGCTGACCAGGCACACTCGCTTCCGGTGCAGCCTTTGCAGGTTCGAGGCCGGGGATAACCGGGTCCTTGGTCACCGTGCCCTTCACCGCATCAGAAAGCTGAATTCCGTATTGATCCAACGTCTCGGCCAGGAGTTGTTCGAGCGAGGCGCGGTCCTTGGCGTAGGTGGCCTCGGTCGAAATGACGTTGTTCTCCGCGGTGGCGAGATTTCGCTCCTGCTGCAACACGTTGGCCGTGGTCGATGCACCCAACCTCAGTTTTTTTACTTCCGCCTGGTAGGACTGGAAGTTGTACTCGCGGGCGGCCAAAGCAGCTTGCACAGCCGCGCGGTCGTTGGTCAGCGCATACTGTCCATTGATGACCTGGATTCGTACCTGAATGTAGAGCTGCTGCAGGCGCATTTCCGCCTGGCGATATTCGAGCAGCGCGCGGGCCTGAAGCGATTGCGCGGTCCGATTGCGCAGCGGGACATTCACGTTGATCCCAGCTCCCTTATCGGGGCCTGAGCTGTTGAAGAGGTTGGTGAAGACCGTGCCGTAGCCAATGGTAGGAACGTTGCAAGCCTCAGGGCCAAAGAACTCCGGCGAGCAATAAGGACTCTTCGAACCGCCGAGGCCAGCCCCGCCATAAAATCCGTAGAGATCGACGGTTGGCAACAAATTATTTTTCGTTGCGCGCAGGGTGATTTCGTTGTTCCGGAGAGTCAGAATGTTCTGCTCAATTTCGGGCCGGTTGACGTATGCCTTTTGCACCAGGTCCTCGACCGGTGTCCGCTCTTCCGGCATCTCCAGCAGCGAGACCCGATCGGTCGGAATCACAGGTGCGCTAGAAAGGATGGGATCGCTCAAATTGCGGCTGATCGCCTGCTTCATGATCAGTTGCTGGTACTCAAGCGCGGTTTGCGAAGTGATCAGCGCCTGGGTATCGGTAGATACCTGGTTGTCGGCATTCAGTACGTCCAGTGGGGCCAGGGTCCCGATCTGCAGCTGTTTGCGATTATCCGAAGCCAAGCGTGCGGACTGCTCCAAAGCGCGCTGTTTGGCCTGCACATCTTCGTAATCGCTTACCAGAACCCAGTAAATATTCTCGATCTGGTTAATGGTGAAGAGAATCTGCTGGCGGAATGCAGAGTCGGTGATGCGCCGGGTGTTTTTCGCCTCGAGAATAAAGCGGCCGTTAATGCCCGGACCAAAACCATTCAAGAGATGTTGCGTCAGGGTCGCTCGAAAGGTCGACTGTAGCTGCGGACTGTACGCGTTGAATATGTTATTGGACGTTGTCCGGCTGTTGTTAAAGCCGACCTGGAGCGCAGTGCCGGTGACGAAACCCTGGTTGTAAGTGAAATTGTATTGGTCCAGGTTCTGATTCAAGGTCGGAGCGCCGCTGGCGAAAGGCGTAGACTCAGGCGTGGTAGTGCGCTCGAGCTGCATGGTTCCCGCGAGGATAGGATCCATATTTTCCGGCGTCGGACCCTGGCCGTTGGTCGTTTGCACCAGGCCTCCTGAACCAGAACCGGCACCGCCGGATGCGACCGATGTGCCACCCGGACCACCGCCCGACGTGAGCGAACTATTGGTGGTTTGTGCGCCGCCAAGCGTACCTTGCACCAAGCCGCTGTTGACACCTAAAAGGTTTGAGCCGGCCCGTGCGCGAAGCAGTTCGGTGTCTGCAATATCGAGGTTATAGCGCTGGATGGCGATATCGTAGTTGTTCTCCAGGCCGAGAACGATGGCATCGGCCAGGCTGAGATAGATCTTGCCGTTGTGCACCAGGGCTTCCAGCCGCTGTGAGTTGGTGGTCAACGGAGCTTCGATCGTGATGGGCTCCCACGTTTTGAGGAAATTGGGAAAGATCTTGTGCGGCCGCGTGAAATCCCGGTCGCTGGGCCCCATAAGCGGCTGGGTGTAATTGGGCTGAGGTGCGGGCGGCAGACCCTGTGCCGGCGATACCGGAGGAGCACCCTGCTGCACTTGTTGTGCCGCGGCGGGCAGGGGAACATAGGCACTCAGCACCGATAGGAGGGCCACGATCGCTTGCAGCTTACGCAGGAACAGCCGGGGAGGGCGATAGGAGATACAGCGGGATTCTGAGTTTTTCATCGTCAGGTCAAAATCTCGGGGTTCGGGCGCAGGGCCCTCGCCGTTCTGTCTGAATAATTAGGAGCTAGCATGGCAGATGCGGCATGGTCGCCCGATGACTCTAGATTTCGTTGGCGCGCCATGGAAGGCATTACGCTGGAAACCAGCTATTCGTTCCATGGACTTGGCGAGTATATCGCAGTGCCGGTTGCGAGTAATGCTTCAGCGGGCTGCTGTGCGATTCCGAACACTGGCAATGAGCACTGAACAAGGGACCATGCAGACGGAAATGTTCACGTGGAAACTGGTGTTGGCCTATGACGGCAGCGAGTTCCACGGCTGGCAGGTACAACCCGATCGGGCGACGGTGCAGGGCGAATTGCGCGACGCCCTGCTCCGGATTACCGGCGAAGACGTGCTGCCCCAGGGTTCTGGCCGTACCGATGCAGGAGTGCATGCGCTGGGCCAGGTGGCATCGTTTGCCCTGGCGGCTCCCATTCCCGAAACGAATCTTGCCCGAGCGCTGAATCGAAAGTTGCCAGCGTCTATTCGCGTGCTCAGCGCCACCAGGGTCACGAGCGATTTTCATGCGCGGCACAGTGCACAGGCAAAAACATACGAATACAGAATTTTCCGGGGTGAGATTTGCCCGCCCTGGCGCGCGCGTTATGTCTATGCATTGAATGTCCCACTGGACGTGGATGCGATGCAGCGCGCGGCGGCCAGGGTTTTGGGCGTGCATGACTTCACTTCCTTTGCCGCCAGCGACTCCGACTCAGCCGGCCATGTGCGCTGCCTGCATGCGTCGCAGTGGATACGAGCGGAGGAAGACCAATTGCTTCTCTATCGTGTGCATGGCAATGGCTTCCTGCATCACATGGTGCGGAATCTTGTGGGAACGTTTCTCGAAGTGGGACGTGGGAATGTGGAAGAAGCGGCAATTGCGGCGATTCTTGAAGCCCGCTGCCGGGAGCGGGCGGGACCGACCGCCCCGGCACGAGGACTGTTCCTGGTCAGCGTGGATTACGACCATTGAGTCCGGGAAGAGGATGCTACTCTGAAACTCTGGTATGCCCGGCTCCCTTGCCTCCTCAGCATTTTCCCGTCTCGGCCAGCTGGCTTCGCTGCCTCGCGTGCACGCAGCGTTCCAGTGGTTCCACCTGCACGATCGTAAGATGATGCAGTGGCAGCAGGAACTGGTATCGATCGCGGCGCCACCGTTCGGGGAGAGCCGGCGCGCGAAGTGGCTGGCCGAGCGTTTCCGCGAACTGAAGCTGGAGCAGGTAGAGATCGACGCCGAAGGCAATGTACTGGGTTGCTACCCGGGCCATGGTTCGGGAGCGGGCCAGCGCTGCGTCATGCTGTCGGCCCATATCGACACGGTATTTCCTCTGCACACGCCGATCAGCCCTCTGGTGGACAATAACCGACTGGAGGCGCCGGGTGCCTGCGATAACGGCGCCGGGGTCGCCGGGATTTTGGCCCTGGCGGCAGCGCTCGACAGTTGCGGCATAGAGCTTCCTTGTGACTTGCTCTTTGCCGGCAATGTGGGTGAAGAAGGCGAAGGTGATTTGCGCGGAATGCGCTACCTCTATGGAGCTTCTCCCTGGTTTCCTCGGATTGGGGCCAACGTTGTGCTGGACGGCGCGGGTTGCGAGGTGGTGGTGACCCAGGG
>CAZSUK010000762.1:0-5084 GCA_964609355.1 uncultured Acidobacteriaceae bacterium | reverse complement strand
CAGCTATGTCGATGTTGCCCCCTTGTTGGCTTCAGCCGGTTACCGGGTAATTGTCCCCTATCTGCGAGGCTATGGCTCGACGCGGTTTCTTTTGAGTGACACGTTCCGTAATGGCCAGCAGTCCGTAGTGGCTTTGGATATTGTCGCGCTGATGGATGCTCTCAAGATTCAGAAGGCGGTCATCGCGGGGTTCGACTGGGGAGCGCGGACGGCCGACATCCTAGCAGTGCTCTTTCCTGAACGATGCAAAGCGATTGTCTCAGTGGGTGGTTATTTGATTGGCAGTCCCGCAGCAAACGAGCAACCGTTGCCGCCGCCGGCCGAGCTCGCCTGGTGGTACCAGTTTTACTTTGCCACAGAACGCGGCGAACTTGGTTACAGCAACAACACGCGCGATTTTAACAAGCTTATTTGGCAGACTGCTTCGCCGAAGTGGCACTTCGATGACGCCACGTACGATCGCACGGCAGCGTCGTTCAGTAACCCCGATCATGTGGCAATCGCGATTCATAATTACCGCTGGCGGCTTGGCCTGGCCGAGGGCGAAAAGAAATATGACGATCTGGAAGCGAAGCTGGCCGAGAGTCCGGTCATGACTTTGCCCACGATCACTCTCGACGGAGACGCAAACGGCGCTCCGCACGCACCCGCCGCAGCGTATCGCAATAAGTTTGCCGGCAAGTATGATGCCCGGCTCATCACGGGCGGCGTCGGCCACAATCTGCCTCAAGAAGCTCCTCAGGCCTTCGCACAGGCCGTTATCGACGTCGACGGTTTTTGATCGAAATGGCGGTGCCCCGGGTCGCAAAAGCGAGTTTCAAGAGCGATGCCTAGGCCACCGCCGTCGATGAATCGATGTGAAGAATGCCCCGATTTGGGCCGTCTATTCACTGGTTGCCGCTGGCATTACAAAACTATGACAAGGAAACAGAGCAAACAGGCGTTGAATCAGAGATGTGAACCAATTCCAGACACTTGTTGCAATCGAAAATCGGAGCGCCCTTGGCGATCTAACGCCGAAATTGAACCTTAAGACGCTTGCGCTCTCACGCGATGCACAAAGGTCATCAGTCAATTGGCTGGTGCTTGGCTTTATGACCCTTTTCCACCTGGGAGCCATCGCAGCGTTGTTCTTTTTTAGCTGGCCAGCGCTGGCCGTTGCGGTGGTGCTTCATGTCGTCGCCATCAATGCCGGGATCGGCATGGGTTATCATCGCCTGCTTACGCACCGCGGCTACCAGGTTCCGAAGTGGTTGGAATATATCTTGGCGGTCTGCGCTACGCTGAGCCTGGAAGGTGGACCGGTGGTTTGGGTTGCCACCCATCGGGTTCACCATCAGCACAGCGACCGGGCGGGCGATCCGCATTCTCCAAGGGAAGGTGGATGGTGGTCACATGCTGGTTGGGTGATCTATGGAGCAGGCGCAAACGAAGAACCCCAGCTGCTCGCCAAGTATGCTCCCGATCTAATAAAGGACAGGTTTTATCGTTGGCTGAACCGGTTTCACTGGGTCCCACTCACCCTGCTTGCGTTTGCCTTGCTGGCCATAGGGGGATGGCCGATGGTTCTTTGGGGTATTTTCTTTCGTGTGACGCTGGGGCTCCACGCTACCTGGCTGGTCAACTCAGCGACCCACATGTGGGGTTCCCGGCGCTTCGCCACCCGCGACGATTCGCGGAACAATTGGTGGGTTGCTCTGCTGAGTGGCGGTGAAGGCTGGCACAACAATCACCACGCCCACCCGGTTTCAGCCCGGCACGGCCTCGCCTGGTATGAGTTTGATGTCAACTACTATGGCATCTGGGTGATGGGCCAGCTCGGTTTGGCCAAGAGAATCCACACGGAAGGTTGGCCCGCGAAGGGGAACTAGAGTTCTTTGAGACGGGCGATGAGACTGAGCGGGTGAATCGGCTTGGGAATCAACTCAAACTGAAGGCCCTGGTCTTGTGCAGCTCGAAGGATCTCCGTGATGCCGGCTTGCCCAGAGAAGAGCAGGATTCGTGCTGTGGGATACATTTTTCGGATCGCCACGGCGAGATCGACGCCGTTCATCCCGGGCATCAGGACATCCGCCAGGAGATAGTCGGGCTGTAAGCTACCCGCCACTTGCAAGGCATTCCAGCCATCGTAGGCAGTGGCAGCCTGGAAACCCGCTCCTTCCAGTATTTCAGCCATAGTGTCCGCAATGATCCTTTCATCGTCCACTACCAGGATGCGTGGACGCCGTGCCTTAGGCTCTTTGGAGCTGCTGGTCAGAGACAATGAGGGAATCGAATTTCGACGGACGCTCTCTGAAAACTTGAGGGAATCTACCTTCGCCGGGAGCATAGAGCTACGCACGCTCCTTGCCGGCCGGCATGCTAAAGGGAACGAACAAGCTCACGAGGGTACCACTCTTGCCCGGTGCGGTGTTGCTCGTGACTGAGATCTGACCACCACGCTTTTCGACAAGCTGCTTGGTCACCCAGAGGCCAATGCCTGTTCCGAGATCGCCTTTGGTGGTGAAGAAGGGTTCGAAGATCCTATCCAAATACTCAGACTTGATCCCAGTTCCGCTGTCACGAATGACGGTCTGAATCCCATCTCCCGCGGAGCCGATCACGATCCGAACGGACAAGTGAAGCACTCCACCGTTGGGCATCGCGTCGACGGCATTGGCGATGAGGTTTGAAAAAATCTGGATGAACTCCCCTCTGCTCACCAATATTTTTTGTAAGTCATTGAACTGGGTGTCAACAGAAATTCCATAAGCAAGTAGTTTTGAGCGATAGATCGTGAGTACATTCTCGATCAATTCGTGGAAGAAGACCTCGGCCGGCAAGCCTGCGTCACGATAGTAGCCCAGCGTCTGCCTTGCGATGTGAGACACCCGTTCTAACTCCTCCTCTGCCATCTTCAAGTGCTGGTAAGCTTTGCCGGCAGGTGGGGAATTCTGGCGCGCCAGAAAGATCAGGTTCATCACGGCTTCGAGAGGATTGTTGATCTCGTGGGCTACTGCGGCTGCCATTCGACCTGTCGCTGCGATCTTTTCAGACTGCAGCAGAAGACGCTCTATCCGTCTGCGATCTGAGATATCGCGAGCGATCTTTGAGGCACCTATTACGCGGCCTGTCCCATCCATGATGGGCGAGATGGTCACCGACAGTTCGATGCTTGAGCCATCCTTCCTCATCCGCCTTGTCTCAAAATGATCGACGCGCTCGCCCGTCCGAAGCCTGGACAAAATTGCTGCTTCCTCATAGTGCAGCTCGACGGGGATCAGGCGAAGAATCGATTGACCGATCATTTCGTCAGCGGTGTAGCCGAACATCCGGCGCGCCCCGTCATTCCAACTGTTGATGATGCCGTTCAGGTCTTTACTGATAATTGCGTCGTCTGCGGAATCGACAACAGCGGCGAGTCGAAATCGGCTTTCATCGGTCTTCGTACGATCGGATATATCCCGGGCAATCTTTGAGGCACCGATTACGCGACCGGTGTCATCCTTCACCGGAGAGATGGTTACGGAAACCGGAAACCGTTCGCCGTTTTTCTTCATCCGGATGGTTTCGTAATGGTCGATTCGTTCGCCCGCTCTCAGCTTGGCCAGGATCTGGGCTTCTTCATGATGTAGCTCGGGGGGAATGAGTCGAAGAATGGGCTCGCCGAGAATCTCATCCGTCTGGTACCCGAAGGTACGTTCGGCCGCTCCGTTCCAACTGGTGATGATTCCGTTTAAATCCTTGCTGATAATGGGGTCATCGGAAGATGCGACAATGGCTGCCAGGTGAAACCGCGGATCGAGAGTTCCCTTGGGCATCTCAGTGGGGGATCCGGGGGATGGACGTTTGCGGGCATAGGACAAGATGACGACTCCAGGTTTGGGAACAGGCTCGCTAGCAGAAAACTTCGTTTGACGAGAAAGTTCCAGGGTTGTTTGATGGTTATCGACGAGGTAAAGGTTTTATGGTGAAAAAACTTTATTTCGCACAACCGCCTACGAATTGATCCTGCATTTCGCGACTATCAGGGTGATGTCGTCATGTTGCTCCTCAGAGGAGCTGAACTGCTGGACGTCGGCAACGATCGAGGCGACTATTGACTGCGCCGCCTGTTCGCGGTGCCGTCTCAGGGATTTGGTCAGACGCTGTTCTCCGAATTCCTCTTGCGTGTCATTGCAGGATTCCGTGACCCCATCGGTGTAGAGCGCGAGGATGTCGCCGGGCTGGAGTTGGCATTCCACCGTCGGACTAGCCCACTCTTTAAACAGTCCCAGAACGGTGCCGGTGGAGTGAAGCCATTCCACAGTGTCATCCCGGCGGAGTAGCAGGCCCGACAAGTGTCCGCAATTGGTATAGCGTAAGCGTTGCGAGACGTCGTCATATTCGGTAAAGAAGACGGTGGCATAAGCGCTGTCTATCGTATTCTCGAAAAAGAGTCCGTTCACTGACTGCAAGAAGCGCTGCGGCTGCTCGCGGGCAAGTGCAAACTGGCTACGGAGATTGGCCTGAAGATTAGCCATTAGGAGCGCGGCAGCAATACCCTTTCCTGAGATGTCGCCGATAAACAATCCGAGCCGTTCTTCACCAAGAGCAAAGAAATCGTAATAGTCGCCCCCGACATGGCGGGCCTGGATACAGATGCCTGCGTAGTCCAGGGTTCTGAGGGCGGGAAATGTCTGCGGGAAGAGCCTGGCCTGTACCTGCTTGGCAATTTCCAATTCCTGGCTGGTGCGACGTTCGAATTCCAGCTTCTCAGCGTTCGTACGGCGCTGGCGCTCGATTTCCCGGCTCATCTCATCGGAGCCGATCAGGTCAAAAGAGTTTCCATCCACGTCGGAAAAGGCAGCAAATGTTCCGCCCCATAGTTGGGGCTGCGGAGGGTGATGGAAATGTACTCCGCGACTGCGCCACAACTCGTAAGTGGCATAGATATCTTCGGCGATGAAAGCAATTTGCGTATTCCTGCCAATAAGTTT
Source organism: uncultured Acidobacteriaceae bacterium (assembly GCA_964609355.1). Classification (GTDB taxonomy): domain Bacteria; phylum Acidobacteriota; class Terriglobia; order Terriglobales; family Acidobacteriaceae; genus PALSA-350. The sequence continues at coordinate 126 of CAZSUK010000762.1, read as the reverse complement.
GTAGTTTTCCGAGCCGCGCTTGGGAGAAATCACCGCCAAAATAGCACTGCCATCCGGAGGCGCGATCGCCACCCAACGGTCAAACTCGAACCGGCCATCGGCAACTACACTGAATCCGAGTTGATC
>CAZSUK010000761.1:0-4408 GCA_964609355.1 uncultured Acidobacteriaceae bacterium | reverse complement strand
TGGCTCTGGCGATCGTCGGCCTGCTGATCGGAAATCCGTCGATGAACAGAGGGTGGTATCTCGGGCCGATGCTGTTGCACACCGGGGACCATATCTTTCACCTGGTGCTCGGATCCGTCTTCTTATTCATTGGACTCGCTTCTGGCCGGGAGTGGAGATCTCCCCGTATCCAGATCGCCGGAAGTTGAGCCTTGGCTGTTGATACCGGACCATGAAGACTGGGCGAAGTTTATCGGTCCGACAAATGGTTGATCAGGTACCCTCGTCCTGGGTGTCGCATCCTGTTCAATTGGTCAATGACTTTCGCCCGGTCATAGGGAACACTGTAGTGTTGCACGCTGTACTCGTCTCCCTCGACATCCAGAAGCGCATAACTCGCGCCTTTATCCTCGGTGACTGAGAGGCTCACCGCGCCTGGATTGACGACGTGCACCTCCCCGGCTCTGTACTCGAAAGGACAATGCGTGTGGCCTACGCACACGAGCTCGGCATCGCAGTCCCGCAACAGAGCAGCCATTTCCGCAGCGTTCATGTGAGGAGCGATGCCTGAGCCGTCATCACGGCCGGGGGACGCATGCACGCCGAGGAAGCGAGTGCCGTTCGGAAGTGAGATTCTCATATCGATGGGTAGTTACTGTAGCCACGGCAGCCATCCTCCGGCGGTAATCATGCCCTGTGTCCAGGCAAAAGTGTTGGCTACTTCGACCAGGGCACCCATCAACTCGGAGTTACGCTTTGCTTCCTCGATACTCGGGGGTGGCCGATCGCCAGACACGACATATCGGTCGGTATTGCCTCGCATGAAGCGTGTGTTTGGAAGTGCTGACAAGATCTCAAGCACCTGCACCGGCTGCGGTCCCAGAGCAACCAAATCCCCAAGAATCCAATAGGCATTCACCCCACCGCGCGCCTCTATATCCCTTAGCACCGCGCTTAAGGCAATCTCGTTCCCGTGTATGTCTGCAAGGAAAGCCACTCTCATGGATCGATCTTACAAACGCGTGAAGCAGGCGCCTGATGCCGAATCGTCAAAAAACAGACATGCTACGATGATTGGCCTAGGCACCTGATGAGCAGCCGGTCCCCCAGGACTGCGGAGCGGACGAGAGAGAAATTCAACATCTCCGCCCTTCCAGAAGACGCACTTGACGAAACAATCGCATCAACATAAGAGCCAAATAACAGCTGGAGCGGAGCATGCAAGACGAACAAATACGTGAAGCCCTGAACGCGCATTGGCAGGCGTCGGCAGCCGGCGATGCAGAGACGGAACACGATATTTACGAGGACGATGCCATCTGTGATTATCCCCAGTCAGGCGAGCGAATCCTCGGGCGAAGGAATTTGCAGGCCTTGCGGAGTCATCATCCCGGCAAGCCTTCGGGCTTCAACGTCAAGCGAATTATCGGAAAAGGTGATCTCTGGATCACGGAATACACCATCACCTACCAGGGGCGGCCAGCATACACCGTGAGCATTATGGAGTTCCGCAACGGTAAGGTCGTGCACGAGACACAGTACTTCGCGGATCCCTTCGAGGCACCAGCCTGGCGGAGCCAATGGGTTCAGCGGATCACGTGAAAGCTCCCTATACCGCTTACCTCACTCGCTTTTTGCGAAATGTGGGGCACCGGCAGTGTTGCTGGGGAAACGGACCTAGTCCGCCACGATGGGTTGTTTATGGTGGGTTACGGAAGATCGTATTGGTTGCGGGGGCTGGATTTGAACCAGCGACCTTTGGGTTATGAGCCCAACGAGCTACCGGACTGCTCCACCCCGCACCTTGATAGTAACAACCCCAGCCCGCAGGGTCAAACCACGCCGACGGCTGTTGCCAGCGCATGTACGCGCATCCAGATTTTCCCCAGGCAGCGCGTAGAGTGGAGAGGGCAAGCGCCCTGCGCGGCGCGCGAACAAAGCGGTTTGGATGTCTCAGGTAAAGCACAGTGCGGCCAAGAGCCTTCGCCTTCGTTTGCTGGAGCCCCTGCTCCACCTGGGGTTCGCTCTCACCGGAGTCGGCACGGTGTTGCTGGGCTCCATCCTGCCCCGGCTCTCGACGCAATGGCACCTGCGGGATAAGGATGCAGGTCTCCTACTTTTGGTGCAGTTCGCCATGTCGGCTTCGGGAGCGCTGCTGGTCCGGCGTAATTTTTGGAAGACCCTGGCCTGCGGCTATGGCCTGATGAGCGGCGGAGCCTTTGCCATCTTTCTACTGCAGCAAAGATCGCTCCCCGCCTTTGGTGTTTTTGGACTCGGCCTCGGATTGGCCATGACGTCGACCAACATGCTCACCGGCCGACGGTATCCCAAACGCATGGGAGCTGCCCTCGCTTTGCTGAATTTTTCCTGGAGTGCCGGTTCTGTCGCTTGTCCTCTCCTGGCTGCTCAGTTTTTGCGCCACGCCACAGGCAGCACCGCGTTTGGGCTGATCGGGCTGATCGCTCTTCCGTTCGCCTTTTTGCCATTGCTCGGGGACCGGGAAGGTCTGCATGCCTCAGCAGTACCCGGTCCAGCTCCGGCCGGAATGAAAGAAGCGACAACCATCGCTTACTTCGCTTTTCTCGCCTTCCTCTATGTGGGTATCGAGGCTACCGTCGGTAACTGGATGAGCACGTATGCCAGCCGCACAACCGCCTGGACTTTCGCCGGTAGCACGCTGGCAGTCGCTGTTTTTTGGGCCGCGTTATTGCTCGGCCGGGCGTTGACACCCGTTATGTTGACGCGGATGCCAGAACAGCGCCTTTACCGGGTGTCCGTCTTTGCTACCATCGCCGGCGTCTTGGTCTTGCTGTCGGCGCATACTCCATTGACCATTCTTTTAGGGGCGGCTGTAACCGGTCTGTCCCTGGCACCCTTGTTCCCTCTCATCCTGGCGCTTTTCCTGGCGGAGATTGGAGGGTCGAACAATGCAGGTTGGGTGTTCGCCGTTGCCGGGATGGGGGGAGCCGTACTCTCCTGGTTGACGGGAATCGTTTCCAGCGACACGGGGTCTCTGCGTATCGGCCTGATGGTGCCCGGCTCCGCTGCCCTGTTGATGTTGCTCATGATGGGGTGGCGGCGCGCGAATCCCACCCCCAGCGTGAATGTGCTGCAGCCGACTATGGGTGGGAAGGTCTAAAGCTCACGCAGACTTCGAAGCTGCATGGAGACTCCGGCGAGTGAGGGCGAACACTTCCTCGCGCTCGGTTGCTGTGAGCTCCAGCCTGGGAGGCCGGACGCGCGCGGGCGGCCCGCCACACTCTTGCTGCACCAGCTTGATCAGCTGTACGAATTTAGGCACCGTGTCGAGGCGAAGCAAGGGCAGAAACCAGGCGTAAAGAGAATCTAATTCCTCCGACGGACCACCCTGCGCCAGTTGGAACAGTCGCACAGACTCCTCGGGAAACGCATTGACCAGCCCGGCGACCCAGCCGATTGCGCCCGCTGCTACGCTCTCGACCACCACATCGTCCATGCCCACAAAAATGGCCAGCGAACTTCCGGCCAGATATCTGAGGGATGTAATGCGCCGCAGGTCGCCGCTCGATTCCTTGACCGCGTGGAAGTTCTGGTGGCGCGAACGGAGTTCCACCATCTGCTCCGGAGTGATATCCGTTCCATACGCAACCGGGTTGTTGTAGAGCATGCACGACAAGGAGGTTGAGTTGAAGACGGCGCTGAGGTGAGCTTGCGTTTCCCGCCAGTCACTTCGGTAAAGCTGTGGCGGCAAGATCATCAGTCCATCCGCACCGGCGCCCTGCGCAGCCTTCGCCAGCCCGACTGCGTCCGCCGTACCGAGCGCGGCAATGCCGGCAATCACCGGCACTTTGGCATCCAGTGACTGCCGGAGATTCTTGACGATCTCAATTTTTTCTTCCCTGGTCAGGGCGGGTGCTTCGCCCAGTGACCCGAGCGCGACAATACCCCGGCAGCCGCTTTTCACCATCCATTGGGCCTGGGCTACGAAGGCCTGAAAGTCGACTGATAAATCCGCCTGAAAGGGAGTGGTGATGGCGGGAAATATCCCAGCCCAATCCTTTTGCTCCAAGGTTTTTCTCTCCTGGTGTCAAGAAGGATGGTACCTCACGTTCGCGGCGCGTGGAAGTTTCTACGCAGCTCGCCGTACGATGTAAGGCTTCCCGCAAAATCAGCAAACTGGAAGCAATATCAATCAAGCTATCTCTGTTGCCCTCAGCTAACTTTGCAACCATTGGTCATATTCTTTCAATTCTCCAGTTGAGGTGTTTCGATGAGTTCCTGTAGCGTGGTTTGTAACAGTCGTACTCCGCACTTTGAGTGCGGGGCCATGGACGAGGATCTGCTTATTCGTGCAGCGCAAACCGGTCAGGAGTGGGCGTTCGTAGAGCTGTGCGCCCGTAACTCCAAACGCGTCTTTAATACCATCTATGGCGTAACCAAGAATCGGGAA
>CAZSUK010000760.1:0-5829 GCA_964609355.1 uncultured Acidobacteriaceae bacterium | reverse complement strand
CGGCAATCTTCTATCTGCTTAGTTATCCAGCCCATGCCGTCTATCCCGTAGCCCTGGTGCGCAAGGAAGAAGCCAGCCCCACGGTGATCGGCGGTGCCGAGAGTTGCAATGTGAGGACGGTTTCGAAGTACATCCATATGGGTGGGGTGAAGAGCTGCCAGTTGGTGATGGGAGTGACCCATCTGCATTCCGGCAGCGTATGGAACACGATGCCGCCCCATACCCACATGCGGCGGTCTGAGGTCTATCTTTACTTCAATCTTGCGCCCGAGGCGGTTGTCTTTCACATGATGGGTCCGTCGGCGGAGACTCGACATATTCTCATGAACTCACTGCAAGCGGTGGTTTCTCCTGGCTGGTCAATCCATGCCGGTGTAGGCACGGGAGCCTACAGCTTTTGCTGGGGGATGGGTGGAGAGAATCAGGACTATGGCGACATGGATGTCGCCCCGATCGCTGGGCTGCGTTAGCACCTAGCTGTGGTAATGGCGCTCGAAGGCAGAGAGGACGCGCGGCCGTTTTTTTGCGTGCACACCAAGCGAGTGCGAGATGTCTTGACAACAACGCAGCAGGTGCTCGGCGATGTCGGGCATGTTGGGAGCCGTAATCCTTGAGGTTGGGCCGGAGACACTGACGGCCGCAATGGCGCGGCGATGCTCGTCGAAAATCGGTGCACCGACACAGCGAACACCCGCTTCTATCTCCTGGTCGTCGATGGCGTAACCGCGGCGCCGCACCCTCTCCAACGCCTTCATCAGTGCTTCTCTGGACGTTATGGTCTTGTGGGTGTAACGCACAAAGCGGATCTTGGAAACAATCTGCTCAATCACCTCGGGCGGCTGGAAGGCCAGCATCGCCTTTCCCATCGAGGTGCAGTAAACAGGATTGGAGGTTCCTGTTTTAGAGCTCACACAGACGCGCCGGTTGGGTTCGACTTTATCCAGGTAAACGATCGAAGTTTTTTGCAGCACGCTCAGGTGCACGGTCTCTCCGACGTGGGCTGCGAGCCGGCGGAAATACGGGTGAACACGGGTTCGAAGATCCACTTGCTCGACGGCACGGTTGCCCAACTCGTAAAGCTTCATGCCCAGGCGATATCGGTTTTCCGGCGTACGCTCGATCAGGGCGCTGCGCTCCAGCACCATAAGCGAACGGTGAGCGGTGCTTTTGTGCAAACGCAGGCGTTGGCAAACTTCTGACAGACTAAGTGCGGTCTCGCTCTCACCCAGCATCTCAAGCACGGCCACGGCGCGGTCCAGACTATGCAGCTGATAGGAATCGCTGGGCCGGGAGACAGTTTCTGCGATTACGGAAGATTCCATGGGACTCCCTCAACGTTCCGCTTTCTGAGCTACCGTCCCGCCTTGCGGTACGTTCCACGTCAAAAACACAACCATCATTTTCGTTTGCGGGCACGGTTGTCAACGGGAAAAGGGCAGCCCTGTCCCGCTTAGCGAGACAACACGGCGCGGATGTCCGCGGTCTCGAGGATCGGTTTCGAATAGCCTCGCTTGGCCACTATCAGCATCGCTTGGCCGATCTCTACCGTGGTCAGGACATGGTTGGGAAAGGCACGATGAAGCAACGAGAGCAGTGGCCTCGCGATGATGTAGATCATGCGATAGGCGGGGGTTTTGGACTTGGCTCCGTGCAACGGTTGAATCACCCCGGGGCGAAACATGTAGGCAGCAGCGAAGGGTAAGCGGAGCAGCGCGTTCTCGGTTTTACCTTTGACCCGTGCCCACATGCTTCTGCCTCGCTCGGTGCTGTCTGTGCCCGCTCCCGAAACATAGAGGAATTTCATCCCCGGGTTAAGCCGGCATAGCGTTTCGGCGGCGGCCATCGTAATGCCGTAGGTGATGTGCTCATAGGCTTCTGCTTTCATGCCTGCAGAAGAGACGCCCAATACAAACAAGCAAGCCTCGAAGCCGGAAAGATCGGCCTCGATCTCCGAGTAGTCCCATAGATCGCGATGAATCGTTTCCCGCAGTTTAGGATGTTGAACGCCTGTGGGCGTACGGCCGACGATCCGAACCTGTTGGACATCCGGATCCAACAAGCACTCTCGCAACACACCCTGTCCCACCATTCCCGTGGCACCAAAAAGCAAGACGTTCATTGGTTCTGAGCTTTCCTTGTCCCGGTGCGCGCAGGTCTGCGGCTACCAGTTCTGGATCGGTTTCATCAAGCAACTTTGCCTCTAGCTCGAGCTCGACTGGAATCAGCTTCCGACGGCAAACACGGGAATCGCCTGGCCGCGACAGTCGTCAACAGGGCAAAAACCGCCAGGAGAGCAAGCTGAGCGATGAGGAACGGCGGTTCGTTGCCGTTGGGAGCCAATGCATGCAACGCAGGAACTTTGAGGAAGCACTGCACTACCAATACAAAGCAATTCAGATAAAGAGCAACCATGGCACAGACCACATAGGCCCGGCGCCAACCACCTTCCAGATGGCGCGGATAGCGCGCGACGATGGCGACGGCCAGCACCAGCAGCGAAAGAGCGCCGACAATATGAGACGGGAGAAGATGCTTGAATGGGAAGAGAAACCCGGTCGCACTGGTTAATACGGTGGTGACCAGGAAGAGTGCAGTCCAGGTGTCGAGTCGTTTTCCGGCGATGAACCCATAGACTACGATGAGTCCGGACGCGATCCCTACCAGGCTTATGACCACGTGCAAGAAAGTGAACGTTGACAACGACATGCCCAGGATCATCGTTCTTTCCTTTCAGAACCGGGATGGTAAGAAGTTACCATGACCGAGCCAGCCAAGCTGCTCAACGTCCGCAGGCATATCCAGGTACGCGGCATCGTGCAGGGAGTAGGATTTCGTCCGTTTGTTTACAAGTTGGCTAAGTCATTGGGTCTGAGCGGATATGTATTCAATTCCTCTGCCGGGGTCACAATCGAGATCGAAGGTCGCGGATCGCAGGTGGAGGACTTTCTCAAGACACTGAGAGAAAACCCACCGCAGTTAGCGGAGATTACCGGGATCGCCGTCTCCGCAATCGCGGTCGCGGGAGGCGCGGGCTTCTCTATCCTCAATAGCCGCGAGGAGGCCGGCGAATTCGCACTCATTTCTCCGGACACAGGCACCTGCGAGGCTTGCTGGCAGGATTTCGGCGACCCTTCGAACCGGCGCTATGGCTATCCCTTTACCAATTGCACCCACTGCGGTCCACGCTACACGATCATCCGCGACATACCCTACGATCGCGCGACAACGACCATGTCGATCTTCAAAATGTGTGATGCCTGCCAGGCGGAGTATGAGGATCCGGAAGATCGCCGGTTTCATGCCCAGCCGAATGCCTGTGCAGCCTGCGGACCGTCCTTGTTGCTGGTAAAGAGCCCCGGTTTGGCCGCAGCGCCGAGACCGGATGTCGCGCTTGCCCCACTGGGTAAGTGTTGGTTCCAGGACAAAGATTCATTGTCGATCATTCGCCAGGCGCGAGCGCTTTTGCTCGAAGGCAAGATCCTCGCGGTAAAAGGGCTGGGGGGCTTTTTGCTCGCCTGCGACGCGACCAACGAAGAGGCGGTGACAGAGTTACGGAAGCGGAAACGGCGTCCGCACAAGCCGTTTGCGCTGATGGTGCGTGACCTGGCGGCGGCCAGGCGACTGTGCGAGCTATCACCAGAGGACGAGTTGTCGTTAGCGTCCGCGCGCAAGCCGATTGTCATCCTCCCACGGCTGCAAGAGGCGAAACTGGCCGCCGGCATTGCTCCGGGTGACAACACCCTGGGCGTGATGCTGCCCTACACCCCACTGCACTATCTCTTGTTCAGTGATTCGCCTGACAATGATTCCGAGTGGACTGCCCTGGTGATGACCAGCGGCAATCTGAGCGAGGAACCGATCGTGACCACCAACCAGGAGGCAATGCTGCAGCTGGGCGCGGTTGCCGATTGGTTCCTGCTGCACAACCGCGACATTGCAACCCGGGTCGATGATTCGGTGGTACGCACGTTCGAGGGACGAGAACGAGTGTTGCGCCGGGCCCGAGGATTTGTCCCCCAAGCCATTGATTTAGGCACGGCGCTGGAAGAAGTCCTCGCATTCGGTGGCGAACTCAAAAATACTTTTTGTCTGACCAAAGGCCGTTACGCCGTCCTGAGCCAGCATATTGGTGACCTTGAAAACTACGAGACGATGCGTTTCTTTGAGGAGACGTTATCGAATCTGAAGCAGGTTTTTAAAGTGACGCCCCGAGCCGCTGCCTACGATCTGCACCCGGGTTACATGAGCACGCGCATGGCGATAGCATCAGGCATTGAGCAGCGCATCGGCGTGCAGCACCACCATGCTCATATCGCCAGTTGTATGGCGGAAAATCATTTGCAGGGCCAGGTTCTGGGTGTGGCTCTCGATGGCACGGGTTTTGGTACAGACGGCAAAATATGGGGCGGCGAATTTCTGCTGGCGGATTTTGCCGGCTTCACCCGGCTAGCTCATTTCCGCAACGTCCTGCTACCCGGAGGCGACGCGGCGGTGCGGCAGCCCTGGCGCATGGCCCTCAGCTACTTACGGGATACTTTTGGGCCGCAGATACCCGCGGATCTGAAAAGCTTCCAGCGTATCGACCAGAAGCAGATCGTCCTGGTAGACGCTATGCTGGCGCGCCGTATTCAGACGTTCGAGACGTCATCCTGCGGACGCCTTTTCGATGCAGTTGCTGCCCTGTTGGGCATTGCTTCGGAAGTGACCTTTGAGGGGCAAGCGGCCATTGCACTGGAGGCAGCGGCAGGAAGGGGAATCGAGCAACGCTATGACTTTGAGACTGGCGGCGACCCGATTGAGCTCGACTTCCGTCCCGTGATTGCCGCCATCGTAAAAGATTTATTAAGGGGCCGGCGCATAAGTGAAATTTCTGCCTGCTTTCACAATACGTTGAGCGCCGCCATCGGCGAGGTGTGCTCGCAGGTAGGTGGCCCGAATCGGGTTTGCCTCAGCGGTGGCAGCTTTCAGAACCTGTACCTTCTGGGCCGGACGGTGGTAGAGTTGCGGCGTCGCGGCTTTGCGGTGTTTCTGCACGCCCAAGTGCCGGCCAACGACGGCGGGCTTTCTCTGGGGCAGGCCATGATCGCTAACCAGCGTTTGCGCAAAGGAGACTGATATGTGCCTGGCTATCCCCGGCAAAGTGATCGAGACGTTTGATCAGGGCGGTATGCGCATGGGCAAGGTCCAGTTCGGCGGGATCGTGCGCGAGGCTTGCCTGGATTATGTGCCGGAGACGCAAGTTGGTGAGTATGTGTTGGTGCACGTTGGCTTTGCCATCAGCCGCATCGATGAAGCAGAGGCCGAGCGCACCTACCAGGCGCTGCGCGATCTGGATCAGCTCACCGAACTGGAGTCACCGGTGGTGGAAGAAGTAGAACCCGGAGGTTTCCGACAATGAAATACCTCGACGAGTATCGTGATGGCGACGTAGCACAGAAAATTGTGGGCGAAATGCGCCGCATTCAAACCCGTCCCTGGGTGCTGATGGAGGTTTGCGGCGGACAAACGCACTCCATCGTCAAAAACGGAATCGATCGTCTCATACCTTCAGATATTGAACTGGTGCACGGACCGGGGTGTCCAGTGTGCGTGACGCCGCTGGAAATGATCGATAAGGCGCACGCAATTGCCCGCCAGCCGAATGTTATTTTCTGCTCCTTCGGCGACATGCTGCGCGTACCCGGCTCATCGGGTGACCTGTTCACCATCAAGTCACTAGGGGGCGACGTTCGGGTGGTTTACTCGCCAATCGATTGCCTGAAGATTGCGCGCGCCAACCCGAGCAAGCAGGTGGTGTTTTTTGCCATTGGGTTTGAGACCACGGCGCCG
>CAZSUK010000759.1:0-4057 GCA_964609355.1 uncultured Acidobacteriaceae bacterium | reverse complement strand
CTATACCAAGACCAGTCTGGGTAAGAGTCTGAATGATCTGCGTGACAAGAGTCTATTGACCCTGAACCCGGACAAAGTAAGCCGTGTAGAGCTGCTCAAGAAGGGTCAGGATCTGGAGTTCGACCGCACCAAGGACGGCTGGCAGATCCTCAAGCCATCTGCCTCCCCGGCGGACGCCACTGCGGTAAACGATCTGGTGCGAAGTCTGACCGGCGCAAAGATGGACTTGAGTGCAGTTGCTACTGGCTTTGCGCAGGCGACGCCTATTGGAACTGCAAAACTGACCGGCGACTCTGGAGTGCAGATCCTCGAAGTGCGCAAAAACAAGGATGACTACTACGCCAAGTCGAGCGCCACAGAGGGAACCTACAAAGTCGATTCAATCCTCGGACAAGCCTTCGACAAGAAGCTCGACGACTTCCAAACCAAGAAAAAGACCTAGAACAAACTCTCGCTTGGCGATCTTTCAGGTGAGTAACCACTCTTCCCTTGTCATCCCGCGTGTAGCCGAGGGATCTGCAGAACATCTTCCCCGGTCACGGCTGCTTGGCGACCTTGCCCTGCTACGGACCCGGGTGCCCCACATCTCGCTCGTTTTTCGCGAGATGTGGGAGTGACGAATGTTGACCTCAAACTGTGGATTGAGCGTGAAGAGTCTCGGGGTGAGAGCAGTGGAATCCCACATCTCGCGAAAAACGAGCGAGATGCCCCGAATTTCCTGCAAGTGGACGAGGCAAGATCAGCGTGTGCGCCTTTCTTTAAGGAAAGGCGCATGAAGTTCAGGGAACCCACGAAACTCCACAGGAAATCGGGGGTGTGGGGCACCCGGCGTTTGTGGTCCGGGCAAAGCTTAGACCAAAGGCACCCGCAAATCTCCGCCAGTCATCCGGCCCGGCTTTTCCAGCCCAAGCAACCCCAGCAGAGTAGGCGAAATATCCCGCAACGACCCGCCCTCACGCAACCGGTATTTAGCCGCGTCATCACTCACCAGAATCACCGGAACGGGATTCGTAGTATGCGAAGTATGAGGACCACCCGACACCGGATCAACCATCAACTCAGCGTTTCCATGATCCGCAGTGATCAGCATCGACCCGCCCCGCTGCTTGAGCGACTGATAGATACGCCCCAGGCAAGCGTCAATCGTTTCGACGCCCTGAATGGTTGGCTCCAGTTTGCCTGAGTGCCCGACCATATCAGCGTTGGCAAAATTCACCACCACCAAATCAAACGCCGGATCACCAATCGCCTTGATCACTGCATCCGCAATCCCTGCCGCACTCATCTCCGGCGCCAGATCATAGGTCGCGACTTTCTGCGAAGGCACCAGGACCCGGTCTTCCCCCGCAAACGGCTTCTCAATTCCCCCATTGAAGAAGTAAGTAACGTGAGCATACTTCTCCGTCTCAGCGATACGAAGATTGCGCAAATTAGCTTGCGCCAGCATATCCGCCAGCAAGTTCTCCATGGATTCGGGCAGGATCACCATAGGCAAGGTGAACTGCTTGTCATACTGGGTCATGCAGACGTAATGCAGTCCCTTCGGCACCTCCGCCGGCGGAATCATCTGGTCCTGATCTTCCGCTCCGGGCAAGCTCTTGCCGTCGTCCTTCGTCAGCCCGCTATTCCGTGCGAGCACGCGGGTAATCTGGCGCACGCGATCGGCGCGATAGTTGAAGCAAATGCACGCATCTTCATCCCGCACCGGGCCCACCGGCTTCCCATTCGCGTCCACCACCACAAACGGCTCCACGAACTCGTCCGTCATCCCGTTGTGGTAACACTCCTTCACCCTTGCGATGAAATCTGAATGAGCACCACCCTCGGTCTTGCCCGTCTTATCTGTCATGGCATCGAAGGCCTTCTTCTCCCGCTCCCATCGCCGGTCTCGATCCATGGCAAAGTAGCGGCCGCCCACGCTGGCAATCTTGCCCACGCCAATTTCGTCGATCTTGCGCTGGAGCTTTTCGAGATACCCGGCACCGCTGGTGGGCAGCGTGTCGCGGCCATCGAGAAATGCATGGACAAAAACCCGCTCCACCCCATGCTGCTTCGCTGCCAGCAACAGGGCATGCAAGTGCTCCTGTTGCGAGTGCACCCCGCCGTCAGAAACCAGGCCCAGCAAATGCAGAGCGCGGCCCTTCTCGCCCGCATGCTTCAGCGCGGCGACAATCACCGGATGGCGAAAGAATTCTCCCGATCGAATCAAATCGTCGATGCGGGTGATATCCATGTGCACCACGCGCCCCGACCCAATGTTCAGATGGCCCACTTCGCTGTTGCCCATCTGTCCATCGGGCAGGCCAACAAAGTGATCCGAAGCATGAAGCAAACTGTTAGGAAATTCAGCCAACAGCTTGTTGTACGTAGGCTTGCGGGCCAGAGCGACCGCATTAGCGAATTGCTCTGCGCGGTAGCCCCAACCATCCAGGATCGTGAGTACTACGGGTTTTCTAGATGCCACGTTTACTCCCCGGCGTTCACTGCTTCTCTGCCGAGGAACTCCGCGCCTTGCCCCAGTTCCTCCTCGATCCGCAGCAACTGGTTGTATTTGGCAATGCGATCGGTGCGCGAGGCCGAGCCGGTCTTGATCTGCCCCGCACCTGTGGCCACCGCCAGGTCGGCGATGAAGCTATCTTCTGTCTCGCCGCTGCGGTGGGAAATTACGGAAGTGTATCCATAACGACGGGCCAGCGCGATTGCTTCAAACGTTTCGCTCACCGTCCCGATCTGGTTCACCTTAATAAGGATCGAATTCCCGATGCCCTCTTCAATGCCTTTCTGCAGCCGTTCCGTGTTGGTCACGAACAAGTCATCGCCAACCAACTGCACCTTATCGCCCAGCTCTTTGGTTAGGAACTTCCAGCCGTCCCAATCATCTTCGGCTAGCCCGTCTTCCAACGAGATGATCGGATACTGGCGCACCCAACTCTCCCAGAACCGCGTCAACTCTTCGCTCGTCTTCTGGCTCTTGTCGCTCTTTTTGAAGACATAGAGTCCCTTCTCTTTATCGAAAAACTCGCTCGCTGCGGGGTCGAGCGCGATGGCGATCTCTTCTCCCACCTTGTACCCAGCAAGTTGAATGGCTTCGAGGATCACCTCGATCGCTTCCACATTCGACTTCAGCGAAGGAGCAAAGCCGCCCTCATCCCCGACGGAGGTGCTGTATCCCCGCTTCTTTAACACGCCCTTCAAGGTGTGGAAGACCTCGACGCCCCAGCGCAGTGCATCGCTGAAACGTTCTGCGCCTACGGGCATCACCATAAATTCCTGAAAATCCACGTTGTTGTCGGCATGCGCGCCGCCGTTAATGATGTTCATCATCGGCACCGGCAGCAGGGATGCATTCACCCCGCCCAGGTAGCGGTAGAGCGGGATCTGCAGAGCATTCGCTGCCGCCCGCGAGCAGGCCATGGAAACCGCCAGGATGGCGTTGGCGCCCAGCTTCCCCTTGTTCTCCGTCCCATCGAGGGAGATCATGGTGGCATCGATCAGCCGCTGATTGGCCGCATCCATGCCCGTCAATTCGGGGGCAATCACACTCTCCACATTCTCTACTGCCTGCAACACTCCCTTGCCCAGGTAGTGCGCTTTGTCGCCGTCGCGCAACTCCACTGCCTCGTGCTCGCCGGTGGAAGCCCCGCTGGGGACTGCTGCCCGGCCCATAGCGCCGCTCGCGAGAAGCACATCGGCTTCTACCGTCGGATTCCCCCGGGAATCCAGAATCTCGCGTGCGTGAACGGCAACAATTTCGGTCATATCACTCCTTGTAATTTGGTGTTGTAAACGATTTTTGAGAGGTATCCGGCGATCGACGGAGATCGGCTTTCCGTCTGCCCCGCCAATCATGCTGACAAAACTTTCCACCTGCTGCACCAAATCGAATTCTAACAAAGCAAACCGCAGTGTTACCCCCGTGGTTCTTTCCTTCTCTTGAGGGCGTCGCAGATGTAAGCTTGATCTAATCTGTAGGTGCAATATCAGTGCACTTAGCGTCAGGTTAGGACTAGCTATGACAATGTCTCGTTTAACACTCGCCGCCGCGGCTTCCCTACTT
>CAZSUK010000758.1:0-2537 GCA_964609355.1 uncultured Acidobacteriaceae bacterium | reverse complement strand
GCTCGAGAAGCTCGATGAGCGCAGCCGCAACATCTTGAAGCGTCGCTGGATGACGGACGACAAGGCGACCTTGCACGAGCTTGCGGACGAGTACGGCATTTCCGCCGAGCGCGTGCGTCAAGTCGAGACCAATGCCATCAGTAAGCTGAAAGGCCTGATGGCGGTGCCGGCCTGATCCTAGCGAGCGGGCCGTGGGTCTTCGGCCTGCCCCGCTACCATTCGTACTGGCGGGCGCCCTCGCGTTCATGGGCGCCCGCGCCTTCGGCGACGTGAACTTCAAGCTCGAGAGCACGGCGGTCGTCGCGAGCGGCTCCTTCGCCGTCGAGCAGGTCTACAACGACTTCGGTTGCCGGGGTGGAAACGTGTCGCCGCCGCTTCATTGGAGCGGCGCGCCGAGCGGCGCGAAGAGCTTCGCCGTCACCATGTATGACCCCGCCGCCCCCGGCGGGTCGGGTTGGTGGCACTGGGCGATTTACGACATTCCGGCCGGGGTCACGGCGTTGCCGCCGGGCGCGGGAAATCCCGGAGGTAGCTTGCCTACCGGGGCGATGCAAGGGCGCACCGACTTCGGCTTCGCCGCCTATGGCGGCCCGTGCCCGCCGTCGCACGACAAGCCGCATCACTATGTGCTCACGCTGTACGCTCTCGCGACCGAGCACCTCGCCTTGCCGGCAGGTGTCTCCGCGCGCGAGGTCGACGCGGCGGCCAAGGCCCACTCGCTCGCCGCGACCCGTTTTACCGCGCTCTACGGCCGCTGAAGGATAAGCACCATGCGAGGGACCGCCTATTGGCTGGACGAGTACGCCGTGAGCCATCGGCATCCGGTCAACAAGGCGCTGCACTGGATTTGCGTACCGCTCATCGTCTGGTCATTGATCGGACTGTTGTGGTCGCTGCCGGCACCGGGCCGTGCCCAGCTCGACTATGCGAACTGGGCGAGCTATGCCGTGGCTGCGGCGGTCCTTTACTACGCCCTGCTCTCCATGCCTCTCGCCCTGGGCATCCTGCCGGTGCTCGCCGCGATGCTGTTCTCGGTCGACGCGCTGAGCCAGCTCGCGCATGTGCCGTTATGGGCGGTATCGGCGGCGGTTTTCGTCCTGGCGTGGTTCGGCCAATTCGTCGGTCACGCCATCGAAGGGAAGCGGCCGTCCTTCTTCAAGGACCTGCAATTTCTGCTCATCGGGCCGATCTGGCTGCTCGCAGCGCTATACCGACGCGCCGGCATCCATTATTGAAGCGACCGCACTCCGGCCGGTAGCCGCGCGGATGGCATGCACGTGCAGTTGCGCGGTCCGTGCGCGCGAAGCGGCGTAGCCGCCCGCCAGCACGATCACGAGCGGCATTCCGCGAGTCCGCACCGAACCAATCACCTGCTCGTCGCGGCGCCGGATGCCGTCCTCGCTCAGCGCGAGTTTGCCGTAGCGGTCGCCGGCCGCGACGTCGACGCCCGCCACATAAAAAGCGATGTCGGCGCGCGAACGCTCGAGCACGTCGGGCAAATGCTCCCCTAGGACGTCGAGATAGTCCGCATCGCCCATCCCCACCGGCAGAGAGATATCGAGATTCGAACGCATCTTCTGCAGCGGATAGTTTCTCTCGCCATGCATCGAGAACGTGAACACTTCCGCGACGTGCTCGAAAATCGCCGCAGTGCCGTTGCCCTGATGCACGTCCAGATCGATGACCACAGCGCGCTCAATACGTCCCTCCTCGCGCAGCTTCGCAATGGCCACGGCAACATCGTTCACCACGCAGAATCCTTCGGCGTGATCGGCGAACGCATGGTGGGTGCCGCCGGCAAGGTTCGCGGCGATCCCTTCAATGAGCGCGACGCGTGCCGCGAGCAGCGTTCCGCCGGTGGCGAGCCGCGAGCGCAGCCACAATGCATCCGACCACGGCAGGCCGAGTCGCCGCTGTTCGGCGCCCGACAATCCCGGGCCATCGAGCTTGGCGAGGTACTCGCGCGTGTGAATGAGCGCGAGCGAATCGAGATCGATGGGTTCCGGAACCAGAAGGTCGCCGCCGGCGACGAGCCCTTCCCGCAGCACGATTTCCTTCAAAATCTCGGATTTGGAAATCGGGAAGGGATGGCCGGGCGGCAGGGTGACGGCGTAGCCGGGGTGATAGACGCACTTCATCGAGATGGTTTCGCGCTGATTCGCACACTATACCCGGCGCCCCGGTCGCCCGCAGGCTCCAGCACCATGCGCCGGGTTTGGGGGCATGGACGGGCTTCTACGGGGCGCTTCGCTCGCGCTCGATATCGCCCTCAATGCACGCGAGCTGATTCCGTTCGTCGGAATCGACGATCAAAGTCTATTGCCGATCATGAGCGTCAACTGCGGCTGAGTAGGTGGTCCTCGAGCCTCTCGATCTTCGCCATGGTCCTGGATTTGGCCGCCTCGGCGCTCTCCAGCCGCTCTAGCGCCGCATCGAGCAGCTCAACCCGCGCGTTGCGATTGGCCGCAAGGGCTTGGTATGCGGCGCGCGCGGCGATACTGGCCTCGTAGCCTTGCCGCCACTCGAATTCGAGGCGG
>CAZSUK010000757.1:0-2858 GCA_964609355.1 uncultured Acidobacteriaceae bacterium | reverse complement strand
GGGGTCAAAGCACTTAAAAATCTATCACTCACCGTAGGCAACTGCATGTTCGGCTTATTGGGCCCCAACGGCGCGGGCAAGAGCACGCTAATGCGCACCATCGCGACGCTGCAGGATCCGGATGCGGGTGAAATTCAGTTAGACGGCATTGACGTTCTGAAGGATAAGACCGCCGTTCGCAAACTGCTGGGCTATCTGCCGCAGGAGTTTGGCGTGTATCCGAAGATATCGGGATTGGCCATGCTGCAGCACCTGGCAGTGATGAAAGGCATCACCAACCGAACCGAGCGCAACCAGATGGTGGATGCGCTGCTGAACCAGACCAACCTCTGGAGCGCGCGCAAAAAGCCGCTGGGCACCTACTCCGGCGGCATGAAGCAGCGTTTCGGAATCGCGCAGGCGCTGTTGGCGAACCCGAAGCTGATCATCGTGGATGAGCCGACAGCAGGTCTGGATCCAGCGGAGCGCAATCGCTTCCTGAACCTGCTCAGTGGGATCGGCAGTGATGTGACGGTGATCCTCTCCACCCATATCGTCGAGGATGTGCGCGAACTCTGTCCCCGGATGGCCATCATCGCAAACGGAGAACTGTTGCTGGAGGGAGTGCCGACAGAAGCTCTCGATGCGCTGAAGGGCAAGATCTGGAGCAAGGTGGTTGCGACGGATGACGAACTCCGCGCACTGGAGACGAATTTCCAGCTTCTCTCTACCCATCTGACCGGAGGTCTCCACGAGGTTCGTATTTATTCTGAATCGAATCCCGGAGACGGCTTCTTGCCCGTTGCTTCGGATCTTGAAGACGTGTACTTCCTCAACCTTGCCAGGCACGCAAAAAACTGAACGCGGAGAAACCAATGGCATTGTTTTGGGAGTTTTTCTCGTTCGAAATAAAGTTGCGGCTCAAAAGTGTCTCTACCTACGTCTACTTCGCGCTTTGGTTCACAATCAGTTTTCTTTCCATCGCCGCCCAGGACTTTCTTAACCCGGGCAACGATAAGATCCTGCTCAACGGCCCGTTCACCACCAGCATCCTCTATACCTTATTAAGTTTTTTTGGCATGCTGGTCATGGCGGCGATCTTCGGTTCATCGATCCTGCGCGACTTCCAGCAGAATACCTACCAAATCATCTTCACCAAGCCGATCACCAAGTTCGCCTACCTCGGAGGCCGCTGGGCGGGATCCTTCGTCACCGCGCTCTTATGCTTTAGCGGAATGGTCATCGGAGAGGCCCTCGGCACGCTTGCTCCCTGGGCGGATCACGTCCGTATCGCCCCAGGCCACCTGGGCTGGTATCTACATGCATTCCTGGCCGTCCCCGTGGTGCAGATTTTCTTTCTTGGATCGCTCTTCTTCACCGTTGCCGCGCTCACACGCAAGCTATTTGTGATGTACCTGCAGGGCGTCGTTGTCTTCCTCGTTTACCTCATCGTGAACGCCATCTTTGCGGCCACCGGTTCACTCGAGCACTTCTGGAGTGCCATCTTCGACCCTGTCGGCCTTCGCCTCTTAGATAGCGTCACCCGCTATTGGACCGTGGTCGAAAAGAACACACTGCAATTGCCGTGGTCCGGAGTCTTTCTCTACAACCGGATGGTCTGGAGTTCGGTTGGCCTGCTCTCGCTTATTGCCGCCTACCTGCTGTTCCCCTTTTCCGTTGAGGCGCTGACGGCAGCATCCCGTGGACGCAAAGCCGCCCGCGACGCTGAAATCGACCCAGCCGACGCTAGGCCTCAGCGTTCGCTGGTGGCATCAAGATTGCCCGTGGTCCACCCATCCTTCAGTTCCGGGACCAGCTGGTCGCAGTTCCTGACTCTCACCCGGCTGCGCATCAACGATATCCTGCACGAGTTTCCGTTCTGGGGTATCGTCGGCGCCATGCTGGTTTTCGTGCTCGCCAATGGGCACTTCGCGGGCCGCAGACAAGAGAATAACGTCTATCCAGTCACCTTCCTGATGGTGCAGGTGGTCCAGGGCAGCTCAGCTCTTTTCTTCCTCATTATCGCAACCCTCTACGCCGGCGAGTTGGTCTGGCGTGAACGCGATATCCAGTTCGACGGCATTCACGATGCGCTGCCCGTGCGGGAGTCGATCGACTGGCTCTCCAAACTGTCCGCACTCGCCGTGATTGAGCTTCTGCTGCTCACCATCGTGATGGTCTGCGGCATCTTCAGCCAGACGAGCGCGGGCTACTACCATTACGAATTGCTCCAATACTTCAAACAGCTTTACCTCATCACCTTTCCCCACATCCTCACATTCACTCTGCTGGCTCTGTTCCTGCAGACCGTTATCGGTAACAAGTTCATCGCCCATGGTGTCGTGATCGGGCTCTTCGTCCTCACCCCTATTCTTGTCACCCATGGCTGGGAAAATACTCTTTACCTTTTCGGCAGCACTCCCGATTACACCTACTCAGACATGAACGGATACGGCCATTTCGTTCCTGCAATTTTCTGGTCCATCACTTATTGGCTGTCGATCTCGGCTTTTCTTGGTGTGGTCTCGATTGCACTTGCGGCGCGAGGTGCGGATGACTCCTGGGCCAGCCGCTTTCGTCTCGCGGGCCAGCGCGGGCGGCGCCTCGTCCCCGCTGCCGCTTGCTTCCTGCTCATTGCCATCGGCAGCGGCTGCTGGTTTTTCTACAACGGTCACGTACTGAACGAATACCTGAACAGCAAGGCGCAGCGCGAAATCCAGGCCCAATATGAGCGTGACTACAAGAAGTATGAGAACATTCCGCAACCCAAAATCATCGCCGTCGACGCCAATATTGATGTCTTCCCCGAGAGACGCGCCTTCTCGGGAACAGGTCACTTTGTCCTTGAAAACAAGACCCCTGGTCCCATCTCTCAGATA
>CAZSUK010000756.1:0-10436 GCA_964609355.1 uncultured Acidobacteriaceae bacterium | reverse complement strand
CTGACCCTGGCCGTCATGCATGAAGAGGATGAGATCACTACCATCGAAGGCCTTGGTCAGCCGGGCAGCCTGCATCCCGTCCAGGCGTCCTTCCTCAAGCACGACGGCTATCAGTGCGGTTACTGTACCTCGGGCCAGATTATGTCCGCCGCCGCTCTCCTCAAAGAGAAGTGCGGCCCCTCTGACGCGGACGTGAAAGAGCTCATGAGCGGTAACATTTGCCGCTGCGGAGCCTACCCCAACATCGTCGCTGCCATACAGGACGTTCGCCAGCAAGCATAGGAGGTGCACCATGGAGATGTTCACCTATACCAGGGCAACCGGCGTGCCGCAGGCCATCGAGGGCGGTACCCAGGCGCAAGCCAAATTCATAGCCGGCGGAACCACCCTGCTCGACTTGATGAAGCTGAACGTCGAGCGCCCCAGCCGGCTCATTGACATCAATCGCCTTCCGCTTGACCTGGTGGAGAAGCTTCCCGACGGCCGCTTGAAGATCGGCTCGCTGGTCCGCAACTCCGACCTGGCTCATCATCCGGTCGTGGAGAGCGACTACTCCGTGCTTTCCCAGGCCCTGCTCCAGGGTGCCTCCGCGCAACTGCGCAACATGGCTACCACCGGCGGCAATTTGCTGCAACGCACCCGCTGCATGTATTTCCGTAACGAGGCCATGGCCTGCAACAAGCGCACCCCTGGCTCCGGCTGTTCTGCCATAGAAGGCGAAAATCGTACGCTCGCCATCCTGGGCACCAGTAAGGACTGCATCGCGACCAACCACTCCGACATGAACGTCGCTCTTACCGCCCTCGAAGCCACTATTCACATCCAGGGTGCGAAAGGCGAACGCGATGTGTCCATCGCTGATTTCTTCCTCGTCCCCGGCAGCACACCGCAGCGCGAAACGGTTCTTGAGCCTGGCGAACTTATCACCGCGGTGACGCTCCCAGCGCCCAAAGCCGGCAGCAAGCAGATCTATCTCAAGCTGCGTGACCGTGCTTCCTACGAATTTGCCCTCTCCTCCGCGGCGATCGTGGCCGTGGTCAACGGCGGCAAACTGGATTACATCCGCGTCGCCCTCGGCGGTGTAGGAACCAGGCCCTGGCGCTCACTCGAGGCGGAACGGGTCCTCCACGGCAAGGCAGCCGATGAAAAACTCTTCCGCCAGGCCGCCGAGGCAGCCCTGCACGGCGCGCGACCGCAGAGCCAGAACGCCTTCAAGATCCCCCTGGCCAAGCGTTGCATCACGCACGCTCTTACCCTCGCAACCGCGTAAGCAGGAGAAAGCCCATGGCATCGTTACTCAATCTCCCTCCCAAAACCAATGCCGGCTTGCCACGCGTCGATGGCCCGCTCAAAGTCAGCGGCGTAGCCATGTATACGTCGGATCACAATTTCCCTGGCATGCTCTACGCGGTCCCGGTATGCGCCACGATTGCAAGTGGCACCATCACCGCGATCGATAGCAGCCGTGCCGAGTCCATGCCCGGAGTCAAGGCCGTCTATACCCGCCAGAACCTGGGCAAACTCTTCCGCACCGCGCCTGCTCAGGACTTTACCGGGATCGTTGACGAGCGCCGCCCGCCTTTCGAAGACGACACCGTCCATTACTACGGACAATACGTCGCCGCCGTGGTGGCACTTACGTTTGAGCAAGCCGTGGCCGCTGCCAGTGCCGTCAAGGTTACGTATAACAGCCAGAAACCCGATGTCCGCGATCACCTGGAAACCGACGAGAAGCCAAAGGAAGACAGTAAGCGCGGCGACCCCGAGCCTGCTTTTCAGTCCTCTGCGGTCAAAGTGGATGAGACCTATGTCACCCCCACCGAGACCCACAACCCGATTGAGTTGCATGCCAGTGTCGCCGTCTGGGACGGACAAAACTTCACCCTATACGAAACCTCGCAGGCGGTTATGAACAGCCGCGACGTCCTCTCCCAATGGCTCGGCGTTCCGCAGGAGAATGTCCGCGTTATCTCCCGCTTTCTCGGTTCAGGCTTCGGCGGCAAGCTTTGGCCGTGGACGCACTGTGCTATCGCCGCGTCTGCAGCACGCAACCTCAACCGACCGGTCAAGCTGGTGTTAACTCGCGACATGATGTTCCAGAGCGTCGGCCATCGCCCGCGCACCCAGCAGCGTATCCGCCTGGGAGCCACGCCCGACGGCAAACTTGTCTCCCTGATGCACGACTCGCTCAACCACACTTCCATCCTCGACGACTATTCCGAGGGTTGCAGCGAAGCCACGGCCTACAGCTACAGCACCCCGAACCTACGCGCCACCTCCGGCCTGGTCCGCCGCAATGTTGGCACCCCGACCTCGATGCGTGGGCCCGGCGCCGTTCCTGGCCTCTTCGCGCTCGCGTCGGCCATGGATGAGCTGGCCATCAAGCTGAACATGGATCCGATCAAGCTACGTCTGCTCAACGAGCCTCAGAAAGACGAAGGCCTCAATCTGCCCTTCTCTTCGCGCCATATGGTGGAGTGTCTGAATGTGGGCGCCGAGAAATTTGGCTGGTCCCGGCGCACGCCGCAGGTAGGGTCAATGAAAAAGGATGGCTTGATCCTGGGCTGGGGAGTAGCCGGCTGTTCCTGGATTGCCGAGCGTATGGGCACAGAAGCCAGCGTTGACTTGCGCGATGATGGCACTGCACGCGTCTCCTGTGCTACGCAGGATATCGGCACCGGTACGTACACCGTCTTATCGCAGATTGTTGCGGATAAAACCGGGATTCCCCACCACAAGATCGAAGTCGTCCTCGGAGATTCGGATCTTCCGCCGGGTCCCATTTCCGGCGGCTCCTGGGCCACCGCTTCGGTCATCCCGCCAGTCCTCGAAGCCATCGAAAAGGCGCAACAGACGCTCTTCATGATCGCCATCCAGGGCAGGAACCCTGCATTTGCGGGGCAGAAGCCGGAGTCGATGGCCTTTACGGATGGCTGCGTTCATCTCAAGGGCAAGTCTCCAGACTCGGGTGTGCGGTTTGATCAGATCCTCACCGACGCCAATGTTCGTGCCGCATCAGGGAACGGAAAATCCGAGGGCACCTTTGGCAATCCAAATCGCAAGCACTCCAGTCACTCATTTGGAGCACAATTTGCAGAGGTGACCTGGCAGCCTGAGACCGCTCGTCTGCGTGTTTCGCGCGTGGTCACGGTGATTGATGCTGGCCACATTCTCAATCCCAAGCCGGCCCGCAACCAGATTGAGGGTGCGGTCGTCATGGGTGTTGGCATGGCCCTGTTTGAGGAAACCGTCTACGACCCCCGTTTCGGAGTGCCTATCAACAACAATCTCGCCGACTACATCGTTGCCACCAACGCAGACGCTCCGGAAATCGACGTCACTTTTCTCGACTATCCAGACAAGGTGTTGAACCCGCTCGGCGCGCGCGGCGTAGGAGAGATCGGCCTGGCCGGCATCGCGGCAGCTATCACCAGCGCCGTGCACCACGCGACTGGTGTTCGTGTCCGCGAACTTCCGGTCCGCATCGAAGACCTGCTGACCTCTTAGCGGAATAAACGATTGGGGAGGCACGACTGATGGCTTCCAGGCGCGGAAGAAGTCGCAAACCGCTTGCGTCGTAGCCACCAGGGCTAAAGCCCGCAGTTTTTGCTGGAACGTTCTCGCGGGCTTGAAGCGGCTACCGAGCGGGGGGCGGATGCTTTTACCCGCGGTATCCGCTTGAAATCCCGCTTCCCCGGACTAAAGTCCGGGGCTACACAACGGATTGGCACGATCTTGCGTCGAGGACCTCCCGGCTGCGATCATGGCTGCGGTTGGAAAGGTTTCCATGCGCTTGCTGATCTCGGCTGCTCTCATGGCCGTCTCCACTGCTCTCTTCGCACAAACGCCGTCCTGGCCGCCAGCTCCTGATCATCTAACCATGCCCTTGTGGCCGAACGGTGCGCCTGGCGCGCAGCCCAATCCTTTACCAGAGGGTGACATCACAACAGGCAAAGACAATCGCCCCGCGGGCAAGCCCGTAATTCGTATCGGCAACGTTTCGAAACCCACGCTCACTCTCTACACCCCTAAGGACAAAAACACCGGCGCAGCGGTCGTCGTCTTTCCCGGCGGCGGTTACAGCATCCTGGCCATCGACCTCGAAGGCACAGAAGTATGCGATTGGCTAGACTCGGCGGGCATCACCTGCATTCTGGTTAAGTACCGCGTGCCCGAGCCCGGACCCTACCCCAAATCATCTGCGCCCTTGCAGGATGCTCAGCGCGCTGTAGGGATCGTTCGCGCCCACGCCGCTGAGTGGCACATCGATCCCAACCGCATCGGCGTCCTCGGCTTCTCCGCCGGGGCCCACCTTGCGGCAGCGCTCAGCACCCACTACGACCAGAGGTTCTACGATCCGATCGACGCCTCTGACAAGCTCAGCTGCCGCCCCGACTTTGCCGTCATAGTCTACCCGGCCTATCTCGCCCTCGCCGATCAGAACTTTGCTCCCAACGCGGACATTCATCCTACTGCCGAGACTCCGCCCACCTTCCTCGTTCAGGCGGAGGATGATACCGTCCACGTAGAAAACTCAATCGTCTATTTCCTCGCGCTCAAGAACGCCAAGGTACCAGCAGAACTACACATCTACGCCCAGGGCGGACATGGTTACGGTTTGCGCCGTACCGAGCTTCCCGTGACCACCTGGCCTCAAACAGTAGAGATATGGCTGCACACCATTCACGTGTTACCCGGACAAGGCTGAGAATCATGACCAAAAAGAAAACCATAATCTGGCCGCTGTTCGTAATGGCCGTTTGCGCCGCGCAAAATCCATCCACCTATGCGCCCTATGCTCCGCAAACCATCCTGGCCGGCGGAGTAGTCATGACGCTGTACCCGCCCGGGTCGCCTTTCCTCAACAAGGAGAAGGTCAACCAGGCCGAGCAACACAACATGAGCCAGGCGGTGCCAGGCAGAATCAACAGCATCGTCAACATACACAACCCTTCCATCGAAGTGCACACCGTCGAAACCGGGCTCAACACTGGCGCCGCCGTGATCCTCGTACCTGGCGGGGGCCATAACTTCCTCAACGTCGGTTCCGAAGGCGCAGATTTTGTCCCCTTCTTCTATAACTATGGCGTCAACACCATCATCCTGCGGAGCCGGTTGCGCCGCGACGGATACGATCCCCGTACCGACGAGGTCTACGACGCACAGCAGGCCATCCGCCTAGTGCGAGCGCACGCGAAAGACTTCCACCTCGACCCAAACAAGATCGGCATCATGGGCTTTTCCGCGGGCGCCGAACTAGCCTCTGCGGCTGCAGTGCTGTACGACGACTTCGATAAAAAGAACAGCGCCGCCGGCGATCCTTTGGCGGGCGTTTCCTCACGCCCTGACTTTGTAGGCGTCATCTACCCTGGTCCCACGCCCTTCGCTCGCAATCGTGTCGCGCCGCCTATCCCCCGCAACGTTCCGCCTTCATTTATTGCCTCTGCCGGCTCGGACGATCAGATCCACGCCATCTGGGCCGACGAGTATTTTGCGGCCATGCTGGCGCTCCGCGTGCCCAATCTCGAGATGCACATCTATGCTAATGGCCGCCATCCCGGCGACCCTTTGCCCGATGGTAGCCATATGAGTGGCGGCCTGACCGACCGCAACGGTATCCCGTTCGGCACCTGGCAATTCCGCTTCATCGATTGGTTTCGTGATCTGGGCTTCTTACAAAAGCCGGATGTGGAAACCAGAGCGGCCAAAGACATCGCCTATTATCAGAGCCAACCCGCAACTATCTCGGTAGAACCACCTCCCGGTGTGGCCTTATTTCTCAGCGCAATCGGAGAAGGCTTCCAGGTCTACTCCTGTACCGATGGCCACTGGACGCTCAAGGCGCCCGATGCAAAGTTGCTGGACGAACTCGGCGCGGTCATCGGCACGCATTTTGCGGGACCAACCTGGCGGCTGAACGACGGCAGCGAAGTAAAAGGCAAAGCCATTGCCAACCGTCCCGCATCCGATGGTTCTTCTGTGCCATCGTTATTGTTACAAGCTGTTCCGGGGAGTGGAATCGGCAAGCTGGCGAACGTCACTTACATTGGGCGGACAGATACCCATGGGGGCTCTGCTCCTGCTGCGGCCTGCACTGGCGGCGAAGAACGAGTACCCTACAAGGCTAACTACAGTTTCTACACGGGCGGGAAATGAGCATTCATCCCCTGGCAGAAAAAGGCTTTCGCGCCGGTGCGGCTACCTATGTTGAGGGCCGCCCGGACTATCCGCCGGAAATAGAAAATTGGTTGATCCACGATCTTGGGCTAAGCAAGGGCAAGACGGCGCTCGATCTCGCCGCGGGTACGGGCAAGTTTTCGCCTCGGTTGTTGGCAACGGGCGCAACCGTCATCGCCGTCGAGCCCGTTCCGGCGATGTTAGAGCAACTCATCCGCCAGTACCCCCAAGTCGACGCGCGGAGCGGTTTTGCCCAACATATCCCCCTCGACGACGCTTCGCTGGATGCGGTTGTATGCGCGCAGTCTTTTCATTGGTTTTCTACCCCTGAGGCGCTCAAGGAAATTCGTCGGGTCCTCAAGCCGGGTGGAGCCTTGGGCCTGGTCTGGAACGTTCGCGACGACACGGTACCCTGGGTCGCCGCATTGACCCGCATCATGAAGCCGTTTGAGGGCGATGTTCCCCGCTTTCACTCCCAAAAATGGAGAGACGTATTTCCCGTCCCTGGATTTACCGATCTGCGCGAGAAGCGTTTCCCTCACTCCCACACCGGGCCGCCCGAGAAAGTGATCGTCGACCGTGTCTTGTCTGTAAGCTTCATGGCGGCGCTCCCAATGGACCAGCGAGTGCGTGTTACGTCTCAGTTAAAAGAAGTGATTGCCGCCTATCCAGAGCTTGCTGCTAAAGCCGAGGTCACTTTTCCCTATGAAACCTTGGCCTGTGTCTGCACTAAGCTGACGTAAGGGCTATACTCTCCGCACATTGGAGGGTGCCATGTCTGACGCTAACAAACTTCTCCTGAGGCGCTGGTTTGAGCAGGTCTGGAACCAGAAGAGCGAAGCAGCGATTGACGAAATGTTCCACCCGAAAGGCAAGTCCCACGGCTTTCCTGATGCGGACACGGTTCTCGTCGGTCCCGAACCTTTCAAGGCTGTTCATCGAACATTTTGCGGTGCCTTCCCTGATCTCCACGTCGACGTAGAGGACATTGTCACCGAAGGTGACCGTGTAGCCGTTCGCTGGCGTGTATCGATGACCCATTTGGGCGACCATCTCGGCTTCGCGGCCACGGGCAAGAAGGGAACCCTGGAGGGATCCTCCTTCTTGATCGTGAAGGGCAACCAGGTCATGGAGGGTTGGAACCAGATGGACCTGCAAGCCCTGATGCAGAAACTCCAGGCGAACTAAAACTTCGCTCGCCATAAACAAATCTGTCCTCAACCCCACGAGTGGGTGGCCCAGGTCTCGCTTTTGAGACCTGGGTTTTCCGGTTAAGGTATAAAAATTTATTTTTCCCACCTGTCGATTCTGACTAGGCCAAACGTCGTTAGGGCAGGAGGAACAGAAAATGCAATATCTAGTCCTGATCTACGAAGCCGAATCCCGCTTCGCCACCGGCTATCCCGAAGATGAATTTGCTGAGTACGGCGCGTTCGGCAAAAAGCACGCCGCCGCGATTAAGGGCGGAAACGCGCTGCAGCCCGTCGCTACTGCCAAGACGGTCCGTGTACGCGACAAAAAGGTCCTTACCACCGACGGTCCTTTCGCCGAAACCAAAGAGCAGCTCGGCGGCTATTATCTGGTCGATGCGGCTAATATCGACGAAGCCGCCGCCATGGCGTCCGGCATCCCAGCGGCCCGCTACGGGTCAATTGAAGTGCGACCCATCATGGTCTTCTCTTAGCTCCTGGGCGACGCCGGAGCGAACCTTCGCGTCGCCAGAAACCCTGAACCCTCTGCCAAAGGAGCCACCGTGACGCCTACTGCTTCTACGCTCTCAGAAAACTCGCTCACCACCGAAGAAATCATCACAGCCTCGCGCCATCTCGCTGTCGCCCGCGGTTATCTGGTCGAATCGGTAAGCACGTTATCCGCTGCACAGTGGAACTTCCGGCCCGATAACGATACCTGGTCGATCGCCGACATCCTGGAACACCTGGTGCTCATCGAAGGGCGGGTCCATGCCATTATTGGAAACATGATCGACTGCCCCGAAGCGGAACCTGGCCGCAAAGAAAAAGAAGTGGATGACTTCATCATCAGCGAGGTGCCAAAACGCTCTATCAGAGTGAAGGCTCCTACACCGGTTTGCCCGGTCAGCCGCTGGACCGGGCCTGAGGCACTCGAGTTGTTTATGGCCGGTCGCGAACAAACCATGCAACTGCTGGGAGCGCCGCTGCTTCGCGGGCGGGTGAGACCGCATCCCATCTTTGGCCCATGGGATGGCTATCAATGGCTGTTGGCGGTCGCATCCCACACGATGAGACACGCCGGCCAGATCTGCGAAGTAAAAACTCACCCGGATTTTCCGCAGGTGTGAACACGAGGCCCCGATGCGCTACATGATGTTGATTTACTCGCAGGAAAACGATGCGGTGACGCCAGACGATATGCAAGCTGTCGCCGCCGCCCACGGTGCTCTCATGGAGGAAGCGCGGCGTCGCGGCATCCTCTGTGCTGCCGACCCGCTCCAGGCCAGCAGCACCGCCACCGTGCTCCGGTTGCAGGATGGTGACGCGCTGATCACCGATGGCCCCTACGCCGAAACCAAAGAGCAGTTAGCCGGATACTACATCCTCGACTGTAAGGACCTTGATGAAGCTCTGGCCTGGGCAGCCAAAATACCCACTGCCTGTGCGGGTATTGCCGGGTGTATCGAGGTCCGGCCCCTTCGCGAATTCCCTCAGCGTGCGCCCGTGAATGCATGATCACCGTGCCACCGTCGAATCGGTCTTCCGTCAGGAGTCGGGGCGCATTATCGCCGGCCTCATTCGCGTCTCTCGCTCCTTCGACCTGGCAGAAGAAGCAATGCAGGACGCCTTTGCCGCCGCCGTCATAAACTGGCAAGCCGACGGTGTACCTGACAATCCCGCTGCCTGGATCACGGCCACAGCCCGTCGCAAACTCATCGACTACGCCCGCCGCGAACAGACGCGCAGAAACAACGAAAACCAGGTTCTTTATGAGTACGAATCGCGCACCTGCACGATTGACGAAGAAATGAGCCGCCCCTTTGAAGACGACCGCCTGAGTCTCATCTTCACTTGTTGCCACCCGGCCATCAACAAGCAGGCCCAAGTTGCACTTACCCTCAGAACCCTGGGGGGACTTACCACCGCCGAGATTGCCCGCGCTTTTCTGCTTCCTGAGTCGACGCTGGCGCAGCGGCTGGTCCGTGCTCAGCGCAAGATCCAGCAGGCTCGTATCCCCTATCAGGTGCCCGACGCGGGAGCCTTACCCGAACGGCTTTCCGCAGTGCAGGCTGTCCTCTATCTTGTCTTTAACGAGGGCTACTCGGCCACCTCTGGCGACAATCTTGTACGCCGGGAGCTTTGCGCGGAAGCCATTCGACTGGCGCGTACCCTGTTGGAACTCATGCCCCAAAACCCTGAAAACATGGCGCTCCTCGCTCTGATGTTGTTGCATGATTCCCGCCGGGACGCGCGCTCCACTGCCGATGGGCAACTGCTCACCCTCGAAGAGCAGGATCGCTCGCTTTGGCACCAGGAGCAAATCGTCGAAGGAATCGCATGGGTGGAGCGCGCATTGGGACGCCGCAACTTCGGTCCCTATCAGATGCAGGCCGCCATCGCCGCCGTCCATGCCGAAGCTCGGACTGCCACGGAAACCGATTGGAAGCAGATCGCCGGTCTTTATGTCATGCTCCACCGATGCCAGCCCTCACCCGTCGTATCCCTGAATCTGGCAGTCGCCATCGCTATGAGCGAAGGCCTCGAACGAGGTTTGGCTATGATCGATAGCCTGGGCGCTGAAGGCGAACTCGATTCCTATCACCTGTATCACGCCGCCCGTGCCGACCTGTTGCGCCGTATGGGACGCAACCGCGAGGCGCTTGAAAGTTACCAGCGCGGGCTCGCACTTACCACCAACGCTGTCGAACTACGCTATCTCCGCCGTCGCATTGCCGAACTTGCGCAGGCCATATAGCCTGGATGAAGTGATCGGCTTTACGGTCGCTGAGAAACTCTGTTTGTTGAAGGGTACGGCCTTTAGTGTCTGCGTGAAAACCCGGTGCCTCCTGGAAGGGCACGGGTTCAGCCGTGCCGTAAATTGACACTGCCGTACCCGGCTTTAGATGGGATGAGACGGCTGGTCTCGCGGAAGAGCTAAGCTTTCCGGAACGCACTCGAGGTGCAAAAGGAGACCAGCCATGAAGAAGATTAGCAAACAGAATCAACAAGTGAAAGTTGCCAAGCCGGAAAGAAGCGTTGGTTTGGATTTGGGAGATCGTGTTATCC